>CANPBB010000010.1 GCA_947572235.1 uncultured Clostridia bacterium
TCCCCCCACCCAGCTATACTATATTATATCTACCCACCCCTAAATCAAAATGCGCAAAATGGGGGAGGACTTTTCCCTCCGGCCATGCTATAATAGCGGTACAAGCACCAACTATCCTATCAATAACTCCTAACTCCCGACTCCCACTTTGAGGTGCCCATATGAAACTCACCCGCCTCACCGCCACCTTTGGCGTCCTGAACAACCAAACCCTGACCCTCAGCAGCGGCCTGCACCTCATATACGCCCCCAACGAGAGCGGCAAGACCACATGGTGCGCCTTCCTGCGCTCCATGCTCTACGGCCTGCCCACCCGGGACCGCCGCCCCGCCGCGGACAAGAACCGGTACGCTCCGTGGTCCGGCGCGGCCATGGAGGGTGCCATTGACCTGACCGCCAACGGCGAGGCCCTGACCATCCGCCGCCGCACCCGCTCCCCCTCCGCCCCCATGGCCGCCTTCTCCGCCGTCTACACCGGCACCGCCCAGAGCGTCCCCGGCCTGGACAGCCTCAACTGCGGACAGATCCTCACCGGCGTCCCCCGGGAGGTTTACGAGCGCAGCGCCTTCATCTCCCAGAGCGGTATGGTCATCGGCCAGAGCGCCGAGCTGGAGCGCCGGATCACCGCCCTGCTCACCTCCGGCCAGGAGGACGTCTCCTGCACCGAGGCCGCCGAGCAGTTAAAGAAGTATCTCTCCCGCCGCCGCTACAACAAAACCGGCCTCCTCCCCGCCGCGGAGGAGGAGATCGCCGCCTTGGAGCGCCAGCTCTCCCAGAGCCAAGCCCTCCAGCAGCAGCTCACCGAAGCCGAGGCCGCCCTCCCCCTCTTGGAACAGCAGGAGCGCCGGCTCACCGAGGAAATCCTCCGGCAGGAGCGCCAGGCCGGCGCCCGGCAGCGCCAACAGGCCGACGCGGTCCAGCGCTCCTACGACGCCGCCGTCCTGCGTGCCGCCCTCTGCCGGGAGGAGACCGCCGGCCTCCCCCCGCGAAGCGAGCTGGCCGCCCTGAAATCCGCCGCCGGCAGCGTCCAGATGAACCGCCTCACCGCCGACAGCCTCCGGCGCCGCTTGGAGCAGCGCCAGCGGGACACCGCCGCCGCCCAAGCGGAGGCCGACGCCTTCCCCCTCTTCGCCGGCCTCACCGCCGAGGAGGCGCAGGCCAAGGCGGAGAGCGACCAGCAGACCCGCCGCGCCCTCCAGCGGCAGAGGAAACTATCCCGGCCCCTGTTCCTCCTCTCCCTGCTTTTCCTCCTCCTCACCGCCCTGCCCCCGCTCCTCCGCCATCCCCTGCCTCTCCCCCTGACCGCCGCCGGCACAGCCCTTTTCCTCCTGACCCTCACCATCGGAACCCTCCTCTGCACCCGCGCCCGCCGGCAGCTTCTATCCCTCACCGCCGCCTACGGCTCCGGCAGCTTCACCCGCCGTGCCGACGCTTACGCCGCCGCCTACGCGGTCCTCGCCGACTGCCGCCAGCGGGAGCGGGAGGTCCGCCAGCGCACGGAGAACCTCGCCGCCGCCCTCTCCTCGGCGGAGGACGAGGTGATGGCCGCCGCCCGACGCCTCTCCCCCGCCGCCACCACCCTCACCGAGGCCGCCGCCGCCATCGACATAGGTCTCGCCCGCTGGAACCGCCTCGCCGAGGCCCAGCAGGACCAGGCCCTGTGGACCGCCCGCCGCAGCGCCCTCTCCGACGCCCCGCCCCCTGACGATGACCAGCCGGAGGCCCTGCCCCGCCTCCGCGCCCAGCTGGAGGATCTGCGCCGCCAGCTCAGCAACACCCGCCGCGCCCTCTCCGCCGCCCAGGGCCAGCTCCAGCTCACCGGTTCCCCCGCCGCCTTAGAGGCGGCCTTAGAGGAGAAACGCCGCCGGCGAGATACACTCCAAGGGGAATATGACGCCGCCCAGTTAGCCTTGGAGGCCCTCTCCGCCGCCAACGCCGCCCTCCAAAGCCGCTTTGCCCCGGCGCTGGGAAAAAAATCTGCAAAATACTTTGCAAAACTCACCGCCGGGAAGTATAATACTGTACTGCTGAACCGGGACTTAGCGGCCTCCGTCCAGCAGAGCGGCGCCGCCGCCCCCCGCCCCTTCCGCCAGCTGAGCCAGGGCGCGGTGGACCAGCTCTACTTGGCGGTGCGCTTGGCCGTCTGCGACTTGGTCCTCCCCGCCCCCCAGTCCGCCCCCCTGATCCTGGACGACGCCCTGGCCACCTTCGACGACCGCCGCATGGCCGCCGCCTTAGAGGTCCTTTTGGAGCTGTCCCAACGCCGACAAATCCTCCTCTTCACCTGCCACACCCGCGAAGCCTCCTACCTCCGCCGCGCCCACCCCGCCCAATTCCACGAGCTGACGCTGCCGGAAAACGAGGAATGAGGAATGGCGGTATCCGCCTGCGGCGAATGAATGCCAAACCGTCCCGCCGCCCCCTTTCACTCCTAACTCCTAACTCCTAATTTACCCCCCCTTTGGAGGTGCCCCCATGCCCCCTCAACTGCTAAGCCGCCTCACCGCCCTTGCGGGCTGGTTTCTCCTCTTCATTCTCTACAGCTTCATCGGCTGGTGTGGGGAGACTGTCTACTGCTCCATCGGCCAGCGCAAGCTCTGCGAGAAGCGGGGCTTTCTCAACGGTTTCCTCTGCCCCATCTACGGCCACGGCGCCCTTCTGGTCCTCTGCGCCCTCCGCGGCGGCTGCGCCAGCCCCGTCCTCACCTTCCTCTTCGGCCTGCTCCTCACCAGTGCCGTGGAGTACGTCACCAGCTGCGTCATGGAGCGCCTGTTCCACATGCGCTGGTGGGACTACTCCCACTACCGCTTCCAGCTGAACGGCCGGGTCTGCCTGCTCAACTCCACCCTCTTTGGCCTGGCCTGCGTCTTTCTCTGCCACTACGCCCACCCCCGGGCCATGGTTTTGATCAACGCCATGATCCGCCGCGGCTCGGCCATCCCTCTGGCCCTCCTCATCTTTGTCGTCTACGCCGTTGACATCGTCATCTCCGTCCGCAGTGCCATCCAGATCGGCAGCCGCCTGGAGAAGCTCCACGCCCTCCAGGAGGAGCTCCAGCACAAGCTGGAGGAGCTGAAGGCCGAGCAGCTGCGGACCATGGCGGAGCACCTGAACCACCTGGAGGAGGCGGTGGAGAACCGCATGGAGGCCCACGAGGCCCAGCGGGAGGCCCGGAAGGCCCGGGCCATGGAACGCCTGCAGGCCCGCGTGGACTCCCTGGACCAGTGGGGAGAGGCATACCTGCGTCGCTGGGAGCAGCTGAAATCCGACTTCCAGCGCCGCTCCCGCCAGCTGATGGAGGCACAGGACTATTTTGAGCGCCGTCTGATGCTGGCGCACCCCACGCTGCGCTCGGCCAAACACAGTGAAGCCCTCCAGAGGCTCCGCGAATTTATCAAGAACCGGTAAATCCTGTTTTGTATGCCGGCGCGGGGGGATACATACTATATTATTGGAGTACGCTCTCTGCCGCCGATGGTTGTTTCGGCGGCGCAGGCGCTTTCGCTCCCCTCCCATCGCGCCGGACAAGGCCGTGTACTGCGCCGCGGCGCCCCCATTAAAAGACAATTCAATTTAATTTTTATGGTAAAGGAGAATAAAACCCATGAGCGAATGCACACATGACTGCTCCACCTGCGGGGAATCCTGCGGTGAGCGCACCGAGCCTCAGTCCTTCCTGAAGGCCCCCAACGCCGCCGCCCGGATCGGCAAGGTCTACGGCGTGGTCTCCGGCAAGGGGGGCGTGGGAAAATCCATGGTCACCAGCCAGCTGGCCGTCCTCACCCGCCGTCTGGGCCACAAGGTGGGCGTTCTGGACGCCGACGTCACCGGCCCCTCCATCCCCAAGGCCTTCGGCGTCCACCAGCGGGCCATGGGCGACGAGCGGGGCATGCTCCCCGCCGTCACCAAAACCGGCATCGAGCTGATCAGCGTCAACCTCCTCCTGGACGACGAGACCGACCCCGTGATCTGGCGGGGCCCCGTCATCGGCGGCGTTGTCACCCAGTTCTGGACCGACGTGGTCTGGGACGTAGACTACCTCTACGTGGATATGCCCCCCGGCACCGGCGACGTGTCCCTCAGCGTCTTCCAGTCCATCCCCTTGGACGGCATCATCGTCGTGGCCAGCCCGCAGGAGCTGGTGAGCATGGTGGTGGAGAAGGCGGTGAAGATGGCGGAGATGATGAACGTCCCCATTGTGGGCCTGGTGGAAAATATGTCCTACCTCCGCTGCCCCGACTGCGGCAAGGAGATCCCCCTCTTCGGCGAGGGCAAAACCCTGTCCGCCGCCCAAGCCCACGGCCTCCCCCTCTTGGCCCGGATGCCCATCGACCCCTCCCTGGCGGCTTTAGCAGATTCTGGAAATATCGAGGACTTCACCGGCGATTGGCTCACCGGCGTGGTGAAGACCCTCCTCTGACCCCTCCCCGGCCCGGTCCGCCGCCCCTGTAGGCACGTTTCGGTGCAACACACCCCCTCAAAAACGGTGTTTTTTGCGCAAAAAGGCCCCAAAAGCGCGGTTTTTTACCGCTTATTTTCGGCCCCCACCCTGTCATTTTCTAACTTTTCGCCCCCTTTACAGCACACCGCCGAGGCCTCCACCCTCCCCTGCCGCCGAGGCTCTCCCCCTCTTTTGGGCCGCGATTTCAGCAAGCCCACCCGCCCTCCGGCCTCCGGCATCCCCTCAATAAACCAGCATTAGAACCACAATAAAGAGGTGTTTTTATGAAAAAATCCTTTCTTATGATCCTATTTCTTCTGGTTTTAACCTCCTGCGCCCAGCAGCCGAAGGACCCGGAGAAGTATATCGGCATCGAGGCAGCCAAGGCGGCGGCCTTAGCCGACGCCGCCCTCCCCGCGGACGCCCCCGCCGACTTCTCCACCACCGGCTTGGACCGGGCCAACGGAGAGGATTTCTACGCCGTCAATTTCACCGCTGATGGCGTCTCCTACCAGTACGAAATCCACCCTGTCACCGGCGCTGTCATCCGTTCCAATAGCCAAGGCCCTCGTCTCATAGGGGATGAGGCCGCCCAAGAGATAGCGCTCCAGCACGCCGGCCTCACCGCCGATCAGGTCACTGTCCTCTCCATCGAGCAGGACATCGAGAACGGCCGGCAGGTCTACGACGTGGAATTTTACACCGCGGACCATAAGGAGTACGACTACAATATTGACGCCATCACCGGTGAGGTGGTCAGCTACGACTACGACATAGAGCGCCCCCTCCCCACCGATGATACGCGCCCCGAGACCCCCGACACCGGCACAGCCCCCAACACCCCCGTCCTTGGCACAGACAGCCCCATCGGCGAGGAGGTAGCCAAGGCCGTAGCCCTCAAGCACGCCGGCCTTACCGCCGACGCCGTCACCTTCCTCCCCACGGAGCTGGATTGGGAGAACGGCCGGCAGGTCTACGACATTGAGTTCTACACCGCGGACCGGAAGGAGTACGACTACGAAATCGACGCCGCCACCGGCGAGATCGTCAGCTTCGACTACGACGCGGAGCACGCCCTGCCCCAGAACACCGTCAGCTCCCCCATCACAGCGGATCAAGCCCGGAGCATCGCCTTGGCCAAGGTCCCCGGCGCCTCCTCCGGCGACATTTGGGATTTTGAGTCGGATTACGACGATGGCCGTCTGAAGTATGAGATTGAAATCCGGTACAACGGCATGGAGTACGACTTTGAAATCGACGGCACCAACGGCACTATTCTGGAGATGGACTCAGAGCCGATTTCCTGAGACGAAAACAAGCCCACGGCGCACATTGTGCGCCGTGGGCTTGTTTCATGCAGAACAATCAGACCCATACGATAAACCAATGCACCCTACAGGGGGAGATAATATCCGACATACAGGCGATATGCCAAGGCATTCCAGACAACGGGGGCGGCAGGCCGGGATTGTCCTGTTTTGCAAACGGTGCACTACACCATTTTGAACAGCGGGCCAAAGGCACTCCAGCATGCGGACGATATGCCGGACCATTCCGGACAGCGGGCCGGGGTGGACTGGGACATTTATAGCCATTGGGGCACATTCAAATCCATCCAAATCCGTCCGGCGAAGCCGGACACCACAACTCCTCATTCCTAAACTCCTACTTCCTAACTCTGCGGAGGGGAGGAGCGGACGGCGAACAGCTCCCCCACCTTGCTGTCGTAAAAGATGGCCGGGTGGGTGGCGTGCTCTGTGACGCCGATCCGGTTGTCGATGCCCAGCTCCGTCACCCAGACGGAGCTGCCGAGGCCGCTCTCCACCAATTCCAGCTCCCGCTGGAACGCCTCGCTGTCCGGCCCATACTCGCTGTTCATCAGAAAACTCCTGCTGATGCAGCCCCGCTCATAGTCGGCCTCCAGCACCAAATAGGGCGTGCCATCGCCATGCCAGCACCCGTCCTCATCCACGGTGCCGCCGGTGTAGGCAGGGATGACCTCGTAGTTGGTCTGCATGGCCCAGTCCGCTCGGCAGATGAACAGCGTATGGGGACCGTCGCCCTCCTCTGGAAAGCCGCTGTCCTGCGTCCCGACCAGCTCCAAGCTGTTTAGGCGGATATCTCCGAAGAGGGCGGGGTAGTGGGAGCTGGAGGCGTTCATCAGGCTCCGCACCCGCTCTGCGTTCTCCTGAAAATAGTCCTCCAAGCGGAAAGCCCAGCCCTCTGGAGTCAGCACCAAATAGGTCCCCGCCTTGATCCACTCCGTGTCCGTCTGCTGCCGCACCACCCGGTAACCGGGGTAGGAGACGGACTGCCCCATCAGTGTCACCGGCTCGATCTCCCCGAAGGCCGGAGGATCCTCCCCCGCCAAGGCAAAGGTCATCGCCACCGCGCGCATCTCGGCCATCAGGGCGGGGTCCGTGGAGGTCCAAAGCACCTCAAAGGGTCCTTGGCCCCCGCTGACCCATAGGCTCTCGGTGTACCGCGTCTGGCCGGAGAGGGACTGCTTCCCTCTGGCCCACGCGGCGGTGGCCGCCCCGCTGTCGAGGCTGCGCCGGTTGTTCTCCGTGTTCTCGTACTGGAGCAGATAGGACTGGTAGAAGCTGGACGCGGTGGCGCAGCCGCTCCAAGCGATCCTCAGGTAACTGTTTTCCCGATCCGCGGCGGCGGGGTACCAGCGGGTGGCAAGGCCACCCTGACCATGGACAGGGGTTTGGGCCCAGCCTTGGGGGATATAGATATCATAGGCGTAGTCCGTGTAAGCGCCCTCTTGGTAGTCCGTGCCGCCGTGGAAGAGACCGGCTGTGACCTCCCGCTCCGCTCCGTCCACGGTGTACCGGATCTGGGCGCTGCCATTTCGGTAGTCGGAGTCTGGCTCCGGCAGGTCCTCCCCGGTCTCCACCTTATAGCCCGCCACCGACCAGTAGCCGGGGATCTCCCTCCCACGGGGGGTCAGGAGGTTCAGGAGCACCAGCACCTGCCGCCCGCCGGCGGTGGTACAGCGCAGCACCATGTCCTGATAGCTGGTGGTGTAATCGTAGAGATTGGTGTGCCTGTCGGGGGTCTTTGACGGACTCCCATAGACGGTCTCCGCCTCTGTCAGACTGTCGCCGCAGGCCTGAAGCCATCGGGCCGCGGTCTCCTTCGGGTCCGTGGCCCACTCGGCCTTGCCGGCGGGGAAATCCTCATAGAAGGACGCGCTGGGGGCGGGCCAGCTCCAGCTCCGGGTGGAGAGGGTCAGGCCGTAATCGTAGCGGTAGCGGAGATACTCCTCAAAGGTATAGCCCATTCCTATATAGCTCCGCACCCCCTCGCCCCCGGCCTGGCCAAACTGAGAAAACTCCAAGGTCTCCAGGGTTCCGTCCGGGTTCCGGCGGGTCAGCAGCAGGGCGCTCTCGGTGCGGGGCTCCCCATCCTCCCCGGTAAGGAGGAGGATGAAGGACCACTGGTGGTAGTCCCCCATCTCCCCGCGGTAGGCGTGGTACAGCTGCAAGGGATTATATATGGTTACATCGGCATCCTCCGATTTCGCTATCCGCAGCAGCTCCTCCATTGCCGCCGCCTCCGCGTCGGCGTAGAGGGGGGACATATAGCTGACCACCTTGCCGTCGGTGATGGTGAGAACACCGTCCTCCCAAGGGATGCCGGCCGCCTCGGACGCGGTTTGAGACCGGTTCTCCGGCTCCCGGCGGACGGTCAGGCGGAGGGTGTCGCCCTGCCGCTCCCCGGAGAGCACCTCCACGCGGAGGGTTTCGGTGGAGAAATTGAGCACATAATAGCTGTCGTACTCCTCCAAATAGTACCACGTCCTTGTATGGGACAGGTCCTCAAAGCCGAGGCCCGTGTACGCCCGCAGGTATGCCTCCAGGTCGGCGGCGTAGATCCCGATAATCCGGTTCTCCCAAGGCTCGCCGAAGGTCTCGGAGTAGATGTCGCCCTTCCAGTCGTCGTATCGGGTGAAGAAGGCGCTGTGGGCGGCGGTCCGCTCGGCATCGGTGAGCTCGTGGCCTAAGCCCGCCCCTTGGTAGAGGACACTGTTGAGGTTGATGAGCTCCGGGGAGCTGTACATGTGGAGGAGAAAGCCGTTCCACCCCGGCTCCGCCAGCTTCTCCTGCCACTGGGCCAATTCCTCGTCGGTGAGGGGCACCGGCTTCTCCTCGGTGAGGGCCACGCCCAAGCCCACGGCTGTCAGGAGCAGCAGCACGGCGCAGAGCACCGCGATCCCCCGCTTTCGGCCGCTGCCGGTGAGGATGTTTTGAAATCGCTCTTTCATCGTTTTCGCACCTCCATAGAAGTGGGTGGAGAGGGCCAGCGCCGCCCCGCCTTGGCGGTGGAGGGAGGCCAAAAGGGTCTCGCTGTAGGCCCTCCGGGTCTCCCGGTCCGCGCCGGCCACCACCGCGTCGTCACAGGTGAGCTCTAAGTCTTTGGAGGCCTCCCGCACCAGCAGGTAGGCCAAGGGGTTGAACCAGTGGACGCCGTTGGCGGCGAGGAGCAGCAGCTTATACCACAGGTCCCCCCGCCTGCAGTGGGTCAGCTCGTGGCGTAGGATGAAGTTCAGCTCTTGGTCGCCGTAGTCCTCCGGGGGCAGCACCAGCTTGGGCCGCAGGAGGCCGATAACCATAGGGCTCTTCACGCACTCCGACACCAGCAGTGCCGGCCTCCGGCGAAGGGCCATGGCGCAGGCTGTCTCTCTAAGCCTCTCTTGAAGGGCCTCCGGGGCCGGACGGCTCCAGCGGAGGGTCCTGCGGCAAAAGACAATATTGCCTATGGCAAAGTACAGGGCAAACGCCGCCATGCCCGCCAGCCAGAGCGTCCGCAGAACGGCGGGGAGGCTCAGGCGGATGGAGGCACCGGTCCTCACCGCCAACTCCTCAGAGGGCGGAAGCGGTGTGGGGGCGGCGGGCTCCTCCGGGAGGCCCTGGACCGTTGGCGGCGGCAGGGCGGCGGGCTCGTCTGCCGGCGCCGGGGCGGTCTGGATGACGATGGGCGCCGGCGGCGGCACCTCAATGCGGAGGGGGGCCCGCTCCGCCACCGCGGCGGTCCAGGGCGTCGGGAACAGAGGCAGCAGCAGGACTGCGGCCAGCACCAGCCACAGCCATAGGCGCCACCGGGCTTGGTACCGCCGTCCCAGGGCCGGGCGCAGAAGCGTCAGCAAAAGCACGGCGGCTCCCGTTAGGATGCTGCATTTGCACAGGGTCAAAAGCTGCTCCATCACTTCTCCTCCTCTCTCTCCAGCTCGTCGAGGAAGCGGCGCAGGTCGCTCAGCTCCTCTTTTCCGATAGCCCTCCCCCGGTACAGCGCCGCCACAAGGGCGGGGAAGGAGTTGCCGTAGAGCCGCTGGAGGAAACCCCGGCTCTCGAACTCCCGGTAGGCCTCCTCGCTGACCGCCGGGGCGTACCAATTCCCCCGGCCACGCCGCTCGCAGGTGAGAAAGCCCTTCTCCACCAGACGGTTCAGCGCCGTCAGCACCGCCGGCAGCGGCCAGTCCCGCCGGGAGCGCAGCGCCTGCTGGATGTAGGGGGACTGCACCGGTTCCCCGGCCCGCCACACCGCCTGCATGATCTCCAGCTCCGCATCCCCTAAATGCTTCAGCTCCTGTGCCATCGCTCTTCCTCCCCCGCTGTTTTTTGTTATACATCTGTATAGCTGTTTTTATTATACAACTGTATAACAAAAACAGCAAGTTACAATTCTGTTACAGCCGGCACGGCGGAGGCGGTCTCGTCCCTTGCCCCAATTTTATCCTTGGTTTATCTCGGATTTTTGGCAATTTCCGCTGTTTTGCGGCCACTATGTTTATGGTAGTATATAGGCAGGAAATCTATACCACAAGAGCGGAGGAGCCCCTGCCATGCGAGTGATTGACGCCCACGCACACATCTTTCCCGACAAGATCGCCCGGAAGGCCACCGTGGCCACGGCGGACTATTTCGACCTGCCGGAGCCGCCCAACCACTACGGCAGCGTGCAGGAGCTCTTGGACGTGCTCCACGAGGCAGGGATCGGCCACGCCATGGTGTTCTCCGCGGCTACCACGGCGGCGCAGGTGGAGCACATCAACCGCTACATCCTCCAGGAAGCGGAGGCCCACCCGGAGTTCATCCCCTGCGGCACCCTCCACGCGGAGTATGGGAATTTCGAGGAAGAACTGGCGTGGATGCGCCAGCACGGCATCTACGGGATCAAGCTCCATCCGGAGTTTCAGCACTTTGTGCTGGATGACCGGCGGCTGTTTCCCATGTTTGAGGAGATGGCGGCCCACGACATGTTTTTGATCTCCCACATGGGAGACCCCCGTGTGCGTGTCTCCGGCCCGGAGCGGATGCTGCCCATCGCGCGGACTTTCCCCAAGCTGCGGTGCATCGCCACCCACTTGGGGAACTGGGGGGAGTGGGTACCGGAGCTGATCCGGCCACTGGCGGCTCTGCCCAACGTGTACGCGGACATCAGCAGCTCCTTCAGCTACGCGCCGGGGGACAGGAGGCTGTTTGACTGCATGGAGGCCTATGACCCGACACATCTGTTTTTTGGGTCGGATTATCCCATCTGGTGTCCCAAGAAGGAGCTGGAGAAGGCGCTGGCGCTGGGGCTTCCCACAGGGCTGCTGGAGCGGGTGCTGTTTGATAATTTCGCGGCGTTTTATCATTATCGGGTGATTGAATAGGGGGTTTTGAGGCGGGGTAGTGCGGTGTACTGCCCCGCTTTTTGGCGCCGTGCCTGCGGTGAAGGGGGACGGGTGGTTTATTGGAGGGTTTCGGGGGATGGGAGACGGCGCGCCGGGAACGCGCGCCCTACGGGGTGGGGTGACGGGGGCCTGCGAGGAATCCCTCCACCGCCATGCGGCGGTCCCCCTCATCTCGGCCTAAGAGCCGCCCTTTGGGGCGGTTGGCCTCGAAACGCGCCTGCGGGCGCAGCCTTTAGCAAGGGAGGCAAGGCGCGAAGCGCCGCAGCCGTTTGGTTCGGTGCGGTGGGTGTCGGTGGGGCGGGCGCACAGCGTGCGCCCCTACGGAGGTTGGCATAGTGCAGAGGAGTGTCGATAGATTAAGCGCACTGCCAAAGTGCGTTGCCGCCAAGCACGGCGGCCTTTGCCGCATCGGGCCAGCGCAACAACCATCAAGTTTCGGGGGCAAGTCGCGGCGAGGTTGGCAGAGCGGCAGCGGCGGTTTATCGTATGGCCAAAGACGGGGGGACGCTCTCAGGATACCTTCTGCCATGCGAGAACTACCGCCGCCGCGTGGGGGCGGCAAGGTTGGATGAAAGTCGGGCTGTCGAGGGGGCGTTGCGTCTTGGGGTTCTTAGGGGGGAGCGAATAAGGGCTGTGCCCCCTGCGGGGGGCTAAAGCCCGCCTGAGCGGACACCTAAGCAGCCTTTTGCTGACTTTTGGGCTGTGCCAAAAGTCAGTCGCCCCGGGGGGCGAAACCCCCGTCCTCATAGCAGGACAGAAAAATTGTGTGTACAAACCGATTCTTTTGTGTTATACTATCCACAGCCGCCGGACATTCCGGCTTTTATATACCGTTTGTTTCGCGGAGGCGTTGTGGGCGCCGCTGCGACAAAATAGATACAATAGAGAAAGAGGGAAAGCATCGGCAGGGAGGTTCCCCCGTTATAGCCGCGCACGAATCGGGGTGCGCAGCTGGGGACGCCTCTCTGTGTCGGCGCGCGGTTTTTGTGCGCCCTCGTCCCCCCAAGGGGACTCACTCTTTCCCTACATAGCCATGATGAAAAAAGGAGTGAAACTATTTGGCAGAAAAAATGAAAATTATCCCCTTAGGAGGCTTAGACGAGATCGGTAAGAACATGACGGTCTATGAGTACGGCGGGGAACTGATCGTAGTGGACTGCGGCATGGGCTTCCCCGGCGACGACATGTACGGCGTGGACTTGGTGATCCCCGATGTGACTTACCTTGTCAAGCAGCGCAGCCGCATCCGGGGCATGTTTATCACCCACGGACATGAGGACCACATCGGTTCTATTCCCTATGTGCTCAAGCAGGTCAACATGCCCATCTACTGTACCCGCCTTACCGCCGGCCTTATCAAGCTGAAGCTGGAGGAGCACGGTCTCCTAAAGCAGACCAAGCTTATCACCGTGGAGGCCGGGGAGATGATCCGGGTAGGAAAGTTCTACGTGGAGTTTATCCATGTAAACCACTCCATTGCCGACTCTGTGGCCTTTGCTATCCACACCGATATGGGTGTCATCGTCCACACCGGCGACTTCAAGATCGACTCCACCCCCATTGACGGAGATGTAATCGACTTGGGCCGCTTCGGCGAGCTGGGCCGGGAGGGGGTGCTGGCGCTGCTGGCGGATTCCACCAACGTAGAGCGGCCGGGGTACACCATGAGTGAGAGAACCGTGGGCAAGACCTTCGACAGGCTCTTCACCGGCTGCAAGCAGCGGATCATTGTCACCACCTTCGCCTCCAACATCCACCGCATCCAGCAGGTCATCGATGCTGCCGCCGCCAACAAGCGGAAGGTGGCTGTCACCGGCCGGAGTATGGAGAACATTATGAGGGTCTCCACAGAGCTGGGATATATGAAGGTGCCCAAGGGCGTGGTGGTGGACTTAAACAAAATCAAGAACGTGCCCAAGGAGCAGCAGGTGATTATCACCACCGGCTCCCAAGGGGAGGAGATGAGTGCCCTGTACCGCATGGCCTTCTCCACCCATAAGCAGATCGACTTAGGCCCCGGGGACAAGGTGATCATCTCCGCCAGCGCCATCCCCGGCAATGAAAAGACCGTGGGCCGGGTGATCAATGAGCTGTTCCGCAAGGGGGTAGAGGTGGTCTACGACCGGGCCGACGCCCTCCACGTCTCCGGACACGCCTGCCAGGAGGAGCTGAAGATCATCCACGCCCTGGTGCGTCCCCGGTTCTTCATCCCTGTCCACGGCGAGCAGCGGCACCTGCGCCGCCACATCGCCTTGGCGCTGGATATGGGCATGGACCGGCGGAACATTGTTCTGCCGGAGATCGGTAATGTAATTGAGCTGACAGCAAGGACCGTTAAGGTCAACGGCAGTGTCCCCTGCGGTGAGGTGATGGTGGACGGCAGCGGCGTGGGCGATGTTGGCGCCGTGGTGCTCCGGGACCGGAAGATTCTGGCTGAGGACGGCATGGTGGTGGTGATCCTGAACATCTCCAGCCACAATAATCAGCTGATCGGCGAGCCGGAGATCATCACACGGGGCTTTATCTACGTGAAGGAGAATGAGGCCATGCTCAAGGAACTCAGCCACGTGGCCATGGCCGCCGCCGGCAGTGTAGGCGTCAAGCGTATCCGCGATTTGGGCGAGGTCCGCAGTGCTGTGAAGTCCGCGGTGAGCAACTACCTGTATAAGAACACCCGGAGGAGTCCCATGATTATTCCGGTGATCAATAGAGTGTAGGGCTTTTGCTCAGAAGAAAACGGAAGCAAAAGAGATTTAATGGTCTATGGCAAACTAAGAATCCCGATATTTTTCCCACAAACGAGAGAGGGGTGCGACATTCGCACTCCTCTTTTTGTATGCTGTTTCGCAGGAAGATTTCGGTGGACGGGAGACAGCCAACCGGGTTGTTGTGTCCTGCGGAGGGGGGTATTGGGGAATTCTGGTTGACGAAAGAAGGCGCACTGAGGTAGTCGCGCTCTACAGGTGGGGTGTTAGGACATTTCCGGTGTCGATAGGGCAGGTGCGCATACTGACAACACCGGCAAGTACGGCAGCCTTTGCCGCACCGGCCAGCGCAACGACTATCAAGTTTCGGAGGCAAGCCGCGGCGAGGTGAACAGAGCGGCAGCTTGCCAAAAGACTAAAGACGGAGGTCGCTTTCAGGACATATTCTACTCAGCGAGAACCACCGCCGCCGAGTTCGAAGCCGCACAGTAAAACTACGCGCCAGTCTACCGAAACAGCGTCGTAGCTTGGAGGTTCTTAGGGGGCGGCGCGAAAAAAGAGCGGGAGGAGAGGCCAGGCCGCTCCCCCTCCCCATACATATTCCCTTTGCTTTTTCCCCATACTTGCAGTAAAATACCCCCAAAGGCAAAAACCCAACAAAGGAGGAAATCAAAAAATGAAGGACGGTTTTATCAAAGTCGCCGCCGGCACCCCTAAAATCAGGGTCGCCGACTGCCGCTACAACGCGGAGCAGATCTTCACCCTCATGCGTCAGGCGGACGCCGAGGGCGTCCGCGTCCTCTGCCTGCCGGAGCTGTGCATCACCGGCTACACCTGCGGCGACCTGTTTTTGCAGGATACCCTCCTCCAAGGCGCGGAGGAGGCCCTGACCACCATCCTCCGCGCCACCCGGAACTTGGACCTATTGGCCGCCGTTGGGATCCCCGTGCGCTGCAACAACAAACTCTACAACTGCGCCGCCGTCATCCACAAGGGCGTGATTCTGGGGCTGGTGCCCAAGCTCCACATCCCCAGCTACGGCGAGTTCTACGAGAGCCGCTGGTTTACCTCCGGGACGGATTTGAGCGAGACGGACTTCTCCATCCCCTTTGCCGGGCAGGAGAGCGTGGACTTCTCCCCGGCCCAAGTGTTCCGCTGCGCCGCGCTGCCGGAGCTGGTCATCGGCGTGGAGATCTGCGAGGATCTTTGGGTGCCGGAGCCGCCCTCCGCCCGGCTGGCCGCCGAGGGGGCCACTCTGATTTTAAATCTCTCCGCCAGCGACGAGGTGGTGGGGAAGGCCGACTACCGCCGCTCCCTGGTGGCGGGGCAGTCCGGGCGGCTGGTCTGCGGCTATCTCTATGCCGACGCCGGCGAGGGGGAGTCCTCCACCGATCTGGTGTTTGCCGGCCACTGCCTGATCGCCGAGAACGGGGCCATCTTGGCCGAGCGGCGCTTTGCCTGCGGCCTCACTGTCAGCGAGATTGACGTCCACCGCCTCTCCTATGAGCGGCGCCGGATGTCCACCTTCCCGCCCAAGAGCTTGGGCGTCTATCCCAACTACTTTGACATGGCCCTCACCGACACGGTGCTCACCCGCCGCCTCTCCCCCACCCCGTTTGTCCCCGAGGAGGCCGCGGGACGGGCGGAGCGGTGCAGCGAGATCCTGTATATTGCCGCCTTGGGGCTGAAAAAGCGCATGGAGCACACCGGGGCCAAGACTGCGGTGGTGGGACTCTCCGGGGGGCTGGACTCCACTTTGGCCATCCTGATCACCGCCGTCACCATGGGGATGCTGGGCCGGCCGGCCTCGGACATCTTAGCGGTGACCATGCCCTGCTTCGGCACCACCGACCGGACCCGGGACAACGCGGTGGAGCTGGCGGAGCGGCTGGGGGCCACCTTGAAGCGCATCGACATCGGCCAGGCGGTGAAGCAGCACTTTAAGGACATCGGCCAGAGCATGGAGAATCAGGACGTGACCTTTGAGAACGCCCAGGCCCGGGAGCGGACGCAGGTGCTGATGGATGTGGCCAACCAGACCGGGGGGCTTGTCATCGGCACCGGGGATCTCAGCGAGCTGGCCTTGGGCTGGGCCACCTACAACGGCGACCACATGAGCATGTACGGCGTCAACGCCTCCATCCCCAAGACGCTGGTGCGCCACCTGGTGTCCTACGTGGCCGGGGACAAGGCGGAGGAGGACAAGCGGCTGTCCGTGGTGCTGGAGGACATTCTGGACACCCCGGTGTCCCCGGAGCTGCTGCCGGCTATCGAGGGGCGGATCGCCCAGAAAACGGAGGATCTGGTGGGCCCCTACGAGCTTCACGACTTCTTCCTCTACTACGCCATCCGCTGGGGCTTCCCCCCCCGGAAGGTGCTGCGTCTGGCGGAGTACGCCCTGGGGCGCCGGTATGATCGGGGGACGATTTTGAAGTGGGAGAAGAATTTTTACCGCCGGTTCTTTGCCCAGCAGTTTAAGCGGAGCTGCCTCCCCGATGGACCCAAGGTGGGGAGCGTTACGCTGAGCCCCCGCGGGGACTGGCGCATGCCCAGTGACGCCGTGGCGGCGCTGTGGCTGAGCGAGGTGGAGGGCTTGGTGTAGCGCGGGCGCCCGGCGGCATTGGCCGCGGCGCAGCCTCTGCGTAAGCGCGCAAGAGCGAGCCGGGCCGTCCCTTGGGGGGATTTTCTCCGGGGGGCGGCCGCTGTATGCAGTTTTTTGAGTACCGGGGCAAACCCTCCCAAGGCTGAAACGGCGGCACCATTGATAAACCTTTAACATTCCTGCCTTGACATTCCTTCACCCCCCCACTATAATAATTCTTATCTGTCTCCCCTATCAAAATATCCTCTCTCAACGGAAAGGAGCCCCTTCCCATGTACAAAATCGAATTCGCCCTCTCCGGCGACGTCCGCGTCGCCATCGACGCAAATTCGGGAGAAAACCTCTTGGAGCTGGCCCGGAAGGCCAACGTGGCCATCGACGCCCCCTGCTCCGGCAACGGCAGCTGCGGCAAGTGCCGGGTCCGCTTGGTTCAGGGGCAGGTGGACTCTGCCTCCAGCCGCCACATCTCCGAGGAGGAGTACGCCGACGGCTGGCGGCTGGCCTGCTGCTCCACGGTCTCCGGCGACGCGGTAATTGAGGTGCCCGATATCGCCTCCGCCTACCGCAGCCGCATGAAGGTGGCCGATTTGGACTCCCCGGAGGAGATCGCCATTTTTGAGGGTCTGCGGACCCAGATGCTCGCCGCCGGCATCGACTTCTCCAGCGATCTGACCTTCCTTCCCCTGACCCTCTCCGCCCCCACCTTGGACGACACCATGCCCGACAATGAGCGGCTGCTCCGGGCGGTGGAGGAGGCAACCGGCTGCCCCTATGAGAAGATCATCCTGCCCTATGCCGTCCTCCAGGACCTGTCTCTGGTACTCAGGGAGAGCAGCTGGAATGTGAAGTGCGTCATCTCCAGAGACGGCGACCGGATTCAGATCAGGGACGTCCTTCCCGCTGACAGCGACGCCCCCATTGCCGGGTTCGCCTTGGATTTGGGCACCACATCCCTGGCCGGACTGCTGGTGGATCTGAAGAGCGGGAAGATTTTGGCCAAGGCCAGCGGCGGCAACGGGCAGATCCGATACGGCGCCGACGTGATCAACCGGATCATCGAGTCGGAGAAGCCCGGCGGGCGGAAGCGGCTGCAGGACGCAGTGGTGCAGGAGAGCATTCTGCCCCTCTTCACCTCCATGCTCCACAGCGCCGGGATCGAGGCCCGCAGCGTCTATCGGATGGTTCTGGCTGGGAACACCACCATGAACCACCTGCTTCTGGGCCTCCACTCCGACCCGGTGCGGATGGAGCCCTTCATCCCCAGCTTCTTCCACGCCGGCTATCTCTACACCCGGGATATCGGCATCACCATGAACCCCTTGGCGGAGCTGATTGTAGCCCCCAACATCGGCAGCTATGTGGGCGGCGACATCACCGCCGGCACCTTCGCCTCCATGATCTGGAACAAACCGGAGATGAGCCTCTTCATCGACCTTGGCACCAACGGGGAGCTGGTCTTCGGCAACAGCGAGTTCCTCATGTCCTGCGCCTGCTCCGCCGGCCCCGCCTTTGAGGGCGGCGACATCTCCTGCGGTATGCGGGCCACCGACGGGGCCATCGAGGCGTGCACCATCGACAAGGAGACGATGGAGCCCGCTCTCACCGTGGTGGGCGGCGGCGCACCGGTGGGCATCTGCGGCAGCGGCATTATCGACATCATCGCGGAGCTGTTCCGCTGCGGCATTATCAACGGCAAGGGCAAGCTGATCCGGGAGGGCCGCCGGGTCCGCCGCGACGAGCACGGCATGGGCTCCTTCATCCTATCCTTCCGGGAGGACACCGGCGGGGTGAAGGATGTGGCCATCAACGAGGTGGATATCGACAACTTTATCCGGGCCAAGGGGGCCATCTTCTCCGCCACCACCACCATGCTCACGTCCTTGGGGTTTGACCCGTCGGTGATCGAGCGGGTCTATGTGGCCGGGGGCATCGGCAGCGGGATCAATATGCGCAACGCCGTGACCATCGGCATGTTCCCGGACATCCCGCTGGAGTACTTCCACTACATCGGCAATTCCTCCCAGACCGGCGCCTTCGCCATGCTCCTGAGCAGCGAGGCCCGGGAAAAGGTGGAGGAGCTGGGACGGAGCATGACCTATTTAGAGCTCTCCAACGAGCCGGGGTATATGGACGCCTTTGTGGCGGCCTGCTTCCTGCCCCATACGGACGCGGCGCTGTTCCCCTCGGTGGACATCTGACCGACGGGGGCGCAGGTCCGCTGGGCCGCCCCCCTCTGGAAACACTTTACTGCCGGTGACAGCCTCTATAGCGGACAAAAATATATGGACTAAAAGGCCAAGCCTTTTAGTCCATATATTTTACGCAAAACGCCTCGTAGGGAACCGCGTCACACAGCTCCAGCAGCGTGGGGTTCAGACCGCCGTTGTACTGAAGGCGGATGTCGCTGAGACGGGCGATCACGCTCCGCCGGTTGGGGAAGCGGGCAGTCACCGCCGTGCCCTGCCCCACTGTGGAGGCGGCGAAGATCTCTCCCTCGTGGCCCGCCATGATCCGGTGGCAGATGGGCAGACCCAAACCCAAGCCGTGAACCGGCGGGTCCATGCGCCCCGTGTGGCGGTAGCGGTCAAACAGCGTGGGCAGCAGCTCCTCCGAGATGCCGCAGCCGTTGTCCGCCACAGTGAGCTCTATCCACTCCTCCACGCCGCGCAGGCGCACCACAATGGCCCCCCCCTTGGGGGTGAACTTCATGGCGTTTGACAGCAGGTTCAGCAGCAGGCGCTCCACCCCCTCGGCGTGGAGCGCGATGATGTGCTCCGGCTCGTCACTCTCAAAGCGCAGGGTGATTCCCTGCATCTGGGCCAGCCCCTCTGTACACTGGCACACCGCCCGGCACAGGGAAACCATGTCGTCATTGCGCAGAGGCAATGGCCTCTCGCCGGTCAGCTCCGCCGCGGCCGTCATGTTGTTGACAATCCGCAGCATCTTGTAGTAGCTCTGGTAGAGCAGTGCCGCGTGGGCGTCCAAACGCGGGTCCGCGTCCCGGGCCTCCGGCGGGACAATCCGGCTGAGAACGCTGCTCATGCTCCCCAGCGCCATCCGCAGCTGGGCCGCCGCGTCAGACAGCAGCTGCTCATGGATCGGCTCGTTTTTATGCTCGGATTCCATATCACTCACCCCCATTTTCTCCCCCGGCTTGGCGGCTCTTCCCCTGCCGGGCCGTTCTATCGGCAGGCGCTCCATAGGAAGTCCTGCCGGTTCTCTCTAAAGTCCTATCAATCGTCTCTAAAGTCGTACAAAATATCTAATTACGTGGGAAAGAACCTCAAATGAGGTTCTTTCAGTCTTTTTTTCTACCAGCGGCAGATCGTCGGTCTGTCGCACACTCTATTCTATGCCGCTTTCCTCCGTCTGCGGCGCGGTAAATTGCACCTTTTATACGAAGGATGTGAATAGTATAGCAAAAATTTGTAGAAAATACAAGAATTTTTGAAATTTATGTAAGAATCGCCGAAATAATCTTTTCAAATTAAAAACTTCGGTGTATAATGCCTACAGAATCCTAAGAAGGGATGAACGGGGCGTTTCGGCAGCCGCCGGCGACCCCAACATGAGAGGAGTTTTTAGTATGAGCATCAAAGTCGGTATCAATGGATTTGGCCGTATCGGCCGCATGGTCTTCCGCGCCAGCATCAACCACCCGGAGATTGAGATCGTGGGCATCAACGATCTGTGCCCCGCCGATTACCTGGCCTATATGCTGAAGTATGATACCATGCACGGCACCTTCGCCGGCACCGTGGGCCACACCGAGAACGCCATCATCGTCAATGGCCGCGAGATCCCCATCTTTGCCGAGCGCAACCCCGCCGACCTGCCTTGGGGCAAGATCGGTGCGGAGTATGTGGTGGAGTCCACCGGCCTGTTCCTGACCAAGGAGAAGGCCCAGGGCCACCTGGACGCCGGCGCCAAGAAGGTCATCATGTCCGCCCCCTCCAAGGACGACACCCCCATGTTCGTGTGCGGCGTCAACCTGGACAAGTACACCACCGACATGAACTTCGTGTCCAACGCCTCCTGCACCACCAACTGCCTGGCTCCCATCGCCAAGGTCCTCAACGACAACTGGGGCATCACCGACGGCCTGATGACCACCGTCCACTCCACCACCGCCACCCAGAAGACCGTTGACGGCCCCTCCCTGAAGGATTGGCGCGGCGGCCGCGCTGCCACCGGCAACATCATCCCCTCCTCCACCGGCGCCGCCAAGGCCGTGGGCAAGGTCATCCCCGAGCTCAACGGCAAGCTGACCGGTATGTCCATGCGCGTGCCCACCCTGGACGTGTCCGTGGTGGACCTGACCGTCAACCTGGCCAAGCCCGCCAAGTATGAGGAGATCTGCGCCGCCATGAAGGCCGCCTCCGAGGGCGAGCTGAAGGGCATCCTGGGCTACACCGACGAGGCCGTCGTGTCCTCCGACTTCCTGGGCGACACCCGCACCTCCATCTTCGACGCCGACGCCGGCATCGCCCTGACCGACACCTTCGTGAAGGTCGTCAGCTGGTACGACAACGAGATCGGCTACTCCAACAAGGTGCTGGAGCTGATCAAGCACATGTACTCCGTGGACCACAAGTAAGATGTTTCAAAAGAGAGGGGGCCGCTGTGCGGCCCTCTTTCTTTGTCTGGCGGCAAGTGCATTGTATCATATTTAATAATCGAATTTTGCTGAATTATAGATCATTGAAATTATTTTATACATTATTATAATTATTGTGATTCCTGTTTTACTTTTGTTGATACTGGCCAAGAGGTGAATAACATGTCCTATGAGGCCAGAATGAAAGAATGGATCACAGACCACGATATCCGACAGAAAACCTTGGCGAAGGAGTTCCATATTACGGAGGCGGCGCTCAGCCACTACATGACCGGCCGGAGCGAGGTTTCAGTGGATGTACTGGTAAAGTTTGCAAAATATGCGGGGCTCAGTATGGACTATTTGGTAGAACTCAGCGATGAGCCCTTGCCGGCAATGCGTCTGACAACGCCGGAGCGCCAGTTCGTTGAGGAACTGCGAACTTTGTCCTACGAACAGCGGGAGTTAGTGGCCAAGATAATCACCACCATGCAGGAGCAGAACCAGAGGAAACACCTGTAGGTCCTTGCAGGGGTACGGTGTTTGATCGGTAGGGTTCCGGTCAACGTATGGGGTTCGGTAAACCGTCCGTAGGGCGGGACGACCCCGGCCCGCCGTTCCACAGGCTCCCGCCGCCTCCCGGTCGAACGATGGCAGGGGGACGGGGTTCGGCGGGTGTGGTGGTTGATTTGAGGGGTTCCGGTTGGTGGAGAACGGCGCGCCGGGGTCGTCGCGCCCTACAACAGCAGGGAGTGTAGCCTCCCAACCCTTAGCGGGCCGATCTGTTACAGCAGACGGCCCGCTTCTTTTTATCAAAATCCGTCTCTAAAATACGGTATACTATGCAAAAAGCATAGTATACCGTGCAAATTGCATATCTTATCTTCCTATATTCGCTGTCGATAGCCTATTATATGGGGCGGTGCAGCCGTCCGCTGAAATTCTATTTGTGGAAAGGAAAAACGGATATGAAAAAGCATGGCGGAGATAAGAAGCAGCTTTGGCTCAAGGCGGGCTTTGTGGTGGGGGTGCTGGCCATCCTGATTGGCATCTATTTCATGGGAACCTACAAGGATACCGTGTTCTACGGCAGTCCGGACTCCTCCTACGGCGGCACACTCCACTTGGGCACCGCCAAGTTCGGGGCGGACTTCTACACCGAGATCTACGAGTCCACCACCTTTGCCGGCAACGCCGTCAAGGGCGTCTATGAGCTTTTGGGCGCGGCCTTTGGGATGCTCTTCATCCTGATCGGGGCCATTGATGTCTGCGTGTTTGGCGTGAAGCTGGCGGAGTACAAGCCAGCTCCCCAAGCCCAGCCGGCGGCTCCCAAACAGCCGGTACAGCAGGTGCAGCCAGTGCAGCCGGTGCGGCCAGTTCAGCAGGACTTGCCAGATCAGGCCCAGCTTTAACGCCGCAGGTACTCTCTGTTGACCATTGAGAAGTCAGTGGGGGATGTTCCACCCAAATTCCGATTAACAGGAGGCAATAACAAAATCATAACCACCGGCCTTGCCGGTGGTATGTACAGGCCCCTTAGGGCCTTTTACCAGCCGAGCCTATAGGCTCATCGAAATTTTTTCGTTCGCATAAAGTGCCCTACTGCTATTGAAATAGCGGTAGGACGTCTCTTTTCCGAATTTTCTAAATCATCAGATTTATTCCCTATCGTTTTTGTAGTGATTCCTCGCCTCGCTCGGATATTTTATTCTGGGCATAGCTAAAGCTTTTTGGAACCACCAGCACCGCTGATGGTTTCCTCTTACAATTAAAAAGATACTCGCGCTCATGCTCACGGCGGCTATGGACCTCTCCTTGGCGGCCTGTGGCGGCGGGGGTGGAACAGGAGGAACCCCAAAGCCTGACAACGTAGACGACCAAGGAAACGTTCAAATTACGATGGACTGTTCGTATGCAAATGAAGATGAGGCTTTGATGTTTGCAGAAAGGTTTGGTTTGAAAGATCTTACCCTCAACGAAAACGGAACCATGACCTTTTGGGTAGAAAAAGCGGATTGTGAGGCGTATAAGGTTCAAATTACTGTCACCAATAAAAGAGTATATGGATGTAACGCAACAGCAAACCGTGTTGACTTGCCGTTGGATTCTATTACTGCTGTTGGAACCAGCCTGTTCAGTGGCTTGGCTGTAACTACTGCCTCTGGGAGCAATTAAATTTGTTTTTCTGAAAAATCGTGATGAGCTGCATGAAGAAATCAGCAAACTTTTGATTGGCCGGCAGGAAAAGTCTGCTGTTATAAAGCAGGAAATTCCCCAAAGTCCCGCTGATGAATTGAAAAAGTACAAGGCTTTGCTGGACAGCGGCACGATTACACAGGCCGAATTTGACGCGAAGAAAAAGCAGTTGTTGGGGCTGTAATTCCCTATCGACACAGACAAAGGCCGTATCATCCTGCCAAAAGCGTTCTTTCCCACGCTGGACAAGATGAGCAAAATTCTTGCGGAGGGCGGCTCCGACAAGAAGCGGACGGCGGAGGACTATGTGCAAGACCAATTCGACAAGGCTATGAAAGAGACAATGCTCCGGGCGGAGGACAAGGTGGTGAAGTGAAGTACACTTTTCAACGCTAATAATGACCTGCTAATGTGGGAGAAAGAAGTTTAGGGGGAACAGTTATGTTTTGTGTAAAATGTGGCAATCAAATTCAAGAGGGCACAGCTTTCTGCCCCAAGTGCGGTAATAAGGTAAACGAACTGCTTAACGCAGAAGCACCTGCGGAGGAAGTTGTTGTCAAATCCAAGAAAGATTTTATCTACGAAAAACTTTGTTTATATATGACAGCCAATGTCGCAATTGTAGGTATCAATCCCACTTTTGGACAGCTTGAAAACTATGAAGAAGGTGCAAACGGAATGATTTACTGCGAGCTGGTTGCAAGTACCCGCAATATGCTTGGCAAGACGAAAAATACTCGTTTTGGTGCTGTGGTAGAAACTGTTGAAGCTGATGGCAATGTGGTTTTCAAGGGTATAGGCCCTCAATTGATAACTCCTATCTCTGGAACAAAAATAATTAAAAAAATATTGGGATTCAAGGCAAAATAAGCAGGGAGATTAAATATGTTTTGTTCTAAATGTGGAAACAATCTTTCGGATGGAACGCTGTTCTGCCCTAATTGTGGTAATAAAGTTGGCGAAGTAAATTCATCTGCTACAAAAAAGGAAGTAAAGGTAATTCTTGACCCGGCAGAGGTGGTTCCACAAAAAGCAATCACAGACAGTAGCAAAACATTCTCTGGACAATGGAAAACTATCGGTTTAAGTTTGATGATAATATCCATTATCGGTGATTTGCTTTCGATGTTCGTAATCGGCTTTGATTTCTTTATTCCCATTACAATTGGAGCATCGATTTTGTTTGTAATCGGCTTCTTTATGCAAATGTTTTCTTCCTAACATAAATGGGGCGGGATTACTCCCGCCCCGGGCCGTTTCTGCGCACAAAAAGAGGGGGAACAGGTCTCCCTGTTCCCCCTCAAAATATCGCCTTACCGTCAGTCCAGAATTTCCATCAGCCTGCCGCAGCAGACGGGGATGGGCTGACCGGCCTTGATGTGCTCGGTGCGGTTGCAGATATAGCAGTAGACATCGGTGTCATAGGGCGCGAGGACGGTGGGCTGGGCCTTGACCTCCTCGGCGGTAAGGCCCTCGATGTGGAACTTAGCCGACTTGTCCTCCGCCTTCATATAGGTCCCCATGGGCTCCAGCCGCTTGGTGCCGCCGGTGCAGTTGCCCATCTTGATCCAGAGGGCTTCCAGCTCCGCGGCCTCGGAGGCGTGCTCGGGGATGATCTCCACGATGTCCTTGTCGATCCGGATCTTCATAGCGCGGTCCTCCGTTCGCTCTTACTTGAAATAGCGCTCCAGCAGGCCCTTAAACGCCTTGCCGTGGCGGGCCTCGTCCCGGGCCATCTCATGGACGGTGTCGTGGATGGCGTCCAGGCCCAGCTCCTTGGCCTTCTTGGCGATGGCCATCTTGCCGGCGGTAGCGCCGTTCTCGGCCTCAACCCGCATCTCCAGGTTCTTCTTGGTGGAGTCGGTGACCACCTCGCCCAGCAGCTCGGCGAACTTGGCGGCGTGCTCGGCCTCCTCGTAGGCGGCCTTCTCCCAGTACAGGCCGATCTCGGGGTAGCCCTCGCGGTGGGCCACACGGGCCATGGCCAGATACATGCCCACCTCGGAGCACTCACCGTTGAAGTTGGCGCGCAGGCCCTCCAAGATCTTCTCATCCACGCCCTTGGCAACGCCCACCACATGCTCGGCGGCCCAAGCCATCTCGCCCTTCACCTCGGTGAACTTGGAGCCGGCGACCTTGCACTGGGGGCAGAACTCCGGGGGCGTATCCCCCTCATGGACGTAACCGCAGACGGGGCAAACCCACTTTTTCATAGCTGTATTCTCCTTTTTCTCAAGTATTATAGACGCCTTTCGGCCGTACTAACTGTCTGAAGCGGCTTGGCAGCGGGGGCACAGGCCGGCGTACTCCACCGCGCAGCCGGTGAGCAGGTACCCCCCGGTCTCCGCGGGCTCCTCCATCGCCACCGCCGGAATATCCGCCACCGCGCCGCAGCGGGTACAGCGGACGTGGCTGTGGCGGCTGGTGTTGCCGTCGTACCGAACGTCCTCCCCCGCAAGGTGAAGGCGCAGAATCTCGCCCTCCTCCGTCAGCTGGCCCAGCACCCGGTACACCGTGGAGCGGCTGATGGTGGGATGGGTTCGGCGCACCTCCTCAAATACCGCAACCGCAGTGGGATGGCAGCACATGCGGCAGAGCGTATGGCGGATGATCTCCTTTTGCTGTGTGTTCCGTCTCGCAGCCATGGCCCTCTCCTTAATAGGACTTAATCCTGATAAGAATATACTCCATATATACCGCGTTGTCAAGCGGATTTTGGCGGCAGGGCAAAATTTTTTGTCCTCTCCACAGCGGCAAGGGCAGCGGAGGCGGGTAAAATGGACAAAGCGCCCCGTTTTTCAGAGGAATTCTTGCTGAAAATCCGCCGTTGCGCAGAAGGAGAAAATGTGCTACCCTATTGCCGACGGAATAACCGCCGGATTTTTATTCTGGAGGACGCTATGGAACCAACCTATTATACGGTACTCAGCATCAACGGCGATTACGCCTACCTCCGCTCCGACAGCGGGGTGGACAACCAAGTGGCCATGTTCCTTCTGCCTGAGGGCGTGGATGTGGACCGCCGGCTGCTGTGGGAAAATTTTGAGTGGACGCTGCTGTAAGGAGGGCTGGCTATGCTGGAGAAAATCATCTCTATTGTCAGACAGGCGGGGGAGATCATCCTCTCTGCCGAGGACGTGGGCGCCCACACCCACACCAAGACCTCGGCGGCGGATCTGGTGACAGATTTTGACGTGCAGGTGGAAGCGTTTTTGAAGCGGGAGCTGCTCACCCTTCTCCCGGAGGCGGTGTTCTACGGCGAGGAGGAGGCGGAGCGTGAGGACCCCACCCGCGGATGGGCTTTTATTGTGGACCCCATCGACGGCACCACCAACTTTGTCCGGGGCATCGGTCACAGCAATATCTCCGTGGCTCTCTCCAAGGATGGAGAAGTACAGCTCGGCGTGGTCTACAACCCCTACAAGGGGGAGCTGTTCGCCGGGGAGCGGGGGAAGGGGGCCTTCCTCAACGGCGCGCCTATTCACGTCAGTGACCTGCCCCTCAGCCAAGGAATCTTTATTATGGGCACCGCCATCTACCGCCGGGAGTTCATCGGGCCTTCCATGGCCATGGCGGAGGCCCTGCTCCGGCGGAGCTGTGATCTCCGGCGGTTTGCCGCCGCGGCTCTGGACCTGTGCTATGTGGCCTGCGGCCGGGCGGAGGTTTTTTATGAGTACAGCCTCTGCCCGTGGGACCACGCTGCCGGCGGCCTTATTCTCACCGAGGCCGGCGGGGTGATCCGCACCTTTGAGGGGGATCGGCCGGCTCTGGACCGCCGATGCTCTGTCTGGGCCAGCAATCTGGTCAACGCGGACATTATGGAGGAGGTTCTGCCCTAAAGGACCCCAGCCAGAAAAAATCGGACGCCTGCCGCCCTTCCCGGCGCTTTTGCCGGGGCGGGTTGGCAGGTAAAAATTTTTTGTGAATTTTTTGTCAAAACCACTTGACAACCAACGGAGAAAGGCATATACTGCCCATAGCGAGAATTGTTAAATCATTAACAAGGAGCGCATCCCCTTATTTCTTCTGAAAAAAATTTAATGGAGGCATCGCTTATGGAAAAAAATCAACTGATTGATACCGCCGAGGCCCTGACCGCAAAGATGGAGGCCATGCGCGCGGCCCAGCGCGCCTTCGCCGCCTACTCCCAGGAGCAGGTGGATACCATCTTCTTTGAGGCCGCCAAGGCCGCCAACATGGCCCGGATTCCCTTGGCCAAGATGGCTGTGGCGGAGACCGGTATGGGTGTGGTGGAGGACAAGGTAATCAAGAACCACTACGCCGCCGAGTACATCTACAACGCCTACAGGGACATGAAAACCTGCGGTGTCATCGAGGAGGACAAAGCCTACGGCTTTAAGAAAATTGCCGAGCCGGTGGGGCTTATCGCCGCGGTGATCCCCACCACCAACCCCACCTCCACCGCGATTTTTAAGGCGCTGATCGCGCTGAAAACCCGAAACGCCATCATCTTCTCCCCCCACCCCCGGGCCAAGGGCTGCACCATCGAGGCCGCGCGGATTGTCCTAAACGCCGCGGTGAAAGCCGGCGCCCCGGAGGGGATCATCGGGTGGATCGACACCCCCTCCCTGGAACTGACCAATCAGGTCATGCGGGACGCGGACATCATCTTGGCCACCGGCGGCCCCGGCATGGTGAAGGCGGCCTACTCCTCCGGCAAGCCCGCTGTGGGTGTGGGCGCCGGCAACGTGCCTGTGGTAATTGACGACAGTGCCGAGATTAAGATGGCGGTCAGCTCCATCATCCACTCCAAGACTTTTGACAACGGCATGATCTGCGCCAGCGAGCAGTCGGTGACGGTGATGGACAGCATCTACAGCGAGGTGAAGAAGGAGTTCGCCGCCCGCGGCTGCTACTTCTTAAAGAAGGATGAGATCGAGAAGCTCCGCGAAACCATCCTCATTAACGGCGCCCTCAATGCCAAGATCGTGGGCCAGAGCGCCGCTAAGATTGCGGAGATGGCCGGCGTCACCGTGGACCCGGCTGTCAAGATCCTCATCGGCGAGGTGGAGAGCGTGGAGCCCTCGGAGCCCTTCGCCCATGAGAAGCTGTCCCCGGTGCTGGCTATGTACAGGGCCAAGACCTTTGAGGAGGCCATCGCCAAGGCGGAGCGCTTGGTGGCCGACGGCGGCTATGGCCACACCGCCTCGATTTACATCAACCCCAACCGAACCGACCGCCTCGACGCCTTCTGCGCCGCCATGAAGACCTGCCGGGTAGTGGTAAATACCCCCTCCAGCCACGGCGGCATCGGCGATCTCTACAATTTCAAGCTGCGTCCCTCCCTGACCTTGGGCTGCGGCTCTTGGGGCGGCAACAGCGTCAGCGAGAACGTGGGGCCCATGCACCTTTTGAACATCAAGTCCGTGGCGGAGAGGAGAGAGAATATGCTGTGGTTCCGCACCCCCCAGAAGGTCTATTTCAAGAAGGGCTGCCTCCCTGTGGCACTGAATGAGCTGCGGGATGTGCTGGGCAAGAAGCGGGCGTTTATCGTCACCGACTCCTTCCTCTTCCAGAACGGCTACACCAAGCCCATTACCGACCAGCTCACCGCCATGGGCATTGTCTACGCCGTGTTCTCCAATGTCCAGCCCGACCCCACTCTGGCCAACGCGCAGGAGGGCGCCAAGGCCATGGCGGCCTTCCAGCCGGATGTGATCATCGCCCTGGGCGGCGGCTCCGCCATGGACGCGGGGAAGATCATGTGGGTCCTCTACGAGCACCCCGAGGTGGACTTCGCCGACCTAGCCATGCGCTTTGTGGACATCCGCAAGCGGGTCTACACCTTCCCCAAGATGGGGGAGAAGGCCTACTTCGTGGCCGTCCCCACCTCCTCCGGCACCGGCAGCGAGGTGACCCCCTTCGCCGTCATCACCGATCAGGAGACCGGTGTGAAGTACCCGCTGGCGGACTATGAGCTGCTGCCCAACATGGCCATCGTGGACGTGGACAACATGATGAGCCAGCCCAAGGGGCTCACCAGTGCCAGCGGCGTGGATGTGCTGACCCACGCTTTAGAGGCCTACGCCTCCATCATGGCCACCGACTACACCGACGGTCTGGCTCTGAAGGCCATGAAGAGCGTGTTTGACTACCTGCCCCAGGCCTACAGCGACGGCACGGACTTGGAAGCACGGCAGAAGATGGCCGACGCCTCCTGCATGGCGGGTATGGCCTTCGCCAACGCCTTCCTTGGCGTCTGCCACTCCATGGCCCACAAGTTAGGGGCCTTCCACCACCTGCCCCACGGTGTGGCCAACGCCCTTCTGATCAGCTTAGTGGTGGACTTCAACAGCGCGGAGGTCCCCCCCAAGATGGGCACCTTCTCCCAGTACCAGTACCCCCACACGCGCGCCCGCTACGCCGAGTGCGCCCGCTTCTGCGGCATCAGCGCCAAGAGCGACGAGGAGGCGGTGCAGAAGCTTATTGAGAAGATCGAGGCGCTGAAGGAGGCCGTCGGAATCAAGAAGTGCATCAAGGACTACGGCGTGGAGGAGAAGGCCTTTTTGGACACCTTGGATGCCATGGTGGAGCAGGCCTTCGACGATCAATGCACCGGCGCCAACCCCCGCTACCCGCTGATGAGCGAGATCAAGGAGATGTATCTGAAGGCGTACTACGGAAAGTAAGCGGGAGCATAAGCAAGGCGGACGCACTCTGTGCGTCCGCCTTGTTTGTTCGCGGCAAAATGTCCGCGCATAATCTTCCTTCTTGCGGTACAGTGGTCCTGCAAGGCAAATAAAGGCAGGACACGGAGGACCGCCCTCCTATTCATCCAGCTTCAGCACCGCCATAAACGCCTCCGTCGGCAGCTGCACCGTCCCCAGATTCCGCATCTTTTTCTTGCCCTCCTTCTGCTTCTCCAGCAGCTTCTTCTTCCGGGTAATATCGCCGCCGTAGCACTTGGCCAGCACGTCCTTGCGCATGGCCTTCACCGTTTCCCGAGCAATGATCCGTCCGCCGATGGCCGCTTGGATGGGCACCTCGAAGAGTTGGCGGGGGATGTTGTCCTTCAGCTTCTCGCACAGCCGCCGGGCCCGGGGGTACGCCTTATCCCGATGGGCGATGAAGCTCAGGGCATCCACCTGATCCCCGTTTAAGAGCAAATCCACCTTCACCAAGTCGCTGGAGCGGTAGTCGGACAGCTCATAGTCCAAGGACGCATAGCCCTTGGTGTGGGCCTTCAAGGTATCAAAAAAGTCGTAGATGATCTCATTCAAGGGCATCTGGTAGTGGAGCTCCACCAAGTTGGTGTCCAGGTACTGCATATCCTTGAACTCCCCCCGGCGCTCCTGACACAGGGGCATGATGTTCCCCACATACTCATTGGGCGTCAAAATCGACACCTTCACAAAGGGCTCCTCCGCCTCGGCGATGGACGCCGGGTCCGGGTAGTTGTGGGGGTTGTCTACGTTCACCACCGTGCCGTCGGTCTTGGTGACCTTGTAAATCACCGAGGGCAGCGTGGTCACCAAATCCAAATCGAACTCCCGCTCCAACCGCTCTTGGATAACCTCGCTGTGGAGCATCCCCAAAAAGCCGCACCGGAAGCCAAAGCCCAGGGCCACGGAGCTCTCCGGCTCGAAGGTCAGCGACGCATCGTTGAGCTGGAGCTTCTCCAGGGCCTCCCGCAGATCCGGGTATTTGCTGCCGTCCTCGGTGTACACGCCGCAGTAGACCATGGCCTGTGCCTTCCGATAGCCGGGCAGGGCTTCTGCCGCCGGCTCCTCTGTGCCGGTGACAGTATCGCCCACCTCGGTGTCCCGGACGTTTTTGATGGAGGCGGTGAGATATCCCACCTGCCCCGCCGTCAGGGTGTCACAGGGCTCGTACCCCAAGGGCCGCAGCAGGCCGCACTCCAAGATCTGGTACTGGGCGCCGGAGGCCATCATCTTGATGCTCATGCCCCTCCTCACCGTGCCCTCCATGATGCGGAAGTACACGATGACCCCCTTGTAGGCGTCGTAGTAGCTGTCGAAGATCAGCGCCCGCAGGGGGGCGTTGGGATCGCCGGCGGGAGCGGGGACGTTCCGCACCACATCCTCCAGCACCGCAGGGATGTTGATCCCCATCTTGGCGGAGATCTCCGGGGCCTCCATGGCCGGCAGGGCCAAGATGTCCTCAATCTCGTGCTTCACCCGCTCCGGGTCGGCGGCGGGCAGGTCAATCTTATTCACCACCGGACGGATCTCCAGATCGTTGTCCATAGCTAAATAGGTGTTGGCCAAAGTCTGAGCCTCGATGCCCTGACTGGCGTCCACCACCAGCACCGCCCCCTCACAGGCGGCGAGGGAACGGCTGACCTCGTAGTTAAAATCCACATGGCCCGGCGTATCAATCAGGTTCAGGGTGTAGACCTCCCCGTCCTCAGCGGTGTAATCAAACGTCACCGCCCGGGCCTTAATCGTGATCCCCCGCTCCCTCTCCAAGTCCATATTGTCCAGGAGCTGGGACTCCATATCCCGCTCCGCCACTGCCCCGCAGGCCTCCAGAAGCCGATCCGCCAAGGTGGACTTCCCATGGTCGATGTGCGCGATAATGCTGAAATTCCGAATGTTTTCCTGTTTCATAAACACCTCTGTATCAGTTAGGAGCGAATCAGACAAATGACTCCATATCCATTCGCCGCAGGCAAATCCCACAATTCCTGACTCCTAATTTTTCCGAAATGCCGCCATCTTCTGTATCCTCTCCCCCGTGGTGTGGATCACTTGATAGAGGGACTGGTAGGCGCCGGGGTAGGCCGCCGACAATGACTCCCGATCCATGGGGGGCACCGCCCCCTTCTCCTTCATGTGGGCGGCTAAGGCGTCGGAGAAGTCCGCCTCGGCAAAGATCATGTCGGAGGTGACCACCCCCACATTGAAGTGGTTGGAGGTAATGTTGAACATATCCTCGTTGGCGTCAGGGGAGATCAGGTAGAGCCGGCGGAAGATCCGGTAGATCCCGTCCCCGATGTAGGCCGCCGCCGCCATCACCGCCTCCCGGCTGCCCACCTTGCCGAGGAGCGCGAAGAGCACGCTGATGGAGTTCACCAGCAGCTTCTTTTGCAAGGTGGCCATAATGCTGCCCTGCATGGACCCGGCCCGCTCCTCGCTGGCGTCGTACAGCGCTTCGGTACCAATGTTGATGCCGTCCCGGTCCGGGGAGCGGCCCAGCATGAAGTCGGCGGAGACATGGTAGTAGTCGCAGGCCCGCACCACAAAGTTGAGCCCCGGCTCCCGCACGCCCTTCTCATAGTGGCTCAGCAGCGCCTGACTAATCCCCAGCTCCGCGGCCACCTTCCGCTGGCTGAGCCCCCGCTCCTGCCGCAGCAGGCACAGGGTCCGTGAAAAGTCCTCTCTCATAGCGGATGTTCTCCTTGTCTGTGTAAATACGAGATGTATATTATATATTAAGATATACACTTTGTAAAGGGATTTCGTGCAAAAAGTTTGCCCTGTATCCCCAAAAATCCTCTGTACCCAGACTGTCTGCCCATTCCTGCGGGGCAAATCACCCGCGAAAATCGGTCAGCCCGCTGCTGCTATACGGAGGAGACTGTCCGTGTTTTGCTTTTATCATGGGTAAAAGTGTGTGTGATGCAACCGCCGTCTGTGACCAAGGCCACGCTGTAGATGCGCTCCCTTTCGCTCTCCCGGCGGATCTTCTCCATCGCCTGCCGCACCATCCCCACTTCTTTTGCCGAGCGGATCTGAGCAGAGTATACCATCATAGCAAGCAGCTTTCAACCCTCCGTTATAGGTACTGATTCTATAAGAGCAAAAGGGGATCGGACAGGGCAGCCCCTGTCCGCGAAAGCGAACTGCCGCGCGTGCGGCGTCACAAGCGTTTTGCCGCATGGCGCTGGGGCGTCACTCGCCCCAAGCATGTCAAATCAAGCCACAGGCGTCCACAAGGAAATAAAAGCGACAGGCCATGGCCAGTCGCTTTTATTTCCTTTCGAGCGGGCGACGGGGCTCGAACCCGCTACGGGCATCCCACGAATGGCACGCCATTCGCGGGAACCCTGCCCGACCTCCTATTTGACGCGCCTTCGGCGCAGGTGGAGGCAGCGGGTTCGCTTCCTGCGGAAAGAAAAATAGGACACCCAATCTTGGATGTCCTATTACAGATGGAGCGGGCGACGGGGCTCGAACCCGCTACGGGCATCCCACGAATGGCACGCCATTCGCGGGAACCCTGCCCGACCTCCTATTTGACGCGCCTTCGGCGCAGGTGGAGGCAGCGGGTTCGCTTCCTGCGGAAAGAAAAATAGGACACCCAATCTTGGATGTCCTATTACAGATGGAGCGGGCGACGGGGCTCGAACCCGCTACCTCCACCTTGGCAAGGTGGCGCTCTACCAGATGAGCTACGCCCGCGGAACGTTGATAGTATACCAAATTCTTTGCCCCATGTCAACCTCTATTTTCAAAGCGAATTGACAAAATCTCACAGAGGGCTATAATAAAGAACAACCGCAGGCGGGAACCGCCCCAATCGGCCAGCCACCCCCCACTAAGAAAGCGAGGCGCCCCATGAACCCTTGGTTCACCATCGACCCCATTGACCGCCGCACCCACTGCATCAGCGAATACCGCCACTGGGAGGAGACCCACTGCTACCTCCTCACCGGCGAAACACGCAGTCTGCTGATCGACACAGGCTTAGGCATCTGCAACATCCTCGACTCTGTCACCGCCCTCACCGACAAGCATGTCACCGCCGTGGCCACCCACGTCCACTGGGATCACATCGGCGGTCATCAATACTTTCCGGACTTCTGCGCCCACGCCGCGGAGCTCCCTTGGCTGCAAGGGGAATTCCCCCTGCCCGAGGACGCTGTGCGGAGGATGGCTGCCGACCGGTGCCAGCTGCCGGAGGGTTTTAAGCTCGACGCCTACACCATATTCCAAGGCACTCCCTCCCGTCTCTTGGAGGACGGGGATCTCATTGACTTAGGCGGCCGCACCCTCCAGGTTCTCCACACACCGGGGCACTCCCCGGGGCATCTGTGCTTCTATGAGGACGCCACCAGCTATCTCTTTACCGGGGACTTAGTCTACAAGGGCACCCTTCTCGCCTACTACCCCTCCACAGATCCGGAGGCCTACCTCGCCTCCTTGGAGAAGCTGGCCGCCCTCCCCGTCCGGCGGGTATTTCCGGGGCACCACTCCCTGCATATTTCCCCGGAAATCATCCTCCGTATGCGGGACGCCCTCCGGGAGCTGAAAGCAAAGGGCCTGCTTCACCACGGCAGCGGCGTCTTCCGCTATGGTGACTGGGCGATCCATCTTTGATCACCGGAGCTGGTCGCTGAACCCCTTCAGCTCCCTCTTCACCTCCGCCGGCAGCGCGTTGAAGTCCACCCCCCGCACCGCCCCCTCCAAGGCATAGAGGTGGACCAGACAGACATGGGGATAGACGCTCTTCAGCCGCAGATAGGCCCCCATGGCCCCGGTCTCCCGCAGCTGCTCCGGCGAGCTGATCCCCACCGCTTGGAGCTTCCGCGACATCTCCCGCCCAATATTCACCATGGATGTCAAATCCGACATATAGGCACACCTCTATCTATCCATCAAAAAAACGTCCGCACGCCGGCACTTACACCCCCACCGCTGGCCCAATCTGCCGGTCGATGGAACACTTCGCAGACGGGAGCGTCGCTTCCGCCTGTTCTTTTTATGGCAGGGTCACGCCGTCCTCCGGCTGCAAAAATACCTCCACAATACTGCGCTGTCCCTTGGGGGGATAGAAATATACCTCCCAGAGCACCGGCTTCTCCGGCGGCGGGACGATCTCCCCATCTCCGGTCTCCTCCGTCGGCTCCACCTCGTCCAAGGGATCGCTCTCTCCCGCCTCCGCCGCCTCGCCAGATTCCCCCTCAGAGGCCTCCCCGCCGTCTGAGACCAACCGGTCAAAGCCCTCCAGCTCCGCTTGGAGCAGCCGAATATTCTCCAGCAGCACCTCCGGCTCCTCGGAGAGGTAGGAGTACCGCACGGTCAGCCGGGGCACTTCCTCCTCATAGGCCTTGAGCAGCATGTCATAGATGGCGCCGGAGCTGGCGGTCTCCTGAATGCCGGCCACATCCTCCGCCGTCCGCCGGTACACCGGGCGAAGCTCCGCCTGGTAGTAGCTGTTGCGCAGCTCCTCCATGTCGAAATCCAGACGCTCCAAGGCGTAGGAGCCGATGGCGGTCTCCTCCCGCACCTCAGTCACCGCCCGTTTCAGCATGGTCAAAGCGGACACATAGTCCACATCGGTAAGGTACAGCCGCAGCGTCCCGCTGTCCCGGTGCTCCTCCACCAGCAGCATCAAGGTATTCACCAAGTCCTGATAGGACTCCGCCCGCAGGATATCACTGCCGGCGCCCTCCTCCCAATACCGGTTGGCGTGGGGCTCCACAGAGCCGTAATCCTGCTCCAAAAGGGAATTACAGCCGGTGAGCAGCAGAAGGAACAGGAGGGCGCCCCAGAGGAGGCCGAATCTTTGTATGTTAGCTTTTCGATCCATTGAAACCCCCTTTTTCAACGAGGAATTGGGAATGAGGAATTAGGAGTTAGGAATGGTGGTGTCCGGCTTACGCCGGACGATTTTATTCCCATCACCCCGCCGCAGACAGGATTCCTTCATTCCTAATTCCTCATTCCTAATTTTTCCCTTAGTAGCCCAGTTCCTCGTCTACTAAGACCACTTCCATCTCCATGGACTTCATCCGCTTGTAGTGCACCACTAAGCCGCGGCAGATGCGCTCGGGGCTGTTGCAGTCATAGCAGCGGTCCGCCTTGGCCGCGCAGGGGGTCTTGATCCCCATGCGCCGCGCGTTTTTGGGGGCCACCACGTTGCGCACCCGGTGCAGGGCCGACGCATAGTCCAAAGACACCTTGTTGCGTCCCGCGACAAAGTAGACCTTCCGGTGGCCAAACAGGGTGGAGGCCGCCCGGTTGCCCACGCCGTCGATGCTGATGATCTCCCCGGTGCTCTCGGCAATGCCGTTGGCGGAGAGGAGATAGACCTCCGTACTCATAGCCGCCCGCCGCGCCGCCTCCACATCCTCACTGCGCCGGTGGTAGATCAGCGTATTGTGGGACGCCAGAGAGTCGTAGAGCCCCAGCTCCTCCAGCGTCATAGAGACGCCGCAGCCCACCGCCGTGCCATCAATCACCCGATTGAGATACGCCGCCGCCTCCGCCCCCGTGGCGCAGACGGTGACGGTGAAGCCATTGCGCTCCAATACTCTTTGCAGATTTGTAAAATCCATAAAGGCCCCCTTTTTGTCAGGAGTGAGGAGTTGCGGGATCCATTCACTTCTAACCCACTAAAACCCCAAATCCTCGTCCACCAGGACCACTTCCATCTCCATGGACAGCATCCTTTGGTAGTGCACCACCAAGCCGCGGCAGATGCGCTCCGGGCTCTTGCAGTTGTAGCAGCGGTCCGCCTTGGCCGCGCAGGGGGTCTTGCAGCCTAAGCGCTGGGCGTTTTTGGGCGCCACTACGTTGCGCACCCGGTGCAGCGCGGCCGCAAAATCCGGGGACACCTTGTTGCGCCCCGCCACAAAGTAGACCTTCCGGTGGCCAAACAGCGTGGAGGCCACCCGGTTGCCCGTGCCGTCGATGTTGATAATCTCCCCGGTATCCTCAGCAATACCGTTGGCGGAGAGCAGGTACACCTCTGTGGTCATCGCCTTTCGCCGGGCCTCCTGCGGGTCCTCGCTGATGCCGTGGTAGTGGAGCGTGTTGTGCGCTCCCAGAGACCGGTAGAGATCCAGCTGCCGCAGCGTCATCGACCCGCCGCAGCCCACGGTGGTCTTGTCAATCACCCGATTGAGATACGCCGCCGCCTCCGCCCCCGTGGCGCAGACGGTGACAGTGAAGCCATTGCGCTCCAGCGTCTGCTTTAATGCCTCAAATGCCATAATAGCCTCCTTTTTGTGTGAAATCAGGAATAATCGTACCGCTTGACTGCGGCGGATTTGAACCGTTTCTATGCCAGAAGCTCCAACGCCGGTGGATTTTTACAAATTTACATAGCGTTTTTGTCGTAGGCCGTAAAGCCCTCGCCTAAGACCTCGTGGGCTTGGCAGACGATGACGAAGGCCGCGGGATCGCGCTCATTGACCAGCTCCTTGACCATGGCCACCTGACGGCGGCGGATGGCGCAGAGGATCACCCGCTTCTCGCCGCCGGAGAAGCCGCCGGTGCCGTTGAGCAGGGTAATACCCATGTCCAGCTCCAAAAGAGCGGCGGCGATTGTGCCGCTGTGGTCGCTAATGATATAGGCCAGCACCGCCCTCTGGGAGCCGTAGATCACCATATCCATGACAATGGTGGCGATATACAGCGCCACAATGCCGTAGAGCGCGTTGTTCAGGCTGCGGAATGCCGCGGCGTAGGCCACAATGACCACCAAATCAATCGCCAGACACAGCCGGCCCATGGAGAGGTTGGGCAGATGGTACTTGAGCAGCCGGGCCAGCAGCTCCGTGCCGCCGCTGGTGGCATTGGCCATCAGCACCAGCCCCAGTGAAAAGCCCAAGGTCAGGCCGCCGTAGAGGCTGGCCAAGAGGGGGTCCATGGGTGAAAAGGTGTGGACCGCGGCCATTATATCCACAAAGATGGAGCTGACCGCCATACAGTACAGCGAGGAGAGCAGCAGCCCCACCCCCATCCGCCGCACACCGGCAACAAACAGGGGCACATTCATAACAATCACCATCGCGCCCACCGGCAGAACGGGCCAAATACGGTTTAGAATCTGGGCGATACCGGTGAGCCCGCCGAAGGCGATATGGTTGGGCTGGAAAAACCAGTTAAAGGACAGGGCATAGATCAGGGCGCCGAAGGTGATCAAACTGTAGGCCTTCAGGAGCTTCAAGAGGGTGTGGCGCTGGGTCATAGAGGTTTCCTTTCTGTTTTGAGAGTAAAAAAGCGCCTTTACAGGGATGAGATCCGCCCCATTCCATCCAGCGAAGGCCAGCTGTTTTCACAGAGACCTCCGACAGGCGGAGACAGCGGGCGGAGATGCTCTGCCGCATCTTCCCGCGGGAAAACTCAGAGGATCTGCATTTGCTTCTCCTCTCCATCCTCCTCCCGCACCACCGCGCCGGCAGCGGGAACCGCGCGGCAGCGATACCGGGCCAAGTTGGTAATGGGGCTGTCCTCCAGCGGGCAGACGGAGGCGACATGATGCTTGGGCTTCAGGGTCATCACCTGCACCCCCTGCGTGGTGCGGGTGGTTTTGGGTGTGAGCAGCGCCGTGCTGAACACCAGCGCGCGGGGCTCTGTGGAGTAGACCGCCAGCTCTCTCTCCTCCCGCAGGGCCACGATCCCCACCAGAGGGCTCTTGTCCGAGTAGGCCCCGGTGAGGCGCCGGCGGTTGCTGGTGGTCTTATAGGCGGAGAGATCCACACGGGCGGCCTTGCCGTTTTCAAAGAAGAACACCAGCGCCCCGGTGTAATCCCTTGGCAGGTGGAGGAACACCACCCGTTCCTCCGGCTCCATCCCCAGCTTTGAGGGGAGATAGTCCCCCAAGGCGCTGGCCTTGCTGTCCTCAAAGTCCGAGAGCCGTGCCTTGTACACTTGGCACTTGTCGGTGAAGAACATCACCTCGTCCCGGTTTGACGCCTCAAAGGACTGGCGGAGGCCGTCCTCCTCCTTATATTTCTGGGTATCCGCCATCCGCAGAGACTGGGGGGTGATCTTCTTAAAATACCCCTCCCGGGAGAGGAACACGCTCACCGGATAGTCCGGCGTCTCCTCCTCCTCCCGGTACTCCTCCACCTCGTGGGCATAGACAATGGTGGTCCGCCGGGGCTGGGCGTACTGCTTCCTCACCTCGGCCAGCTCGTCGATGATGAGCTTCCGCACCCGCCTGTGGTTCCCAAGGATGTCCTCCAGATCGTCAATCTCGTCCCGGAGGGCCTCCTCCTCTTGGACGCGCTTGAGAATATACGCCTTGTTGATGTTGCGCAGCTTGATCTCCGCCACGTACTCCGCCTGAATCTCGTCAATGCCGAAGCCGATCATCAGGTTCGGCACCACCAAAGCCTCCTCCTCGGTCTCCCGGATGATGGAGATGGCCTTGTCAATGTCCAAGAGAATCCGCTTGAGGCCCTTCAGCAGATGGAGCTTATCCTTCCGCTTTTTCAGCACAAAGCAGATGCGCCGCTTCACGCTCTCCGTGCGCCAAGCGCACCACTCCTCCAGAAGCTCCCGGACCCCCATCACACGGGGGGAACCCCCCACCAGCACGTTGAAGTTGCAGCTGAGGCTGTCCTGGAGGGTGGTGGTCTTGAAGAGCTTGGCCATGAGCTTGTCCGGGTCCACCCCCCGCTTCAGATCAATGGTGAGCTTCAGGCCGGAGAGGTCGGTCTCGTCCCGCATATCGCTGACCTCCCGGAGCCTGCCGCCCTTAATCAGCTCCGCGGCCTTGTCCAAGATGGCCTCCGTGGTGGTGGAGTAGGGGATCTCATAAATCTCAATGAGATTTTCCGCCTTCACATACCGCCACTTGGCCCGGAGCTTCACGCTGCCCCGGCCAGTGCGGTAGATCTCCTCCAGCGCGGCGCTGTCGCAGATGATCTCGCCGCCGGTGGGAAAATCCGGGGCCAAAAGGGTGGCGGAGAGGTCGCAGTCCGGATTTTTCAAAAAGGCGATGGTGGTGTCGCAGACCTCCCCCAAGTTGAACCCGCAGACTTGGGAGGCCATGCCCACAGCAATCCCCTGGTTGGCGCTGACTAAGATATTGGGGAAGGTGGTGGGCAGGAGAGACGGCTCCTTCATGGTGTTGTCATAGTTGTCCACAAAGTCCACAGTATCCTGGTCGATGTCCCGGAAGAGCTCGGCGCAGATGGGGGAGAGCTTGGCCTCGGTATACCGGCTGGCAGCATAGGCCATATCCCGGGAGTAGACCTTGCCGAAGTTGCCCTTGGAATCCACAAAGGGATGGAGCAGGGCGCCGTAGCCCTTGGAGAGGCGGACCATGGTCTCATAGATAGCGCTGTCGCCGTGGGGGTTGAGGCGCATGGTCTGGCCCACGATGTTGGCGGACTTGGTCCGCGCCCCAGTGAGGAGGCCCATCTTGTACATGGTGTAGAGGAGCTTCCGGTGGGAGGGCTTGAAGCCGTCGATCTCCGGGATGGCGCGGGAGAGGATGACGGACATGGCGTAGGGCATGAAGTTTGTCTCCAGCGTCTGGGTGATGGGCTGCTCCAACACAGCGGAATGCAGGCCCATAACGTTGGGGTTGTTGGCTTTTTTGGTTCCCTCAGAGGGGGATTTCTTTTTTGGCATGGCGGGTGCTCCTTATTGTGCCCCGCAGGGCACCGTGCTTTTTTGTGATGATAATTGGATTTTTGCCCCTTCAGCAGGGGGGAAAAACAGGTGGTTTTGGGGGAAAAAGCAGTGAAAAACAGGAAAAAACAAGGGGGGGTGTTGCATGGGCTGCTGCACGCTTTGCGGTGGCCGGGGGTGCTGTGCAGGGGCGTTGTGTTCTATAGAGGTTGGGGCGTTGGATATGGTTCGTGAAAACAGGTGCATGGGCGGACATGATCCACCCGTCCCCGGTGCGGGGGGACGGGTGGTTATCGGGGTGTTCCGGGGGATGGGGGACGGTGCACCGGGGCCATCGCGCCCTACAAAGGGGTGACGGAAGTGTCTGCGCGGAATCCCTCCACCGATGCGCGGCGGTCCCCCGCCCTTTAGCAGGGGAGGCAAGGCGCGAAGCGCCGCAGCCGTTCGGCCCGGTGCAGCGGGGCGGGCGCAAGGACTGTGTCCCGCCGCAGGCGGGGCGGGAGTCCGCCGCTCCCCTAAGCGCCCTTTTGCCGGATTGCCTGCAAGCGCCAAAAGGGAAGTGCGCTTTTGCCGGATTACCTGCAAGCACTAAAAGGGACGTGCGCTTTTGCCGGATTACCTGCAAGCGCCAAAAGGGAAGTGCGCTTTTGCCGG
>CANPBB010000011.1 GCA_947572235.1 uncultured Clostridia bacterium
TCGCTATTTTGTTGATTTAGCTCATCCTTCCCTATTTTTCAAACAAGGCCTATTCTCTTTCTTCCGCCCTACTCCCCGGAACTCAATCCTATTGAACATTTCTGGTCTTGGCCAAAGCGCTTTTTGAGAAAAAACCCTTCCCGCTGTCTCTTCCTTTGATGATGCCCTCTGTACCGCTTTTCAACTGCAGAGGCTATACACGACCGGCGAGCAGCAGAAACGGGTGAAAATCCGGGAAATCGAGATCGTCTATAACTTTATTGGTGCGTTGGATTTTGAGGGAGCGCGGGAGCAATCCCAAACTCCCCAAGACAAAAATAATACGAAAGTCGACGCAGCTTAACGCCACGCCGACCCTCGCTTAAAATGTTTTCTTATGTCGCCGCCCCACATCCTGCCGGGCTTTTACACACGCTCCACAAGGACCAATTCCTAATTCAGCAAAGCGTCCAGCTCTGCCGCCACCTTCGCCTCGCAGGAGCGCATGGCGAGGATCGTCCGCTCCATCAGCTCCTCCAAGGTCCAGCCGAGGCGCTCCGCACCTTGGCTTATTACATCACGGCTGCACCCGGCGGCGAACTTCTTGTCCTTGAACTTCTTGCGCAGGCTGGAGACCTCCATGTCCATCACACTTTTGCTGGGGCGCATACGGGCCGCCGCGCCGATAAGGCCGGTGAGCTCGTCGGCGGCGAAGAGCACCTTCTCCATCTCGTGCACCGGCTCCACATCACAGCATTCGCCATAGCCGTGGCTGCACACGGCATGGATCAGCTCCTCGCCGCAGCCGCCCTCCCGCATAAGCTCCGGGGCCTTTTTGCAGTGCTCCTCGGGCCACTGCTCAAAGTCGATGTCGTGGAGCAGCCCCGCCAAGGCCCAGAAGTCCGCCTCCTCACCATAGCCCAGCTCCCGGGCGAAGTAGTCCATGACCCCCTCCACTGTCAGCGCGTGCTGGATGTGAAAGGGCTCCTGATTGTAGGCTCTCAGCAGCGCCAAAGCCTTCTCCCGGCTGATTGTCTCTTGCATAGCCTTCTCCTTTGTTCCTGTATTGTCGCCCTACGGACGCTTTTTCTCTTGGTATTGTAACACACTTCTCCCCCCATTGCAATCAGCAAAGGCACATGGAAAGCAGCTGGAGCAGCGCCTTGGCATGGCGCATCTCGTCCTCTCCCATCTCCTTGAAGATCCCCTGCAGGCACACATCCCCCGCCGCGTCGGCGGCCCGGAGATAGTTGAAGCCGCTGCACGCCTCCTCATGGTATGCCTGACGGAGGGCGGCACAGTTCCCCCGGCTGTCGGGCACGGTAATGCGGCGGTTCAAGGTCATGCACTCCCCGGTAATCAGATAGTACACCGCCTGGAGCTTCTTCAGATGCCCCTCCTCCTCCGCCGCGATCCGGCGCAGAACACGGGCCGCGTTCTGGCTCCGCATCCGTTTGGACAGCTGTAAGTAAAACTGCCGGTCAGCGGCCTCCCCCTCCGCGAAGCCCCGGATCACATCCAAAGAGGTCTGGGCCTCAGTACCCATGCAGCAGGGGTCCGCCTCCGCCCCGGGAAGCTGAAGCAGGCCACTGTCCGAAGCGCCGCCCGTCCCCTCCGACGGTACAGCGGCGCTCCCGCCCATAACCATCCCTCCACCAAGGGAGCCGGTGGCGGTGCCGCCCGACGCCCCGCTGCCGACGCCCTCCATCCGCGCCTGAGGATAGGGGTTCAGCTCCGGGGACACCCGCTGCCAAATTCTGTCATAGGCCTGATAGTCGGTACGCAGCGGCACGCACTGACTGGTTTGCTCAATGGTATCCATCCATAAACCGCCTCCTTTACGGGCTATTCTATGCGCCAAACCGCCTATGTGTGCGTTCTTGCATTGTTTTAGTCCCTATGCTATACTTAAACCGATCAGAACAAGGAGGCTCCACATATGTTTAAGCCCGGCGTGTATGAATACGGATTGAAAACAGGCGGTCTGGAGGAGAGGGAGATGATTAAAATCTTCGAAAAGGCCCTCAGCAGGATCGCCGTGGAGATCAACGACTCCCGCATCCCCAAGAAGCGGAAGATGAAAAAGAGCACCGGCCCCTTCGGCTCCCGCGCCCCTAGTGAGCCGGCGGCGGAATACGACCACATCTACATCTATGGCTACGGCTCCGGCAATCTGTTTTTGCGGCTGTACCCCAACCAAGAGAAGAACGGGCGCATCCGGTTCCCGGAGGAGGGCGTCACTTGGATTCTGTATGTAAGCATCCTGTCGGATCATCCGCAAAAGATCTCCGAGGACGATCCCATTCAGGAGTTTGGCCCTTGGGTGATGGAGGAGCTGTTCCGAACCCTCCCCTGCGAAAAGATCCTGCTCAGCCAGCACTGAACCCTCCAACGAAAAGCCCCCGGGAAACTCCGTTTCCCGGGGGCTCCTATCTACTTGCCCTGCAAATGCCCCACCAAAAACTCCGCGGCCTGCCGGTAGCCGGCAAACCCCTGTCCGGTGATGGTCTTGACGCAGGCGGCGCGGACATAGGAGTGCTGGCGGAAATCCTCCCGCTCCTCCATCTTGGAGATGTGCACCTCCACCGTGGGCAGGGCCACCGCCTTCACCGCGTCCAAAATCGCCACGCTGGTGTGGGTGTACCCGCCGGGATTGAGTATGATCCCATCCATCCCCTCAAAGTACGCCCGCTGGATGGCATCCACCAAGTCCCCCTCGTGGTTGGACTGGACGCACTCGATCTCCACCCCCAGCTCCCCGGCAAATTCTGCCGCATAGCCCAGCAGCTCCTCATAAGTCCCTTGCCCGTAGACAGCCGGCTCCCGAATCCCCAACATGTTCAGATTGGACCCGTTCAGCAGCAAAAACTTCATATCCGCATCTCCTCCCGTAAATCCCGCATCATAGCCGCCACAGTCTCCGCCGTGGAGCCGTCATTGCTCACAGTCACATCCGCCGCCCGCTCATAGAAGGGCGCCCGCTCCCGCTCCATCTCCCGCAGGCGCTCCGGTGAGGAGGACAGGGGCCTCCCGCGGGTGGCCAGATGGGACACATCCCTTGTAATCCGATAGATCCGCCCATTCTGCCGCAGAAGGGGCAGATTCCGCTCAAAGAGCACCGCCCCGCCGCCGGTGGCCAAAACGACCCCTGACCGCTTCCCCAGATCGGACAGCACCTCCGTCTCCAGCGCCCGGAACCGCTCCTCGCCATCCTCCGCGAAAATCTCCGGGATGGACCTCCCCGCCCGACGGACGATCTCCTCATCGGCGTCAACGAAAGGCCGCTCCAGCCGCTGGGCCAAGGCGGCACCCACAGTGCTCTTGCCGCTGCCGGGCATCCCGATGAGCACCACATTGGTCACCTCCGCCGCTGCCTCCCGAAGCACCGCCTCCATCCGCTCCTCAGGAATCCTCTCCCCGGTAAACAGCTCACTGGCCCGCCGGGCCTGGGCCACCAGCATAGGCAGCCCCCCGGCGGCGGGGACGCCCAGCGCCTCCGCCTGAAGCAGGAAGGCGGTGCGCAGCGGATTGTACACCACATCCACCGCCCCCAGCAGCTTAGGGAACCGGCTGAGATCGACAGCCCTCTTCCCATTCTTGGGAAACATCCCCACCGGTGTGGTGTTCACCACAACCTCCGTCTCCTGCCGCTGGTACACATTCTCATAGTTCAGCTCTCCCGAGCGGGACACCCGCTCCACCGACGCAGCTCCCAAGTCCTCCGCCGCCTGAAAGGCGGTAAGAGAGGTTCCGCCGCTGCCCAAAATCAGCACATGCCGCCCGGCAAACGTCACTCCGGCCCGCTTGGCTGTCTGACAGAACCCATAGTAGTCAGTATTGTCCCCATAGAGGGACCCATCGCTTCGTTTCACAATGGTATTGACGCACCCGATCCGCCGGGCCCCCTCTCCCAGCTCCGCACAGAAGGGCATCACCGCTTTCTTATAGGGGATGGTCACATTGATCCCCCGAAAAGGCCTCTCCTCCAAAAATCCCGCCAGCTCCTCCTCCCTCAGCTCCCGGAGCTGATAATCATACCCCGCCAAAGCGGCATGAATCTGCGGTGAATGACTGTGCCCCAGCCTCGCCCCAATCAGGCCATAATCCATAGCTAAGCTCCCTCCTCTCTTAATCAATCACGCTGTTTGAGTTAGGAGTTAGGCATGAGGTGTTAGGAATAAAGGTGTCCGGCTGACACGGGACGATTTGAAATTTATTCGCCGCAGGCGAACACCACAACGCCTAACTCCCAACGCAAATCTCACTCCTCCTGATACGCCCCCAAAAACACAAACAGCTCCAGCTCCTGCTCCAGCTCGCAGAGCAGCTTGCGCACACTGGGATCGTAGATGCTGCCCTCGAAGTCCATGTAGAACATGTAGTGGAAGTCCGCGCCGGAGATGGGACGGGACTCCAGCTTGGTCATGTTGAGGCCCAAAGCCGAAAACCGGGCCAGCACACGGGTCAGGGAGCCGGGGGTGTGGCCCACCTTGAACATCAGGCTCAGATGATCCGCGCCGGGGTAGATCTCCGGGTTCTTGGCAATCAGGATGAACCGGGTGTAGTTGTTGTCCGTGTTGTGTACCCCCTGCCGCAGCTCCCGGAGGCCGTACATGGCCGCGCAGACCGGGCTGGAGATGGCTGCCGCATCAGTGCGGCCGCTCTCGGCCACCAGCTTGGCCGCCATGGCCGTGTTCTCGCAGACAGTGATCTGCACCCCCGGCAGGGTCTTGAGGAACTCACTGCACTGTCCGATGGCCTGCTCGTGGGAGAAGATCTCCTTGATGCCCCCTAAATCCGCGCCGGGGCAGGCCAACAGGCTGTGGTTCACATGGAGCTTCACCCCCCGCACAATGTGGAAATCGAAGCTGCGCATCAGGTCGTAGACCCCGTTGACACTGCCGTTGGAGCTGTTCTCAATGGGCAGGATGCCATACTGGCACAGCCCCTTCTGCACCGCGGAGAACACCCCCTCCCAAGAGCGGAAGTACATGATGTCCGCGAAGGAGAACACTTTATCGCAGGCCTGCTGGGCATAGCCCCCCTCCACGCCCTGACAGGCCACCACCGCCTTCTTGGGCAGCATCTGCGGCGTGCTCCGCAGGGCCTCGTCTATCTTCCCCTCCACTGGGGACGCCTCGGTGATCAGCATACTCTGATAGGATCGGCTGAGATCAAAGAGGGTGCTGAAAAGGATGCGGGCGTAGCTGTCCAGCTCATCCCCCGCCAAGGCGGAGATCCGGGAGAGGATCTCCCGCTCCCGGCCTTGGTGGACCACGGCCATCCCGTTTTCCTTCTTGTACCGGGCCACCTCCGCGCAGAGGCCCATTCTTCTGACAAAGAGGTCGGTCATCTGTGTGTCAATGGCGTCAATCTCGCCGCGCAGCTTCTGTAAATCCATATCCATTCTCCCTTTCTGTATGCTCCCTCCCATCCCGGTCCAACAGAGCGATGATCCGCTCCATCAGGAACCCGGACAGGTAGTAGACTGTCTCATAGTGGATAATATCCGTAGTATTTTTATCCCAAAATAGGTTGATTTGGGCGGGAAACTCCTCGTCAGAGCGCCAGTACTGGAAGTACACCGGCAGGAAGGGGAAGGCCATCAGCCGGTACCCCGGTTCCCCCTTGGGCATCCGAAGGCCGCCCATAGCCTCCAGCACCGCCGGCAGGCGCTCCGGGTCCATCCGCGCCGCCTGCTCTTGGAAGCCCTGAAACAAGGAGCCGCCATGGACCTGATTCCCCAGCGCCGCTGTGCTCCGCCACTCGCCGGAGAGCTGAACGCCCTCCTTGGAACAGCACATGGCGTCAAAGATGGTCAGCACCTCATTGAAGCTGCCCCCGTCCTCATAGGCCCCCGTTCCCTCCCGGCGCTCCACCGCCGCCGTCCGCCGATGGACGCGGTACTGGAGGTCCAGAAAGGGCAGGTAGAGGTAGTCCTCATCGTGCTCCAAGCGGAGCTTCCGAATAATCTCCTCCTGATCATACCCCAAAAACAGCTTCTTGGCATTCTCCGCCTGTATCTCATAGTTGTTCATGCAGTCGCCCCCACAAATGTCCCATTTGCGGGCCCCCCTTTTTAATTCTACTTCCTCGGCGGGAGTGAATCCCGCCTGCGGCAAGATTTTTGCTCCGCAAAAATGCTTGGACGCGCTACCGCGCAGCGGCGGCTCCGCCGCCCCACACCTCACAGGCCGCCAAGGCCGCCGCCGCCTCGATGACTACCACCGCTCGGGGCAGGATACAGGGGTCGTGCCGTCCGTGAATGGCCAGCTTACAGTCCTCCCCAGTGGCCAAATTCACCGAATCCTGCTCCTTGGCAATAGACGGCGTGGGCCGGATCACCACCTCAAATGTCACCGGCATCCCGTTGGTGATCCCACCATTGACACCTCCGGCGTGGTTGGTCCGTGTCCGGACAGTCCCTCCATCCATATAAAACGGATCATTGGCCTCGCTGCCCCGCATCCGGGCCAAGGCAAACCCGGCGCCGAAGGCCACCCCCTTCACCGCCGGCACAGCAAAGAGGTGCCGGGCAAAGATGCCCTCCACATTGCAGTCGATATCCGGCGCCCCCAGTCCCGGGGGAAGGCCGTTGACCACACAGGTGATGGTGCCGCCCACGCTGTCCTGATCCCTTTTCGCGGCGAGGATCACCGCCTCCAGCTCCTCCGGCGACGGGTCCTTTACCCCCCCCGCCATGGAGATACAGGCGCTGACCCACACCCCCCGCTCCCGGAGCAGCAGCTTGGCCACCGCCCCGGCGAACACCAGCGGCGCGGTGAGCCGTCCGGAGAAGTGCCCGCCCCCCCGGTAGTCCAAGCACCCCTTGGAGGCCACGAACCCGGCATAGTCGCCGTGGCTGGGCCGGGGACAGACGCGCAGATCGGCGTAGTCCCCCGACCTGGTGTTGGTATTCTCTATGACAGCACACAGCGGCGCGCCGGTGGTCCTGCCCTCAAACACCCCGGAGAGAATTCGAGGCACATCCGCCTCCCGCCGGGCGGTACTCAGGGGGCTGTTCCCCGGCGCCCGCCGGGCCATCTCGGCGGCAATAAACCCCTCGTCCACCGCCAGCCCCGGCGGGACGCCGGTGAGCGTCACCCCGATGGCCGGCCCGTGGGACTCGCCGAAAATCGTATAACTTAACATACCCGCTCCTCCCATAGATAGTTCTCTATTTGGCCTCCGCCGTGATACCGCCCAATGCCCGATAATCCTCCCAAAAGCCGGGATAGGACTTGGCCACACACTCCGCCCCGGTGAGGACCACCGGCCTCTCACAGACGGTAGCGGCCACGGCGGCCATCATGGCGATCCGGTGGTCGCCGCAGCAGTCCACGGTGACACCTCCGGTCAAGCGGGAGAGCCCCCGGATAATGAGGCTGTCGGCCCCCTCCTCCACATCGGCCCCCAGAGCGGCCAAGGTCTGCCGCACGGTGACAAGCCGATCGCTCTCCTTCATCCGCAGCCTCGCGGCGTTCACCAGCCGGGTGGTCCCCCGGCGCACGGCGGCCATCACCGCCAGGGGCGGCACCAGGTCAGGGCAGTCGGACACGTCGATATCCCAATCTCCCGGTCTGCTCAGGCGCTGGAAGTGGGGCACAATCACCATGTCCCCCTGAATGGAAAATGGGTTGAGCCCCTCCACCTCCACCTGACTGCCCAGGGCGATGGCCGCATACCAGAACGCCGCCTGGGACCAGTCGGCCTCGATGGTCAGCTCCGCCGCCTGATACTTCTGCCCCCCGGGCACCAGGAACCGCTCATAGCCCTGATTCTCCACCCGAATACCGAACCGCGCCAGCACGTCCACAGTCATATCCACATACCCCCGGCTCTCCAGCGGGGAGGTAAGCTGAATTTCGCTGTCTTCCCCAAGCAGGGGCAGGGCGTAGAGGAGCCCCGTGACAAACTGACTGGACACATTCCCCGGCAGGCGGTACACCCCCGGGGGCAGCAGCCCCCGCAGGGTGAGGACGCCGTCCTCTTGCCGGTAGAAAATCCCCTTCTCGTCGAAAATCGCGAAGTAGGGCCCCTGGGGCCGCTCCATCAGCCGTCCCCGGCCGGTGAACACCCCGCCGCCCCGGAGGGCCAAGGCCACCGGCATGAGAAAGCGCAACGTGGACCCGGACTCCCCGCAGTCCAGCAGGGACTGATTGTCGCTGGAGGCGCGGAGGGTCCTCATGCACCGCTCCGTGGCGTCGATATCCTCCGACCGGGCCAGATTGCGCAGCTTGCTCTCCCCCGCCGACAGTCTGGCCGCGATCAGCGCCCGGTGGGCCTGGGACTTGCTGGCGGGGGGCGTCACGCGCCCCCGGAGCTTTACAGGGGTCAGCTTCAAATCCATACCGCTCTCCTTTCCCCCGTCACCTGCGGGAGTTTACCAGATAGTAGGGCTCCCGGACAAAATCGTCCATTCCCCGGTACCAAGCCTGCATGTAGGGCTTCAGCCGCCCCATATTCTCCGCGTAACGCCGCTGCGCCTCGGTCTGCCCCTTGGCGGCAAAGTCCCGGACCTCGGCATACAGCGCCTCCTGATCAATGGTGGTGCACCGCCCATCCGCCACCGCCCGGACGCCGTCCACGAACACGTCGGTGACAAAGCGCCCCAGCGCCCGGTGGAGCATGGTTTTCGCCGGATCCGCCCCGGATACCACACAGGGGTTCTCCTCCACCTCCCGGAGGCGGAGCACCGTCACATCCCCCCGCATCCCCGGCTTCAGCGCCCCCACAACCCCCGCCAGCCCCAAGGACCGGGCGGCATTGCAGGTGCCCATGGCAAAAATTTCAAAGGGTGTCAGCGCCTGATTGTTCTCCAAATCGAACCCGCTGAGCCGGGAGAGGTAGGCGATCATCCGCAGCTCCATAAAGGGGTCCTCGTCGTCATTAATCCCCTTCTCGTCGATACCCAGCGCCACATTGACCCCCGCCTTCTGGAGATACCACACCGGCGAAATCCCGTTGCGCATAGCTAAATTGCAGCTGGCATGGTGGGTGACGGAGGCCCCCCGGTCCCGGAGGATCCCAATGTCCGCCTCATCCAAATACACCGCGTGGCCCAGCGTCAGATTGTCGTCTACCACCCCCAGCTCGTCCAAACGCTTCAAAAGGGACTTCCCATACTTTTTCAGCCCATACCCCCGCTGAATCGGCGTCTGAAGGGTGTGGATGTGGATGGGGATATGCCCGTGGTCCTCCGCCGAGCGCTTCACCTGCAAAAGAAACTCATCTGTGGCTCCGTGGGCCCAGCAGGGCCCCAGGAAAATCCGGCACATGTCGCTGTCCCACTCCCCAAACAGCCCCTCGAACCACTCGAAGTACATCCGCCGGGCCCTCTCCTTGTCAAAGAAGACTTGGGGATAGACAAAAGCCTTGAGGTCCTCCGGCAGCGTCTCATAGAACGCCTCGTCATCGCTGGCCAAAGCGTTCACATCCCGGATTCCCGGCGAGTGGGCCACACGCATCCCGGTCTTTCGATAGGCGGACAGATACCGCCGGGAGTTCTCCGGCGCCTTCTCGTCGCAGACCACCCCCATCACATTGTGGTGCATGGTGGTGCAGCCATTTTTGAGGTGGCGCAGAGCGGTCATGGGGGCGTTCAGCTCCGGCGGCAGAACCACGCACTGGCTCCAGTCGTAGAGGGAGTTCTCCAGATAGTCAAACCCCACCCCCCGCTGAACGTGGGACAGCCCGCTGCCGTGGGAGTGCGCGTCGATAAGCCCGGGCAGCACGGCGCAGTCCGCCCCGCCCACCATCTCCGCCTCCGGGTGGCGCCGGGACAGGTCCTCTGCCTCCCCCACCTCCGCCACCGCGCCGCCGGAGAGATAGACCGCGGCATCCCGCAGCAGCCCCCCCGCCGGCTCGGAAAAGTCGGTGTAGACGTACTTCCCCTTCACAAGGTAGTCCATTTCGCCCCTCCTCACTGGCCGCACAGCGCCGCAAACTGTGTCAAAACCGCGTCCTTCCCCATCCGCAAAGGCACGGCCTTCCCAAGCTGCTTCAGGAGAATCAGGGTGATCTCCGCCCCGTCCCCCTTCTTATCCAAACCCACAGCCTCCGCCATGATCTCCTCGGGGCACCGGATCTCCTCCGGCAGACCGAAGGCGCGGACCAGCTCTGCAATGGCCGAAGCCGCCGCAGGATCAGTGACCCCCAGCGCCGCGCCGATCCGGGCGGCGGCCACCATCCCCGCCGCCACGGCCTGTCCATGGGTATAGGTCTCATAATGCCCCGCCAGCTCATAGGCGTGGCCCAAGGTGTGGCCGAAATTCAAAATCATCCGCTGTCCGAAGTCCCGCTCATCCGCCTCCACCACCTGCCTCTTGCAGTCACAGCAGGTGAGGAGCACATGCTCGATCTCCCCCATCACTGTCTCCCGGCTGGGACGGGCGGCGAGAAAGTCGAAAAACGCCCGGTCTTGGATGCACCCGTACTTGATCACCTCCGCCATGCCGTCAGAGAAGGCCCTCTCCGGCAGGGTCTCCAGCGTCCCCGGGTCCATCAGCACCAGACGGGGCTGATAGAAGGCCCCGGCCAAATTCTTTCCGGCGCTGAGGTCGATGGCGGTCTTGCCCCCCACGGAGGAGTCCACCTGGCTGAGGAGGGTGGTGGGGATCTGAACATAGTCGATGCCCCGCAGATAGGTGGCGGCGGCAAACCCCGCCATATCCCCCACCACGCCGCCCCCCAAGGCCACAACACAGTCGGTGCGGGTGAGCTTATTGGCGGCTAAAAACTCCAAAATCTCCCCATAGGTGCTAAGATTCTTGCTCCGCTCCCCGGCGGGGAAGGTGCAGAGGCAGGGGGTAAACCCCGCCCGCAGCAGGGACTGTCCCACCCGGTCGGCATAGAGCTCCCGGACGGTGCTGTCGGTAATCACGGCGCACCGCCGCCCCCGCGCCACACCGGCAATCTCCTCCCCGCAGCGGTCCAAAATCCCGGTCTCCATGCGGATATCGTAGTCATTGGCGGTGTTTACATGCAGTATTTTCATTCGATTCTCCCTCCTGACGGCGGATCGCCGGCCTCTCTCCCGTCACTCCGCCTCTTCTGCGTCCAAGGCTGTCTTGGCCTCCCGGCCCTCCCGCAAGAGGGCGGTCAGCCCCTCCTCGTCACCGGTGTCCAGCGCGGCCTCATACAGGCGCAGCCGGTCGATCAGCCCTTGGATCTCCCCCCGCAGGTCCTCCCGATTGAGCATGAACAGCTCCGCCCACATCCGCTCATTGAGGTAGGCCACCCGGGTCATGTCCCGGAAGCTGCCGGCGGAGAAACCCCGGTGTCCGGCGGCGGCGGGGCTCTTCACATAGGCGCTGGACACCACATGGGCCAGCTGACTGGTGAGGGCGATAATCCTGTCGTGCTGCTCCGGCGCAGCGATCTCATAGCGGGTAAATCCGATGGCGTCGAACACATCCTTGAGCCGCTTCATAGTCTCGATCTCAATGTCCCGGTGGGGCACCAGAATCATGGAGGCCCCAATGAACATATCCCGCCGGGAGTTCTCAAACCCCAGCTTGGCCACCCCCTCCATGGGGTGCCCGCCGATGAAGGTGAAGCCGTTTTGCTCCGCGATATCCCAGCAGGGCCGGCACACCGCCCCCTTCACCCCGGCACAGTCCACCACCACCGCCCCCTTGGCGATGGTGGTGGCGTGGGCCTCCACCCAAGCCACGGTGTCCCGGGGATACAGGGCCAAAATCAAAATGTCGCACTGCCCCACCCGGTCCTCGGTGAGCTCCTCATCAATGACCTCCAGGAGCTTGGCCCGATAGATCACAGGCCGGGAGAGATCCGCCCCCCAGACGGTGTGGGGCGTATTGGTCTGAATCGCCCGGGCCAGGGACCCGCCGATAAGCCCCAGGCCCACAATACCGATATTCAATCTCACCACATCCTTTCCATTCTCTGGCAATTCCACAGCAAGCTGATATAAAGTCCTTTTCAATCCTTTTTCTTGAAAGAAAAAGGATTGAGCCTCGCAGAGCTTGCGGCGCGCACGCCGCAAATAACCGGAAACCGCGGTTTCGGCAAAAATACTCCTCGCGGAACGAGCGCCGCAGGAATTTGTCCCCTGCGGGGACAAATTCCGAGGCGCAGAGCGCAGCGCGATTCCCCTTCGTTTAAAATCCGCAGATTTCAAACGGCTTTATTCATAGCTGTACTGGCAGAAGGGCAGAATCTGGCGCACATTCTCCGCCAGCGCGTCAAAGGCCTCCGGCGTAATGGACTGAGGGCCGTCACACAGGGCGTGCTGGGGGTCGTTGTGGACCTCGATCATCAGCCCGTCAGCCCCGGCGGCGGCGGCGGCCAGCGACATGGACCGCACCAAGCCAGCCTTCCCGGTGGCGTGGCTGGGGTCGATGACCACCGGCAGGTGGGTCATGGACTTGAGCACCGGCACCGCGCTGAGATCCAGCGTGTTCCGGGTGTAGGTCTCATAGGTACGGATGCCCCGCTCGCAGAGGATCACCTGCTCGTTGCCCCCGGCCATCACATACTCCGCGCTCATCAGCAGCTCCTGCAGGGTGCCGGCCATGCCCCGCTTGATGAGGATAGGCTTGCGCAGATGACCCAGCTCCTTTAAGAGCTCAAAATTCTGCATATTCCGGGCCCCCACTTGGATCACGTCAATGTCGTCGAAGTACTCCAGCTGGTTTAAGTCCATCAGCTCCGTAACGATGGGCAGCCCGGTCTCCTTTTTCGCCTCCAGCAGCAGCCGGATGCCCTCCGCCCGAAGCCCTTGGAAGGCATAAGGGGAGGTCCGCGGCTTAAACGCGCCCCCCCGGAGGAAGCCGGCGCCGCCCTTTTTCACGGACTGGGCGATGGAGCAGATCTGCGCCTCCGTCTCCACGGAGCAGGGCCCGGCGATAAACTGGAAATTCCCGCCCCCCAGCTTCACGCCGCCCACATCGACAACGGTGTCCTTGGGATGGAACTTCCGGTTGGCGTTCTTAAAGGGCTCTTGTATCCGCTTGACCTCCTCCACGATGTCCAAGGCCTTGATGAGGTCAATATCCACCACCGAGGTGTCCCCCACCAGCCCCAAAATGGTGTGCTTGGCGCCGGTGCTGGTGTGGATCTCCAGCCCCAAGCTCCCCAGCCAGTTCTTCAGGTTCTCCAGCTGCTTCTCATTGGGATGCTCCTTCAAAATGACAACCATAGTGACAACTCTCCTTTAACAGAAATTGAATCGAAAATAATGCGGTTCACAAAGGACTTTCAGGACAACAAAAAAGCCTCACAGTGAGAGTTCACCGTGAAGCTCCAATCCGCCTTGGCCCCTACGCCGTCAGACAAACGAATTTCCTCTTGTCGGTGAAACCCAAATAAGCCTTACCCACGGTAAAGTAGGTAAAGCTGTAAAAGAAGAAATATACGCTTGTCAGAAGACCTTGCACCATCTGCGTATGCTCCCTGATATCGAAAACTGGAAGCAGTATACCACACCGCACAGCATTTGTAAAGTCCTTTTTTCGCCGCCGTCCCGATTTCCAGACAGCCTCCGCAAAAAACGCATCTTTACATTTTCCCCCGAAACTGTTATACTACACAATATCCAATAAGCTGTGCTCCGCGGCGCCACCGCGGCAGGGGGAAGTCCGGTGAAAATCCGGCGCAGTCTTACCTCTACTGTATGCACCATCCGGTGTAAGCCAGAGGACCCAGGCACAGCGGCAAAAAGCGATGCTCTTAGGTGGAGAGTTTGGCGCAGCCCTGTGGCAATCCCTGCCCTCTCCCCCTTGGAGAGGGCTTTTCTTTTCTAAGAAACGGAGGAAAGCGCCGTGGCCAAGCTCTCATATTACATTGACGTAGGCCGGCAGCGGCTGCGCTGCGGCTGCACCACCGGTGCCTGTGCCGCCGCTGCGGCCCGCGGGGCGGCGGAGTATCTGCTCACCGGCCGCTGGCCCGCCGCCGTGACGCTCACCACCCCCGCCCAAATCAGCATCACCGCCGACCTTGTCCGCCGGACCGCCGGCGAGGGCTGGGCCTCCTGCGCGGTGGAGAAGGACGGCGGCGACGACCCGGACATCACCAACGGCCTCCTCATCCTCGCCCGCGTTTCCCGCACCGCCGCCCCCGGCGTCACCATCGACGGTGGCGAAGGGGTAGGCCGCGTAACCCTCCCCGGTCTGGACCAGCCGGTGGGCGCCGCCGCCATTAACACCGTCCCCCGCCGGATGATCACCGTCCAGCTTCAAGAGGCTTCCGCCCGATACGGCTACACCGGCGGCTTCTCCGTCACCCTCTCCATCCCCGGCGGCGCCGAGGCGGCCAAGCGCACCTTCAACCCCCGCTTAGGCATCGTGGGCGGCCTCTCCATCCTGGGCACCAGCGGCATTGTCCGCCCCATGAGCGAGTCCGCGCTGATCGACTCGGTCCGCTTGGAGCTGAAAAGCCTCTTGGCCCGAGGCCATCAGGACCTCCTCATCACCCCCGGCAACTACGGCGAGGACTTCTGTCGAAACGTCCTCCACCTCTCCCTCACCCGATGGGCCCTCTGCAGCAATTATATTGGCGAGGCCATTGACTGCGCCGCCGCCTCCGGCGCCCGCAGCCTCCTTCTGGTGGGCCACTTGGGCAAGCTGGTAAAGGTCGCCGGCGGAGCCATGAACACCCACTCCAAAACCGCCGACGGCCGCCGGGAAACCCTCGCCGCCCACACCGCTCTCTGCGGCGGCAGCCGCGCCTTAGTGGAGTCCATCTTCACCGCCCCCACCACCGACCGGGCGGTAGACCTTCTCCGTGCCGCCGCCTTAGACGCCCCTGTCCTAACCTCCATCGCCGCCGCCTTGGACCAGCAGCTCAAAAACCGCGCCGCCCCCATGAAAACCGCCGCTCTTTTTTTCTCCAACCAACACGGCGTCCTAGGGAAAACCCCCGGCGCAGACGCACTGCTGGCACTCCACCGCACTGCGGGTGAGGAGTGAATGTATCCGGCTCCCCCGGATAGCTTAGAGATCCATTCGCCTGCGGCGAATTCCCAATCTCCACTCTTCACTCCTCACTTCTAACAGAAAGAAGGCTTACAACTATGATTCACTTCATCGGCGCAGGCCCCGGCGGGGCCGACCTCATCACCGTCCGCGGTGCCCGGCTCCTCGGGGAGGCGGACTGCATCATCTACGCGGGCAGCTTAGTAAACCCGGACCTGCTCCAGTATAAGAAAGACGGCTGCGTCGTCTATGACAGCGCCTCCATGACCTTGGAGGAGGTCCTCGCCGTCATGGAGGCCGAGGAGCGCGCCGGCCACACCACCGTCCGCCTCCACACCGGGGACCCCTGCCTCTACGGGGCCATCCGGGAGCAGATGGACCGGCTGGACAAACTGGGCCTCCCCTATGACGACACCCCCGGCGTCTCCTCCTTCTGCGGCGCGGCAGCGGCCCTCCGGGCGGAGTACACCCTGCCGGAGGTATCCCAGTCGGTAATCATCACCCGCATGGCCGGCCGCACCGGCGTCCCAGAAGGGGAGGCTCTGCGGAGAATGGCCTCTCACGGCTGCACCATGGTCCTCTTCCTCTCCACCGGCCTCCTGAGGGAAGCGCAGGAGGAGCTTCTCGCCGGCGGCGTCTACACCGCCGACACCCCCGCCGCCATCGTCTACAAGGCCACCTGGCCTGACGAGCAGGTGTTCCGCTGCACCGTGGGCACCTTGGCTCAGACCGCCCAAGAGAACAACATCACCAAAACCGCCCTCATCACCGTCGGCGGCTTCCTCTCCGCCCCCTACGAGCGCAGCAAGCTCTACGACCCCTCCTTCACCCACGGCTGTCGGGAGGCCCGCCCATGACCATCGCCCTCACCGCCTTCACCCGCCGGGGCGCGGCCTTGGCCCGGCGCCTGACGGAGGCCCTTGCCCCGGAGGAGTGCACCCTTGCCCTCCCCAAGGCCCTGGCGGCCTCTCTGAACCTTCCCCAGTCCTACGACAGCCTAAGCCAGTGGACCGCCCAGCACTTCCCCCAAGCCGACGCGCTTGTCTTCATCGGAGCCGCCGGCATCGCCGTCCGGGCCATCGCCCCCCACGTGCGGGACAAGTTCACCGACCCCGCCGTCATCAGCGTGGATGAACTGGGCCAGTACGTCATCCCCCTCCTCAGCGGCCACGTGGGCGGGGCCAACACCCTTGCCCGCCGCCTCGCCGCCCTCACCGGCGGCACGGCTGTGATCTCCACCGCCACCGACGTCAACGGCCTTTTCGCTGTGGACCAGTGGGCTGCGGAGCACAACATGGCCATCACCGACCGCGCCTTGGCCAAGGAGATCTCCGCCGCCCTCCTCCGGGGGGAGCGGGTGGGCTTCGCCACCGACTTCGCTGACGACTGTCCCCCGGACCTGCACCCCGGCCGGGCAGACTTAGGCGTCTGGATCACCTACCGAGCTGGCGGCGGCCCCTTCCCCCGCACCCTCCGTCTGATCCCCCGCCGCCTGTGCCTTGGCATCGGCTGCCGCCGAAACACCCCGGAGGAGGCCATCCAAGCCGCCGTAGCGGAGGCAGCCGCGGACATCGACCCCGCCGCCATCACCGCCGCGGCCACCATCGACATAAAGCGGGATGAGGAGGGTCTCCTCTCCTTCTGCCGCCGCCGCGCCCTGCCCCTGACCTTCTACACCGCCGACCAGCTCTCCGCCCAACCGGGCCCCTTCACCCCCTCCCCCTTTGTCAAGAGCGTCACCGGCACAGACAACGTCTGCGAGCGCGCCGCCGCCGCCCTCTCCCAGGGTCCCATCCTCCTCCCCAAGCAAGCAATAAACGCCGTCACCATCGCCATCGCCGAGCGCCCCCATTCCTAATTCCTAACTCCTACTTCCAAATAAAAAAACCAAAAGGGGGTTCCCCAATGCAAAAACTGACTGTCATCGGTCTTGGCCCCGGAGCGGGCCTGGACCTCACCCTCCGGGCCCGGGAGGCCATCGAGTCCTCGGACCTGATCGTGGGCTACACCGCCTATATCGCCCTCATCCGCGACGCTTTCCCCCACAAGGAGATGGTCTCCACGGGGATGAAGAAGGAGGTGGACCGCTGCCGCTTGGCAGTGGAGGCCGCCGTCTCCGGGAAGACCACCGCGGTGGTCTGCTCCGGCGACTCCGGCGTCTACGGCATGGCCGGCCTCATCTACGAGGTGGCCCAGGACTACCCCCCCATCGACATTGAGGTGGTCCCCGGCATCACCGCCGCCTGCGGCGGCGCCGCGGTCTTGGGCGCCCCTCTGACCCACGACTTCGCGGTGATCTCCCTCAGCGATCTGCTGACCCCTTGGGAGAAGATAGAGCGCCGGCTCCGCGCCGCCGCCGAGGCGGACTTTGTGATCTGCCTCTACAATCCCCGCAGCCGGAGCCGGGCGGATATGCTCCGTCGGGCCTGCGACATTCTGCTGGCCGCCAAGGGGGGCGACACCCCCTGCGGATATGTGAAGAATATCGGCAGGGAGGGCCAAACCTCTGTGGTTTTGTCTCTTTCCCAATTGCGGGACTGTGAGGATGTGGATATGTTCACTACGGTCTTCATCGGGAACGAGCAGACAAAGCTCCTCAACGGAAAGCTGGTGACGCCGCGGGGATATTTGCAGAGGGAAGAATAGTCCTTTCTCTTGAACCGCGGCGCAGTTCGATGGTCTTTTTCCGCGCCGCCACAACCCGGCCGCGCCGTCTCCCGTCAGCCTATACGGTTCGGTAAACCACAAAAGGGGGCATTCCACATGCAGGATATACTCTCCTCTTTTTGCCAAAACTTCCCCGACTCCCTGATTATCCTCACCATCTTTCTAACCGGCTGGATTGCCCTTGGCCTCCTTTTCGGCCGGGGCATTGCCGGATGGTTCCCCTTCCTCCTCACCAGCCGCTTCTACCTCCTCCTCCCCGGCAAGCGCCTCCCAAAACTCCTCATCAGCGAGGAGACCCGCCACTGGGGCAAGACCCGTCCCAAATACCTCCACGTCAAATACTACTTGGTCGCCCCGCAAAACCGCCACAAAATGAACCTCTGGGGTGTCCTTTTCTACATCACCTGGTTCTTCCTCCCCCTCCTCCTCATCTTCGCCCACCAACTCCCCCAGCGCACCTACGACCTCGCCTACTTCTTCGCCTTAGCCAGCCCGATCCTCGCCCACCTCTTAGCCGGCCAGGACTACGACCGAGGCTTCCGCCGCGCCTACCAAGCCGAACAAAAAGAGTGGGAGGAGCAGGAAAAACGAGAGCAGCAAGAACAAGCAAGGACCCCCCCTCCAGAATAACCGCCCCGCCGCCCACGAGATACGGCGCGCCGAGGTGGCCGCGCCCTACGGGCGGGGGGGGGCGGACCATCTTGGTGTCGGGGGACGGGCCGGTGAGGACACCGGCCCCTACGGGGTTAGGTTATCAGACATGGTTCATGGAAACAGGTGTAGGGGCACACACCGTGCGCCCGTCCTTCCCCAGCGCGGCGGGCGTCGACAGAACGGGCGCACAATGTGCGCCCCTACAACCGCTATCAAGTACGGCGGCATTTGCTGCACAACGAACAACGCAACAACCATCAAGTTTCGGGGGCAAGTCGTGGCGAGCTTTGCAGAGCGGCAGCGGACGCCTACAGCAAGGCTAAAGACGGGGGTACGCTCTCAAGATACCATCCACTAAGCGAGAGCCACCGCCGCCGCGTCCGAAGCACCAAGCCAAAATCCCGCACCAGTCTACCGAAGCTGCGCCGCGTCTTGGGGGTTCTTAGGGGGGAGCGAATCAGGGCTGTGCCCCCCTGCGGGGGGCTAAAGCCCGCCTGAGCGGACACCTAAGCAGCCTTTTGCTGACTTTTGGGCTGTGCCAAAAGTCAGTCGCCCGGGGGCGAAACCCCCGTCCCCCTCCCCGCGCCGCGGCGGCGCGGAATAAAAGCCTGTGTACTGCTCCGCAGTACAAAAAAAGCGCCGCGCCCTGCCGGGCGCAAAAAAGGAGCACCCTCTATGAAAAAAATCCTCCTCTTCGGCGGCACCACCGAGGGCCACCAGCTGGCCTGCTGGCTCCACAGCCGGCAAATCCCCTTCTTGGTCTGTGTCGCCACCGACTACGGCAGCGCCCTTCTGCCGGAGGGCCTCCCCACCCACGTGGGCCGTCTGACCCAGAGCGAAATGGAGCACCTCATCGCCGCCGAGCGCTGCGATCTCGTCATCGACGCCACCCACCCCTACGCCGTGGAGGTGACGCAGAACCTCCGCGCCGCGTCGGAGGCCGCCGGCAGGCCCTGCCTCCGCCTCCTCCGCCAGTCCGACGGGGAGGACGAGTGCCACAAGGCCGGTGACATGGCGACAGCCGCCCATATGCTCCAGTCCCTCCCCGGGAATGTCCTCCTCACCACCGGCAGCAAGGAGCTCCACCACTTCGCCGTCCCCGGCCTGATAGACCGGTGCTACCCCCGTGTCCTCCCCATGCCGGACTCCCTCCAGCGGTGCTTGGACTTGGGCTTCCCCCCCGCCCACATCCTCTGTATGCAGGGCCCCTTCTCCCGTGAGCTCAACGCCGCCATCCTCCGCCAGTATGACATCAAAACCTTGGTCACCAAGGACACCGGCACCTACGGCGGCTTCCGGGCCAAGGCCGACGCCGCCAAGGATGCCGGCTGTGCCCTCTTAGTGGTGGAGCGCCCCATTCAAGAGGAGGGTCTGGCGCTGGACGAAATACAGGATTACATCAAAAGGTGGATTCATAGATGAAAGTCTATTTAATTGGAACCGGCCCCGGCAGCCGGGAGCACATGACCGCCGCAGCCCTTGCCGCCATTGACGAGAGCCCGGTACTCATCGGCGCCCCCCGCCTGCTGGAGGGCCACGGGGACAAGACGTGCCTCCCCCTCATCGCCGCCGCCGACATCGCGGAGGCCGTCCACGCCCAGAAACAGGGCCCTATCTCCATCCTCCTCTCCGGGGACATAGGGTTCTACTCCGGGGCCAAAAACCTCTACCCGCTGCTCGCGGACTGCGAGACGGTCCCCCTCCCCGGCCTCAGCAGCCTGCCTGTCTTCTGTGCCAAGCTCCGGACCCCTTGGGAGGACGCCTATGTGGTCTCCGCCCACGGCCGAGCCCACAACGCCCCCGGCGCGGTGCAGAGCCACTATAAGACCTTCATCCTCACCGGCGGCAGCTACCGCCCCGGCACCCTATGCGCCCAGCTCACCGACTGGGGCTTGGGCGACGTCCGCATCTCCGTAGGCGAGCGCCTGAGCTACTCCGACGAGCGCATCACCACCGGCACCGCCGCCGAGCTGGCAAACCGCCCTTTCGACAGTTTAGCGGTGGTCTTGGCCGAGAATCCTGCCCCCATCCTCCGCCCCTGCGCCGCCCCCTCCCTCACCGACGGCGATTTTCTCCGGGGCAAAACCCCTATGACCAAGGAGGAGACCCGGGCCTTGGTCCTCTCCAAGCTCCGCCTGCGCCCCCACCACACCGTCTGGGACGTGGGAGCCGGCACCGGCTCCGTCTCCGTGGCGTGCTGTCTCGCCGCCAACGAAGGCCAAGTCTACGCCATCGAGCGCAGCACAGAGGCCATTGAGCTGCTGCGGGCCAACAGGGCCAAATTCGCCCTCACCAACCTGCACATCGTGGAAGGTGCCGCTCCGGAGGCGCTGTCAGGCCTCCCCGCCCCGGACCGGGTGTTCTTAGGCGGCACCGGCGGCTCCATGGAGGCCATCCTCCGCGGGGCCCTGTCGAAAAACCCCGCCCTCCGGGCGGTCATCACCGCCGTCACCATCGAGACCATCGCCGAGGCCATGAGCTGCTTCGCGGCCTTGGGCTTCACCCACACCGACGCGGTGCAGCTCTCCGCCGCCCGCACCCGGCAGGTGGGACGCTACCACCTGATGGACGCCCAAAACCCGGTGTGGATCGTCTCCGGGGAGGTGCGCCATGACTGAGCGCCCCCGCCTCATGCTCTGCGCCCCCTCCAGCGGCAGCGGCAAGACCACCGTCACCTGCGCCCTCCTCCGGGCTCTGAAGGAGCGGGGCGCCGCCCCCGCCGCTTTCAAGTGCGGCCCGGACTATATCGACCCCATGTTTCACAGCGAGGTGGTGGGCGTCCCCAGCCGGAACTTGGACCTGTTCCTCATGGGCGAGGCCCCGATCCTCCGCTCCCTACAGGAGAACGGCGGCGCCATCTCCCTCATCGAGGCAGCCATGGGCTACTATGACGGCATCGCCATGGGTGACGACGCCAGCGCCTACCGTCTGGCCCAGTTCACATCCACCCCGGCGGTGCTCGTCATCGACGGCCGGGGCCGCGCCCTCAGCGCCGCAGCGCTGGTGAAAGGCTTCGCAGACTTCCGTCCCCGCTCCCAGCTCAAAGGCGTAATCTTCAACCGCATCTCCCCCATGCTCTACCCCCGCCTCAAAGAGCTGGTGGAGCGGGAGACCGGCCTTCGCGCCTACGGCTTCCTCCCCGAGTGCCCCGACTGCACCATCGAGAGCCGCCACTTAGGCCTTGTCACCGCCGCTGAGATCGCCGGCCTGCAAGAAAAGCTGGACCGACTGTCAGCCTTGGCCCGACAGCCCCTCGACATAGAGGGCCTTACCGCCCTGTCCCGGACTGCCCCACCCCTGACAGCCCCCCCGGAAACCCTCCCCACCCCGGTGGCAGACCGCCCCCGCATCGCCGTGGCCCGAGACAAGGCCTTCTGCTTCTACTACGCCGACGCCCTCCGCCTTTTGGAGCGTTTAGGCGCGGAGCTGGCCTTCTTCTCCCCCCTCACCGACGCCGCCCTTCCGGAGGGCGCCGCCGGCCTCTACTTAGGCGGCGGCTACCCGGAACTCCACGCCGAGGCGCTTTCAGAAAACCGCCCTCTGCTCCGCACCATCCGCGCCGCCATCCAGTCCGGCCTCCCCACCATCGCCGAGTGCGGCGGCTTCCTCTACCTCCACGAGACCCTCACCGACGCCGCCGGCCAAAGCCGGCTCATGGCGGGACTCCTCCGCGCCTCAGCCCGCAGCGCCGGCAAGCTCACCCGCTTTGGCTACATCACTATGACGGCCCAAACCTCCGGCCTCCTCTGCCCCTCCGGCGCCTCTCTGAACGCCCACGAATTCCACTACTGGGACAGCACCGCCCCCGGCAAAGCCTTCCACGCCCAAAAGCCCCAATCTCCCCGCGCTTGGTCCTGCGCCCACCACACCCCCACTCTCTACGCCGCCTTTCCGCATGTCCACCTGTGCGGATGCCCCCAAGCGGCGGGAAGGTTTGTGGAAGCGTGCATGATCCGCGGGAATAGTGAGGAATTAGGAGTTAGGAGTTAGGAGTTAGGAGCGATTGTGTCCGGCTTCCACCGGACGATTTGAACGTGCCGACAAAAAGGGAGGTTTTGCTCTCTCCTGAAATTGGGATGCTCCTTTATCCCCACTCTACAAACTCAAATCCGTCGCCGAAGGCGGCTCCTCAACTTCTAACTCCTCACTCCTCACTCCCAACTCCCAACTGAAAGGAAGGTTCCTATGACACTATCCGCGCTCCTCAGCACAATCGCTCCCGCCAACTCCGCCGCCATCTCCGCCGCCCGTGCCCGCTGGGACAGCGTCGCCAAGCCCTTGGGCAGTCTGGGCCTCTTGGAGGACGCCATTGCCCGCATCGCCGGGGCCCAGGGCACGCCCAACGTGACCCTTGACAAAAAGGCCGTCATCGCCATGTGCGCCGACAACGGCGTGGTGGCCCAAGGGGTCACGCAGACCGGGCAGGAGGTCACCGCCGTGGTGGCCGAGAATATGGCCCGGGGCACCTCCAGCGTCTGCCGCATGGCCAAGGTAGCCGGGGCCGACGTGGTGCCCGTGGACATCGGCGTGGCCCGGCCCGTCTCCGGGCACAACCTGCTCCAGCGGAACATCCGCCGGGGTACCGCCGACTTCACCGCCGGTCCCGCCATGACCCGCCGCCAGTGCGAGGAGGCCATCCTCACCGGCGTGGACGTAGTCCAAAGCCTCACCGCCGAGGGGTATCGCCTTATCGCCACTGGGGAGATGGGCATCGGCAACACCACCACCTCCTCCGCGGTCCTCGCCGTCCTGCTGAACTTGGACCCCGCCGATGTCACCGGCCGGGGAGCCGGCCTCTCCACCGAGGGCCTTGGCCGGAAGATTGACGCCATCCGCCGGGGCATCGGGACAAACCGCCCCGCCCCCGCCGATCCTATGGACGTCCTCAGCAAGGTGGGGGGCTTGGACATCGCCGGCCTCACCGGCGTGTTCTTAGGCGGCGCCCTCTGCCGTGTCCCCGTCCTCATTGACGGTCTGATCTCCTCCGTGGCCGCCCTCTGCGCCCGGCGCCTGTGCCCGGCGGCGGGGGACTACATGCTGGCCACCCACGCCTCCGCCGAGCCCGCCGGCCAAAGGGTGCTGGAGGAGCTGGGCCTGACAGCCATTCTCCACGCCGGAATGCGCTTGGGCGAGGGCACCGGCGCGGTGGCCCTCATGCCCATCCTGGACATGGCCTTGGCCATCTACCGGGATATGTCCACCTTCCAGCAGATGGACATCGACGCCTATGAGCACCTGATATAGCCATGCTCCTCTATATCGCCGGCGGCGCCGGCAGCGGAAAGTCCTCCTTCGCTGAATCCCAGATCGTCCGGAGCGGCCTCCCGAACCCCCTCTATATCGCCACCATGGTGCCCTTCGGCCCCGAGGCGGAGGCCCGTGTCGCCCGCCACCGCGCCCTCCGCGCCGGCAAGGGCTTCACCACCGTGGAGCGCCCCCGGTCCTTAGAGACCCTCCCCCTCCCCCCAAACCGCCCCGTCCTTTTGGAGGATCTGACCAACCTCTTCGCCAACGAGTGGTTCAGCCCCGCCCGAGAGGGAGCCGCAAACCGCATCCTCACCGGCCTCCGCCGCCTAAAAGCCCGCACCCCCTTGGCAGTCATCGTGGGCAACGACCTCTTCTCCGACGGCATGGACTACCCCCAGGACACCTTGGCCTACCTCCATGCCTTAGCCGCCCTGATCCAAGAGGCCGCCGCCCTGTCGGACCAGGTCCACGAGGTGGTCTGCGGCATCCCCCTCCGCCATAAATAGAGATCCATCTATTAAAACAGAGGAGACGGAACCCCCTATGAAATCTCTCCTGATCGCCCTCTCCATGTACTCCAAGTTCCCGGTGCCCCAAGTGGAGTGGGAGGAAAAATCCCTCCGCTGGGCCCTGTGCTATTTCCCGGTTGTGGGTCTTCTGATCGTCCTCCCGCTGCGCCTTTGGCTCTGCCTCTGGCCTCTGCTGGGCTTGGACGCTTTAGGCCCTGCCGGAGCGGTGCTGCTCCCCATTGCCCTCTCTGGAGCCATCCATATGGACGGCCTCTGCGATACCTGCGACGCCCTCTCCAGCCACCGCAGCCGGGAGGAGAAGCTGCGCATCCTGAAGGACAGCCACGCCGGCGCCTTCGCCATCATCTGCTGCGCCCTGTACCTGTTGGTATTCTACGCCGCTTGGTCCGACATCCGCCTCACCCCCTCCGCCGCCACCCTCCTCTCCCTGACTCCTTTTCTGAGCCGCTGCCTCTCCGGCCTCGCGGCTGTCTCTTGGCAAAACGCCCGCGGCACCGGCCTTTTAGCCACCTTCACCACCCCCATGGAGGCCCGAAAAGCCCGCCTGATCCTCCTCGCCGAGACCGCCGCCGCCCTCCTCGCCGCCATTCTCCTCTGCTGGTACAACAGCACTTGGGAGCTCTTAACCATCCCCGCCGCGGCCCTTCTGATCTTCGCTTGGTACTATCGCATATCCCACCGCCAATTCGGCGGCATCACCGGTGACACAGAGGGTTTCTTCCTTCAGCTCTGCGAATGCGCAATGGTCGTAGCGGGCGCAGCAGGGCAGCACTTGTTGAGTTAGGCGCGAGGAGTGAGAAGTGATTGTGTCCGGCTCTTCCCGGACAGTTTGAAATGTGCCGACAGGAAGAGAACTCCTGTTCTCTCCCAAAACATAGGTACTCCACTCTCCCCACTCTAAAAATTCAAATCCCGCCGCCGAAGGCGACACCTTCACTCCTTACTCCTAACTGAAACCGGAGGTTTCCATGACTCTCATCATCGGCGGCGCCGAGCAGGGCAAACTGGCCTTCGCCCTCCGCCTCACCGGCCTTACCGAGGCCCACGTCACCCATGACCCCCGCTCTCCCCAGCCTATTGTCACCGGCCTTGCCCAGTGGCTCCGCGACACTGAGGACCCTTGGCCCGCCCTGAACGCCCTCCTTGCCGCCTATCCCGACGCCTGCCTCCTCTGCGACGAGGTGGGCTGCGGCGTGGTGCCCATGGCCGGTGAGGACCGGCGCTGGCGGGAGCGGGTGGGCCGCACCTGCTGCGCTCTGGCGGAGCAGGCGGAGCGGGTCATCCGCCTCTACTGCGGCATCCCCACTATTATCAAAGGAGCGTAACACTATGGAACTGATTCTCGTCCGCCACGCCACCACCCAAGGCAACTTGGAGCACCGCTTCATCGGCATCACCGACATCCCCATCCTCCCCCAGGGGGAGGACTTGGCCCGCTCCGTCTCCACCGGTCTGCCGGCGGTGGATCACGTGTACCGCAGCCCTCTGCGCCGCTGCCAGCAGACGGCGGCCCTCCTCTGGCCCCAACACAAGGACCAGACGGTGGTCCCCGGCCTCCGGGAGACGGACTTCGGCCCCTTCGAGGGGAAGAACCACGAGGAACTGAAGAACGACCCTCTCTACCTCCAGTGGCTCAACGACGCCGACCTCTCCAAGCTCCCTGTGGGCGAGAGCGTGGCCGACTGCGTCCACCGCCTTACCGCCGCCATCCAAGAGGTCATCGCCGACGCCAAGTCCCACGGCTACAGCCGGGTAGGCGTCTGCACCCACGGCGGCAGTCTGATGGCCCTGATGGACGCCCTATCCATTCCCCGCCGCCCCCACTACTACGACTGGGAATGCCCCAACTGCAGCGGCTATGCCGTCAAGGTGGAGGAGGAGCCCCTGCGGCTTCATCTGCTCTCCTTGGTGGGGAACTGGAAATGACCGCCCCTCTCATCTGCCTCCTTTTAGGAGTGCTCCTGGACCTCCTCATCGGCGACCCCCGGTCCCTGCCCCACCCGGTGCGGGGCATCGGCTGGCTCATCGCCCATCTGGAGCCCCCCCTCCGCCGCCTCTTCCCCCTGACCCCCGCCGGTGAGCGGTGGGCGGGCCGGCTGCTGGTGCTCCTTGTCACCGCTCTCCCCACCGCCCTCACCGCCTCGGCCTTAGCCGTGACCTTCTGGGCCTGCGCCCCTCTCAGCTACGCCCTCGGCGTCCTCCTCACCAGCCAATGCCTATCCCTCACCTCCCTGCGTCAGGAGAGCATGAAGGTCCATGCCGCCCTGACTGCCGGGGACCTCCCCGCCGCCCGCACCGCCGTCTCCATGATCGTAGGCCGGGACACGGAGCACTTGGACGAGGAGGGCGTGGCCAAGGCGGCAGTGGAGACGGTGGCGGAGAACTTCTCCGACGGCATCATCGCCCCCCTCCTGTTCTTAGCCCTCGCCGGCCCCGCCGGCGGCATCTTCTACAAGGCGGTAAACACCTTGGACTCCATGGTGGGCTACCAAACCCCCCGCTACCAGCACTTCGGCCGCTGCGCCGCCCTTATAGACGACCTCTTAAACCTCCTCCCCGCCCGCCTCTCCGGCCTGTTGCTCTGCCTCGCCGCCCCGCTGATGCGCCTCAGCGGCAAGGACGCCTGCCGGATCTTCCGCCGGGACCGCAAAAACCACAAATCCCCCAACTCCGCCCACACTGAAGCCGCCGCCGCCGGCGCCCTCGGCGTCCAGCTGGCGGGCCCCAGCTATTATTTTGGGCAATTAGTGGAGAAGCCCACCATCGGCGACCCCCTCCGCCCCATCGAACCGGAGGACATCAGGAGGGTGAATGGGCTGGTGGCTCGCGGGTACGCGCTGGCGGTTGTATTGGTGGTCTTGCTTGCAGGCATAGTACTCTTGTTGAGTTAGGAGTGAGGAGCGATTGTGTCTATCTCCCGCCGGACAATTTGAAATGTACCGACAAAAAGAGGACTTTTGTTCTCTCTCGAAATGTAGGCACTCCGTTCCCTCCCCCCTCTGCGCTCCACTCTCTGCTGCTGAAAATTCAAATCCTGTCGCCGAAGGCGACACAATCACTCCTCACTCCTAACTCCTAACTTCCCCGGAGGTCTCCCATGCCAAACACCAAAGCCCCTTCGAACTACTCCCACGGCGGTGACATCTGGAACCATCCCGCCGCTGTCGACTTCTCCGCCAATCTCCACCCCCTTGGAATGCCTCCTGAGGTGGCGGAGGCCCTTCGGGCCTCGGTGGAGGAGGCGGTGAACTATCCCGACCCCTTCTGCACCCAGCTGCGCCGGGCCATCGCCCACGGGCAGGGGGTGGAGGCGGAGGAGGTCATCTGCGGCGCCGGGGCGGCGGACCTTATCTACCGGCTGTGCCTCACCCTGCGCCCCCAAAACGCCCTTGTCACCGCCCCCACCTTCTCGGAGTACGCCCAAGCCCTCGCCCTGACGGGCTGCACGCCCCGGCGGTTTCTCCTCCACCCTGAGAACCAATTTGACTTGGGGGAGGACTTTCTCAACGCGCTGACGCCGGAGCTCAACATGGTCTTTCTCTGCACCCCCAACAACCCCACAGGACGCTGTGTCCCCCTGCCCCTTTTGCGGCGGATCGCGGACCGGTGTGAGGACATCGGGGCCCATCTGGTGCTGGATGAGTGCTTCATCCGCCTCACCGACTGTCCCAGCGCCTTGGAGCTGCTGAGAGACCGCCCCCATCTGTTTCTCCTGCGGGCCTTCACCAAGACCTACGCCATCCCCGGCCTGCGTCTCGGGTACGGCCTCTCCATTGACGGGGGCCTTCTCAGTGCCCTCTACGACGCCGGCCCCCCTTGGGCGGTGTCCACCGCGGCCCTGACCGCGGGGCTGGCCGCCTGCACCTGCCCCCATTGGGCGGAGCAGGGCCGCGCCCTCCTCCGGGAGGAGCGCCCCCGGCTTGTCCGCGCCCTGCGGGCCTTGGGGCTCACCGTGTGGGAGGGGGAGGCCAACTACCTGCTGTTCCGCGCCGGCTGTACCGACCTGCGGGAGCGGCTTCTGAAAAAGGATATTCTGATCCGTGCCTGTGCCGGCTACGCCGGTTTAGGACCGGACTACTATAGAGTCTGCGTCCGCACCGGACGGGAGAACGAGAGACTGCTGTATGCGCTGAAGGAGGTGCTGTAAATGGCCAAGGCCATTATGATCCAAGGGACCGCTTCCAATGCGGGGAAGAGCCTGCTCTGTGCGGGCCTGTGCCGGATTTTCGCCCAAGACGGGTACCGGGTGGCCCCCTTCAAGTCCCAGAACATGGCGCTAAACTCCGCCATCACCGCGGAGGGTTTTGAGATCGGCCGGGCCCAGTACGTCCAAGCCATGGCGGCGGGGATCCTCCCCTCGGTGGACATGAACCCGGTGCTTCTGAAGCCCACCAGCCACGTGGGCAGTCAGGTCATCGTCTCCGGCGTTCCCCGGGCCACCCTTTCCGCCCGGGAGTACTACCAGTACAAAAAGGCCCTGCGCCCGGAGATCGAAGCCGCCTACCGCCGTCTGAGCGCAGATAACGATATCATTGTTATAGAGGGGGCTGGATCCCCGGCGGAGATCAACCTGAGGGATGACGACTTTGTAAACATGGGTATGGCGAAAATCGCTGCCGCCCCGGTGCTCCTCTGCGGCGACATCGACCGGGGGGGCGTCTTTGCCTCCCTCTACGGCACGGTAAAGCTGCTGGAAGCGGAGGAGCAGGACAGGATAAAGGGCCTGATTATCAACAAGTTCCGGGGGGATGTGGAGATCCTCCGGCCAGGCCTTGGCACCTTGGAGGAGCTTACAGGAAAACCGGTTTTGGGCGTGGTGCCCATGCTGCAAGTGGACATTGACGACGAGGACTCCCTCTCCTCCCGGCTTCGCCGGGGGGGCCAGGTGGGGCTTATTGATATCGCGGTGATCCGCCTGCCCCGGCTCTCTAACTTTACCGACTTCAATCCCTTGGAGCGGATGGAGCAGGTGAGCCTCCGCTATGTGGACGATCCCCGGGACTTGGGGACCCCGGACCTTGTCATTCTGCCGGGAACCAAGAACACGCTGGATGACCTCAAATGGCTGCGGCAGAACGGGTTGGAGGCCAAGCTCCTCCAGCACGCCGGGGCCGGCGGGGCCCTTTTGGGGATCTGCGGCGGCTACCAGATGCTGGGAGAGGCCATCAGCGACCCGGAGGGGGTGGAGGGCGGCGGGACCCTCCGCGGTCTGGGCCTTCTCCCCGGCCGGACCGTGTTCCGCGGGGAGAAGACGCGCACCCAGGTGGAGGGGACCTTCACCGCCGCCAGCGGCATCTTCGCCGGCATGGCCGGCACGGCCTTTACCGGCTATGAGATCCACATGGGCGAGACGGAAAACCCTTGTCCCGCAATGGCTCTGCGGGATCAGACCGGGCGGGAGAAAACCGACGGCCAGTCCCAAGGCAACGTGCTGGGCTGTTATATCCACGGCCTTTTTGACCGGGGGGAGTGCGCCAAGGCGCTGGTGGACTGCCTCCTCCAAGCCCGGGGACTCACCGCTCAGACCGCCGCTGTGGACTGGAATGCCTATCAGGAGACGCAGTTTAATCTCCTCTCTGACGGGCTGCGGCAGGCCATCGACATGGAGGCCGTTTATCGGATTTTGGACACAAAATAGGGCCAATTCTGCGGTTTTTCCATTTTCCGGACATCAAAAAACCGTGAAAAAATGGGAAAGAAACGCAAAAAACTGCGAAATTTTTAAAAAAACACCCCCTCGGTTGCACGCAGGAGGGGATACTTATCTAAGTTTTAAGGAGACAGCACCGCTATGAGAGAGATACATCTGCAGCAGACCGCCCCAGGCGAGATTGAGGCGCGGAGCATGGCCATCATCGAACAGGAGATGGGCCCCCACCGCTTCACGGAGGAACAGCTGCCCATTGTGAAACGATGCGTCCACACCAGCGCGGATTTTGACTATGTGCAAAACCTATTCTTTACCCCCGACGCCGTGACGGCGGGACTGGCGGCTATCCGCGGGGGGTGCACCATTGTCACCGACACGGAGATGGCCCGCAGCGGGGTAAACAAACGGGTTTTGGGCGCCTTCGGCGGGTCGGCGGTGTGCTTTATCGGAGAGCCGGAGGTGGCGCAGGAGGCCAAGGAGCGGGGAGTGACCCGTGCGCTGGTGTCCATGGAGCGGGCGGCGAAGCTCAGCGGACCGGTGGTGCTGGCCATCGGCAACGCCCCCACGGCGCTGGTCCGGGCCTGTGAGCTGATGGAGAGCGGTTCCTTTGCCCCGGCGCTGGTGATTGGTGTCCCGGTGGGGTTTGTGAACGTGGTGGAGAGCAAGGAGCTGCTGCGGACCATGCGCTGTCCCCACATCGCCGCCATGGGCCGCAAGGGCGGGAGCAATGTGGCGGCGGCGATTTGTAACGCGCTGCTGTATATGGCGGAGAGGAGTTAGGCGTGAGGGGTTCAGAGGTGAAAAAAGCAATTTTGGTGGTCTCCTTTGGGACTACGCATTTGGATACGCTGGGGCGGACGATTGCCGCGGTGGAACAGGATTTGGCCGGGGCTTTTCCGGAGCGGGATTTTGTGCGGGCTTTTACCAGCTCTATGGTGCGGCGGCGGCTCAGGGAGCGGGAGGGGCTCTGCATCGACAGCCCCGGAGAGGCGCTGGAACGGCTGATGGAGAAGGGGTATGAGGATGTGGTGGTACAGTCCACCCATGTGATGAACGGGGAGGAGTGGGAGAAGCTGGTCCGGGAGGCCCAGCCCTATGTGGGGCGGTTTTCCTCCCTCGCTTTGGGGGCGCCCCTGCTGACGGAGGCCGGGGATTATCAGGCGGCGGCCAAGGCGCTGCTGCGGCGGCTGCCGGAGGCGGAGGCGGGGCGCGCCATTGTCTACATGGGCCACGGAACCGAGCACCACGCCAACGCGGTGTACGCCCTGCTGGAGTACATCCTCCACGACATGGGACGGCGGGATATCCACATCGGAACGGTGGAGGGATACCCCGGCTTCCAGGAGGTAGGCAGAAGGCTGGAGGAGCAGGGGGACGTGGAGCGTGTGCTGCTGCTGCCGCTGATGATTGTGGCCGGGGACCACGCCAAGAACGATTTAGCCGGCGAGGATGCCGACTCCTGGCGGACCATGCTGGCTCAGAGCGGGTACAAGGTGGAATGCCGGCTGGAGGGTTTAGGGGAGAACCCGGCGGTGAGGGAGATTTTTGTGGAACACGCGAGAAGAACGGCTCGGAGCGGCAGTCAGGCGTGAAGGCGCCGCCTTCGGCGACGGGATTTGAATGTTTAGAGCGGGGTGCGAGGAGCAGAGGGCGGAGAAACCGGAGTGTCTATGTTCCGAGAGAGAGCGCAGGGGTTCTCTTTTGTCGGAATAATACAAATCGTCCGGCGAAAGCCGGACTCATTCACCCCTAACTCCTAACTCCTAACTCCTAACGGAAAGGAACTACCTGAAAGGAACTACCTGAAAGGAAGGTTGATCTATGTCGAAAGGCATTCTATACGGCGTGGGCGTGGGGCCGGGGGATCCGGAGCTTTTGACGCTGAAGGCGCTGCGGATTTTGAGGGAGGCCGATGTGGTGGCTGTGCCCGACAAGGGGGACGGCGAGGGCACCGCTGTGAATATTGTCAAGGAACATATCCAGGGCAAAAACGTGCTGCGGTGCGTGACGCCTATGGTGCGGGACAAGGAGCGGCTGGCGGAGGCCTATGATCAGATCGCGGAGGATCTGTGCGCACAGCTGGCGGCTGGGCGGAAGGTGGCGTTTATTACGCTGGGGGACCCCACGGTGTACTCCACCTATGTGTACGTCCACCAAAGGGTGCTGGAGCGGGGGTTTGAGGCGGTGCTGGTGCCGGGGGTGCCCTCCTTCTGCGCGGTGGCGGCGCGGCTGAATATGAGCCTTTGTGAACACAGTGAACGGCTGCTGATCGTGCCCGCCTCCCACAGGGATGTGGAGGACTGCCTGAAGGTGGACGCCAATTTAGTGTTTATGAAGGCGGGACGGGAGATCGGGGCGCTGCGGGACAAGCTGGCGGCCCACGGGCTCCTAGAGCAGGCGTCTATGGTCTCCCGGTGCGGGATGGAGGGGGAGGAGGTCTTTCCCCGGTTCGGCGACATGGAGCGGGAGGCCGGGTATTTCTCGGTGGTAATTGTGAAGAGGGGAGGGTAACACATGGCGCTGGCTATGTCCGGACTGGACTATGACAGGGCTCCGGTGGCCCTGCGGGAGCGGCTGAGCTTCACCAAAAACGCGGTGGCCGACTTGGATCGGGCACTGGCGGGCCGGCCCGGTGTGGAGGGGGCGGCACTCCTCTCCACCTGCAACCGGACGGAGGTGTACCTCTCCGGCGGCGTGGAAGCTCTGGAGCCGGGGGCGCTGCTCTGTCAGGCGGCGGGGGCGGACTATGCCCTCTTCGCCCCGGCTATGGTCACACGGCGGGGGGAGGACTGCGTGCGGCACCTGATGGAGGTCTCCTGCGGGCTTCGCTCCCAGATCCTCGGGGAGGACCAGATTTTGACGCAGGTAAAAACCGCCCTCACCCTCTCCCGGGAGGCCGGGGCGGCGGATGGGGTGCTGGAGACCCTCTTTCGCACCGCCGCCGCCTGCGGGAAGGCGGGCAAGAGCGCCGGACGGCTCTCGGCGGTGGGGTCCTCCGCGGCCCATCAGGCGGCGGAGGCGCTGGAACGGGCGCTGGGGCCGCTGACGGGAAAGCGGGTGCTGGTTATCGGCAACGGCGAGATGGGGCGGCTGGCGGCGTCCCTCCTCCGGGAGGCTGGATGCGCAGTGACAGTGACGCTACGGTCCTACCGCCACGGGGAGACCATCGTCCCCGCCGGGTGCGCGGTGGCGGCCTATGAGGAGCGGTATGGCGCCATGGAGCAGGCGGAGGCGGTGGTCTCCGCCACGGTGAGCCCCCACTACACGGTGGCGGCGGCGCCCTTCGGCGCGCTGAAAACCAAGCCCCGTGTGCTGGTAGATCTGGCCATTCCGCGGGACATCCAGCCGGAGATCGGCGGGGAGTTCCCCGGCGTGGTCCTCTGGAACATTGATGATCTGCGCCCCCAAGGGGAGGCGGACAGCGAAGCCTTGGGGCGGGTGCGCGGGACAGTGGAGGCGCACATGGAACGCTTTCGCCAGTGGAGCGTCTATCGGGAGAGCCTCCCGGCGCTGGAGGAGGTGAAGGCGGCGGTGCTTCAGCGTGTCCGGGGCCTGGAGGCCGAGGAGGCCGCCGTCCGGGCAGTGGAGCTGCTGGCCGGCGGGCTGAAGGCCCCGCTGACACAGGAGGCCTTGCGGGAGTGCGCGGCGAAAATCCGGGCACACGCGAGAGGAGTTAGGAGGGCTCACGATGAGGTTTCCCCTATTTATTGACCTTTCCGGCCGCGCGGCTGTCGTCGTCGGCGGCGGGGCGGTGGGACTGCGGCGGGCGGGGGCGCTGGCGCGGTTTGGCGCGCGGGTGACGGTGATTTCGCCGGCGGTGAGGGATGTGCCGGAGGGAGTGGCGTATGTTCGGCGGGGCTATCAGGAGGGGGATCTGAAGGGGGCTTTTTTGGCGGTGGGCGCTACGGACTGCCGGGCGGTGAATCATGCCGTCTTTTTGGAGGCGAAACGGCGGGGGGTGGCGGTCAATGTGTGCGACTGCCCGGAGGAGTGTGACTTTTTCTTTCCCGCCCTCTGCGAGACCGGCGGCGTGGTGGCCGGCGTCGCAGGGGACGGCGGGGACCATCAAAAAACCGCGCGGGCCGCGGCCATCATTCGCCGGGCCTGGGAGGAGGAACTATGAGAATTCGTGTGGGAAGCAGGGACAGCCTGCTGGCCGTCAGGCAGGCGGAGCTGCTGATGGAGGCGGTGCGGACCGCCTATCCGGAGGCGGTGCTGGAGCTGGTGACGCTGAAAACCACCGGGGACAGGATCTTGGACCGGACGCTGGACCAGATCGGCGGGAAGGGGCTGTTTGTCAAGGAGCTGGATGAGGCCCTTCGGGACGGCAGGGCGGATGTGACGGTACATAGCTGCAAGGATCTGCCCATGGAGATTCCGGAGGATCTGCCGCTGGCGGCGTTCTCCAGGCGGGAGGACCCGCGGGACGCCCTGGTGCTGCCGGAGGGGGCGGAGGGGATCGACTTCGCAAAGCCCATCGGCTGCGCCAGCCTGCGGCGGGGAATGCAGGTGAAAGCGCTGTACCCGCGGTGCACGGTGGCGCCCGTGCGGGGGAATGTGCTCACCCGGCTGAAAAAGCTGGAGGAGGGGCAGTTCTCCGCGCTGATTCTGGCGGCGGCGGGGCTGAAGCGGCTGGGGCTGGAGGGGCGGATCTCCCGCCTGTTTACGCCGGAGGAGATGCTCCCCGCCGCCGGACAGGGGGTCTTGGCCGCGCAGGTGCGCGCCGGGGAGTCCGGGGCCTATCTGCGGTGCTTCCATGACGGGGAGGCCGGGGCCTGCGTCACCGCCGAGCGGGCCTTCGTCCGGGCGCTGGACGGCGGGTGCAGTTCCCCTGTCGCCGCTTTCGCGGTGATGGAGGGAACAAAAATGACACTGACGGGGATGAATGCCGCCGGGAGGAAGGATGCCCTGTCCGGCGGCGCGGATCAAGCGGAGGCGCTGGGGCTGGCGCTGGCGGAGAGGCTGAGATGAGGAGGACGGCTATGGAAAAGGGAATGGTGACGCTGGTGGGGGCGGGACCGGGAGATCCGGGACTGCTCACGGTGAAGGGCCGGGAGGTGCTGAAACGCGCGGAGGTGGTGGTCTATGACCGGCTGGTCTCCCCGGCGATTTTGTCTATGATCCCCGAGGGGGCGGAGCGGATCGACGTGGGCAAGGAGGCCTCCCACCACAAAATTCCACAGGAGGAGATCAATCAGATCCTGCTCCGCAAGGCCCAGGAGGGCAAGCAGGTGGTGCGGCTGAAGGGCGGGGACCCCTTCGTCTTTGGACGGGGGGGCGAGGAGCTGGAGCTGCTGGAACAGCACGGCGTCCCCTTTGCTGAGGTGCCGGGGGTGACATCCGCCATCGCCGCGGCGGCCTATGCGGGGATTCCGGTGACACACCGGGACTTCTGTTCGTCGCTGCACATCATCACCGGCCACGCCCGGGCCGGGAAGCCGCTGACCATCGACTTTGAGGCGCTGGTGCGAACCGGGGGGACCCTCATCTTTCTCATGGGCGTCACCGCTATGCCCATGATCGTGGAGGGGCTGCTGAAAGCCGGGATGGACGCGGACATGCCGGCGGCCATGGTGGAGGACGGGACGCTGTCCCGGCAGCGGCGGTGCGACGCCACGCTGTCCACCCTGCGGTCCCGGGCGGCGGAGATGGAGATCCGCAGTCCCGCCATTATTGTGGTGGGAAGGGTCTGCGCGCTGGCGCCCCGGTTCGACTGGTTTGAGCGCCTGCCGCTGAAAGGGCGGACGGTGCTGGTGACGCGGCCCAAGGAGCGGGCCGGGGTGCTGTCGGACCGGCTGCGCTCGCTGGGGGCCAATGTGTGGGAGCACCCCTGCATTGAGACGGCCCCCATCCTCCCCTGCCCCGCTATGGAGCGGGCGCTGGAGGAACCGGGGCGGTTTGAGTGGGTGTGCTTTACCAGTCCCGCCGGGGTGGAGGCCATGTGGCACTGCCTGAGAGCGCTCGGGCGGGACGCTCGGGGGCTGGCAGGGGTGAAGCTGGCCGCCATCGGGCCGGGGACGGCCAAGGCGCTGGGGCAGGTTGGGCTGGCCGCGGACTATGTGCCGGAGGTCTATGACGCCGCTCATTTAGGGGCGGCACTGCCGGCGGAGGGCCGGGTCCTGATTCTCCGGGCGGAGGCCGGGTCCAAGGAGCTGACGGTGGCACTGGAGCGGCGGGGCATCCGGTTCGAGGACGTGGCGGTGTACCGCACCAAGTATGACCACCCCCTGTCCCCGGCGCTGAGAGCGGCGGTGAACGGCGGGGCGGTGCGCTACGCGGCGTTTACGTCGGCGTCCACGGTGAAGGGGTTTGTGGGCTCGGTGGGAGAGGATACGGACTTCTCCCGGCTCGTGGGGCTCTGCATCGGGGAGCAGACGGCGGCGGAGGCCCGGCGGCACGGGATTGAGGCGCGGGTGGCCAGGGAGGCCACCATCGACGCGCTGGCGGAGCTGGCGAGGGAGTGCGGAGAGGCGGATCAGGGATGAGGACAGTTCCGATGAACGCCAGTGACGAGGCGATTTTGGAGGTCTTGGAGGAGTGGACGGAGCTGCTGGCGGCGGAGGACTACGCCGGGGCGCTGGCGCTGCTGCCGCCGGACCCGGATCAGAACTGGACGCCGGCGCTGCTGGAATCCGACGTGTACGGCTATGGGCTCCCCGGCCTGACACGGAAGGAGGCGGCGGAGCAGTTTGGCAGCGCGGACTACAAGGTTACATCCCTGCGGGCGTGCGCGGACCGGGAGGAGATTGTGCGAGCGCTGGATGTCGGGCGGTTCGTGCCGAAGGCGCTCCCCCATGTGGTGGGGATGGTGCACTATGAGGGGGTGCCGCTGAATGGGAGGCGGAGCGATTTGACCGGGATTTTCTATTTGGTGAAGGTTTCGGAGGGGGAGATGACTTTGCGCTTCCACGATCTGCATGTGATGTAAGAAGGGATAATGGCACCCCGCGGGGACGGCCTGCCGGGGAGTGCCGGCAGAACGGGCCGATGAGGGCATCGGCCCCCGCGAACGGCCCGCCGGGGGTCTGGCGCGGTTGGCGCCGTAGACGGCGGCGAGCAAAACGGCTCAAACCAAATGTACTGTTTCCGAATTTCTACTTCGGAAATAATAACACCTATCAATAACCTGATTGGAGGGCAACAGCATGGATCTGGTGCAAAGGCCCCGCCGGCTGCGGCGGGGGGAGGCGGTGCGTCGGCTCTGCCGGGAGACCCGGCTCAGCGGGGACAGCCTCATCTACCCTATCTTTTTTGACGAGACCTTGAAGGGGACCCGGCCCATCGAGAGTCTGCCGGGACAGCTCCACTACGGGCTGGACAGGGCGGCGCAGGCGGTGGAGGACTGCCTCAAACACGGGGTGCGGCACGGCATCCTGTTCGGTCTGCCGGCGGAGAAGGATCCGGAGGGGTCCTCCGCCTACGCGGAGGATGGCGTGGTGCAGCAGGCGATTCGGGCGATTAAGGAGGCGTATCCGGAGTTCCATGTGATCACCGATGTGTGCCTGTGCGAGTACACCAGCCATGGACACTGCGGGGTCCTGAAGGGGCAGGAGGTGGAGAATGATCCCACGCTGGAGCTGCTGGCTAAGACTGCCCTCAGCCACGTGGAGGCGGGGGCGGATATGGTGGCGCCGTCGGATATGATGGACGGGCGGATCGCCGCCATCCGGGGGGCGCTGGACGCCGCGGGGCATCAGATGGCGCCCATTATGGCCTACTCCGCCAAGTATGCCTCCGCATTCTACGGGCCCTTCCGGTCCGCCGCTGGGTCCGCGCCGGCCTTCGGGGACCGGAGAGGGTATCAGATGGACCCCCACAACCGGCGGGAGGCGCTGAAGGAGTGCCAGCTGGATCTGGAGGAGGGGGCGGACATCCTTATGGTGAAGCCGGCCCTCTCCTACTTGGATATCATCCGGGAGTGCCGGGACCGGTTCAATCTGCCTCTGTGCGCCTACTCGGTGTCCGGGGAATACGCCATGATCAAGGCCGCGGCGGCGGCGGGGCTGGTGGATGAACGGCGGATCATGTGCGAGAGCGCCCTGTCCGTGTTTCGGGCGGGGGCGGATCTGCTGATCACCTACTACGCCAAGGAGCTGTCGGACGCCATCAGAGAGGGGGAGATCGGGTGATGGGTGTCTCGGAAAAGCTGTTTGAGGCGGCACAGCGGGTGCTGCCGGGAGGGGTCAACTCCCCGGTGCGGGCCTATCGGGCGGTGAAGATGGCGCCCCGGTTCCTCACACGGGCCGATGGGGCCTATGTGTACGATGAGGACGGCGGAAGGTATATCGACTATGTCTGCTCCTGGGGGCCCATGATCCTTGGACACAACCACCCGGTGATCCGGGAGGCGGTGGAGCGGGCGGTGAAGGACGGTCTCAGCTTCGGCGCGCCCACCCGGCGGGAGGTGGAGATGGCGGAGCTGATGGTGGAGCTGGTGCCCCACATCGAGATGGTGCGGATGGTGAACTCCGGCACCGAGGCCGTCATGAGCGCCGTGCGGCTGGCCCGGGGGGCCACCGGGCGGGACAAGATCATCAAGTTCGAGGGCTGCTACCACGGGCACAGCGACTGCCTGCTGGTAAACGCCGGGTCCTCGGCGCTGGCCGGGGGGCGTCCCAGCTCCGCCGGGGTGCCGGAGGACATCGTGAAGCACACCCTTACCGCCCAGTTTAACGATCTTGGGTCGGTGGAGGCATTGCTGGCGCAGTATCCCGAGGAGGTGGCCTGCGTGCTGGTGGAGCCGGTGGCGGCCAATATGGGCGTGGTGCCTCCGGCGGAGGGATTTTTGCAGGGGCTCCGGGGGCTGTGCGACAGGTACGGGGCTCTGCTGGTGTTTGACGAGGTGATCACCGGGTTCCGGCTGGGGACCGGCGGGGCGCAGGCGTACTACGGCGTCCGGGCGGATTTGGTGACATTCGGGAAGATTATCGGCGGCGGGATGCCCGTGGGGGCCTACGCCGGGAGCCGGGCGCTGATGGAGCAGGTGGCCCCCTGCGGGGGGGTCTATCAGGCGGGGACACTGTCGGGAAATCCGGTGGCTATGGCCGCGGGGCTTGCCCAGCTGCAGTATTTACAGGAGCACCCGGAGGTGTATGCCCAGATCGACGGCTACGCGGAACGGCTGGCGTCGGGGATGCGGGAGATCGCCGCCAGGGCCGGGGTGAGCGCGGCGGTGAATCAGACGGCCAGCCTCCTCTCCCCCTTCTTTGCCGCGGGGACGGTGGGATCTTTCGCCGCGGCCAAGGGCAGCGATTTGGACCGGTACGCCAGCTATTTTGCCGGGATGCTCCAGAACGGCGTGGCACTGGCGCCGGCCCAGTTTGAGGCCATGTTCGTCAGCGCCGCCCACGGTGAGGAGGAGTTTGAAAGGACGCTGGAGGCCTTTGAGCGGGTTGTGCGGTCTTTTTGTTGAAAGGCGGAAATGACACTTGGTTTTGCAGCGCAAAACCTCAGTGGCCTGCGTCCTCGAAGGGGGAAACGTATCAAAAGGATTTTTCATGAGGGTGAGGGTTTGTATGGACATGATGGCGCTTGCGAAACTGATCCTGCCGCCGGAGGAGTACGGCGAGCTGCGGGAGGCGGTGGGGCTGCTGGAGGCTGGGGACTTTGCCGCTTTCTATGAGAAGTCCCCCGGCATCGTGCTGAGTGTGCTGTTTATTGACAATTTGGAGGAGTTTTTGGACTTTTCCAAGGAGAATACGCTGGACCGGGAGTGCGTCTGCGCCGCCTTTCTCTGCGGCAAGGGGTATGGGCTCTCTGTCGGCGGGTACGAGGACGATTCGACGCAGGCGCTGGTCGGGTTCCTGCAAGGGAGGGGCGCGGCGGCGCCGGAGGCCTTGGAAATTCTCCAGCGGGAGCGGGTCTACACGGACTGCGGCGACTTCGACAATTTTGAGCGGACGCTAAGTGAGGTCAATCAGGTGCTGGAGGGCCAAGGGGTGCGCTTGGCGGTCTGGGAGGACTTCGTGTACTGCGACTGCGAGTACACCCTCCTGCTGCTGGACAGGGCGCTGGCGGAGCGGGTCCACGCCGGGTGGCGGAGCGAAAGTTTTATGATCTATCTGTGAGAAGCGGCGGCGGCTGGGGGGATTTTCTCCGGCCGCCGCTGATTTTGGCCGGGGGCGGAGGGTTCACAGTTTGTTCAGGATTTCTTCACAGAAGGTTCGCATCCCCTTCACGGGCAATTCAAAATTTTGGCATACTATAGCAGCAACAGGAGGTGATGCACCAAAGAAACAAAGCAATGGCGGAAAAACGGTACAACAGCTTAGAAAGGGGGCCTGCTATCGGAGCTTATTGTCACTCCTATGGGAACATGTGTCTACTATGGCGAAACGCCATTTTACATAGATCTTTTCCTTTCTCTCTTTTCACACACTCTCTCTTTTTGCACACTCTCTTTTTGGACAGACATTTTGGGAACGAAGAGGCCCGCCGCAAAATGCGGCGGGCCTCAGCTTGTCAAAAAACCTTTTGGTTTTTTGACAAGCTGAGGGCAAATTTCGGCCGCAGGCCGAAATTTGTCGCTGCGGCGGGTTGATTTGACGCGAAAGGAACCCCTCTAAGAGCACCCACATAAATACAGTAACCATGACATTCAAAAAGCGGGCAGTTGCCGCAAAAAAGCAGCGGTCAAGTGACAAAATTGAACATTCTGGAAAGGGCGCGATTAGATAATCGCGCCCTTTCTGTTTTCAAAGGAGGTTATCCCCATGCCAGAGCCCATTCTATCGGACTACTTCTACGGCGATGAATCGGAGCAGTTTGTCTTTTTCAAAATCCCCCGCCAGCTCATTACCGCTCCCAAGTTCAAGCACGTCTCCACAGATGCCAAACTTCTCTATGGGATGCTGCTGGACCGGATG
>CANPBB010000012.1 GCA_947572235.1 uncultured Clostridia bacterium
GCTCGTCAAATACCAATGCTCCCGTCATTTTCTGTGCCATAATAAAATCCTCCTTCATTTATTCTTTCTCCATGCGGTGTGCTGGTGTTTGGGCTTGCAGGGTTCCGGGCGGTATATCAAGGCTCTTTCCCTCAAAAGTAGTAAACTGGTAGTAAATTCAGCTTGTATGCCCGAAAATCAAGGTTTTTTTGAGAAAATCAACCATTTTATAAAAAAAGAGCGAACAGGAAACGCCCGTCGCCAGAGGAGCGGAGTAGGAGAGCACCTGCGCACAATTCGGTAAAATTCCACTTGATATTGACACTGTGTAAATACCTAACTGTCCGATGAAACAATTTCGGTGCGGAGGGCTGTAAAAACTTTACCCAAAAGGCGATGGCATAGAAAGGAGGTGCATCCCGCGGAGCCGCCTTGGCGCGTTCTGTTTTGATCTGGACGGCAGGGGAGTACGGCGGCTTCGTGCGCAGGTTTGACAAACAGATTAGGGAGAGAAAAACAGGGACATCATGGGAATTAGCGGGAAAAATAATAGGGTTTGACATTAAAATTTGAATTTGTTATACTACTCCATGTTTGTAAAAGAAGTTGAAATTTCTATGGAAAAGAGGAGACACTAATGGAAGAGAATACCTTACAGCACCCCTTTGCCCGTGAGCCGGTGGGGCGGCTGCTTGTCCGCTTTGCTGTGCCGTCAATTATTTCAATGGTAGTCAACAGCGTCTATAATATGGTGGATCAAATTTTCATCGGTCAGGGTGTGGGCTATATCGGCAACACCGCCACCAATATCTGCTTTCCCTTTACCACCATGTATCTGGCCCTCAGCCTGCTCATTGGCGACGGCGCGGCGGCCCTGTTCAGCCTGCGCTTGGGCGAGGGGCGGCGGGAGGAGGCCCGTGACACCGTAGGCACCGCCATTTTATTGGGACTGTTGGTAGGCGGGGGCTACACCGCCCTCTGTGAGATAGCGCTTCAACCGCTGTTAGGACTCTTTGGCTGTACAGAGTCCGCCTTCCCATATGCGGTGGAGTATGCTTCCATCACCCTCTTGGGCGTGCCCTTTGTGGCGGTGTCCATTGCGTGCAGCAACATCATTCGGGCTGATGGCAGTCCCCAGTACTCCATGTTTTGTATGTTGGCCGGGTGTTTTACCAACATCGTTCTGGACTGGCACTTTGTTATGAATTTAGGGTGGGGTATCGCCGGGGCCGCTTGGGCTACAGTGATTGGCCAGGTGCTCAACTGCGCCTTGGCTGTGATCCGGCTGCCGAAGCTGAAGAATGTGCAGCTGAGCTTGCGGACACTGCGTTTGCGCCGGCGCACGGTGTTTCAGATCGGGCGGTTGGGAATCTCCAGCTTTATTACCCAAGGTGCCGCGACCTTTGTAGTGATTTTGATGAACCGCTCCCTCAGCACCTATGGCGCCCTCTCTATCTACGGCTCGGACATCCCCCAAGCGGCTTTCGGCAACGTGATGAAGGTCAACCAAGTGGTGGTGGCGGTGCTGCTGGGCTTGGGGGTAGGGTCCCAGCCTATTGTGGGCTTTAACTACGGGGCCAGAATCTATGAACGGGTCCGCCGGACCTACCTGATCTGTATCGGCGCGGCCACTACAGCGGCGGTGACAGGGTGGGGCTTCTGCCAGCTTTTTACACAGGGGATTGTGAACCTATTTGGACAGGAGGGGGAGCTGTACAACCAATTTGCTCTGAACTGCTTCCACATCTTTCTGTCTATGGTGCTCCTCTACGGGGTCACGGTACCCACAGGTATCTTTTTCCAAGCCATCGGCAAGCCAGTGAAGGCGCTGCTGTGCTCCTTAGGGCGGCAGGTGCTGTTCTTTGTCCCCTGCATTTTTATCATGAGGGCGATAGCGGGTCTGGAGGGGCTGCTCTATGCCGGCCCGATTGCCGACGCATGCGCTTTCCTGCTCTCGGGGGCCTTGGGGCTTCGGGAGATGCGGCTAATGAAACAACAGTCCCACACCCCCCAGACGGGGGAGTAAGGAGGAGCGGATGGATATACAGGTCTACGCCTTGACAATCGACCGGGAGCTGAGGGAGGAGGAGCGGTGTTACCTCACAGAGGTGATGCCCTTCTCCCGCCGGCAGCGGATGCTGCGCCTCAGAGAGCAGAAGCAGTCCCAACCTCTCTGCGCCTATGGCCTCCTGCGCTTGGCTCTCCAGCGGCTCCACGGCTTTGATCAGATCCCCTCCATCGCCATTGCCCCGGCGGGGAAGCCCTACCTTTCTGAGGAGGGAAAAATCTGCTTTAATATCAGCCACACCGATGGGGCAGTGCTCTGCGCCGTCCACGACCAAGAGGTGGGTGTAGACATCGAGCGCAGCCGTGCCCCCGCTCCTACCATCCTCCACTACTATCACATCAGCGAGGAACGGCAGTTTTGGGAGATGTGGGTCCACCGAGAGGCGGTGGCCAAGTGCCGGGGCTGCGGCTTCGCCGCCATGGCCCACTGGGACGAGGAGATGGAGCGGTCCATCACCACATACCCTCTGTCAATCTTCGACGGTTTCTATGCCGCCTTGGCCACTGGCGAGGCGAAGGTGGGATATGATATTCATGTGGTTACAATTGACGAACTGCTGACAGAAATGGAAGAACGATAAGAAAAGCCCGTGTCCAAAAGGACATGGGCTTTTCAAATTCCTGCATTCCCTATATTAAGCGGTCTCCTCTTCGTGTGCCGGATAGTCCGGTAAATCCACCATCTTGGCCTTGTGCTTGCAGTGTGGGAGGAAGATGTTCAGTACATCCGAGGTCTCCATCTTTAACGTTCCGGTGTTCATACAGGGGTGGCAGCCGATGTACTCCTTGCTGTAGAGGGTGCGGTCAATGAGCAGCTGCACTTGGTGCTCCGTGTCGTTCATCAGCGCAAGGATGGAGGCGGAGCCGGGGGTGACGCCTAAGAGCTCCTGCATCTTCTCCGCCGGAGCAAAACTCAGGCGGGAGACATCCAGCTGGCCGGATAGGTCCTTGGTCTTGAAGGTCTTGCTGGCGGGCATGCACAAAAGATAAAACTGTGTCTGCTGCCGGTTGCAGAGGAACAGATTCTTGCACACCTGCACATACAGCGCCTCGCTGATCTCCCGGCAGTCCTCCATGGTGAAGGCCGGGTCGTGCTCCACCCGCTCAAAGGGGATGTGGAGCTTCTCCAGCAGCTCGAAGCAGTTCTGCTCCGCCGGCTCCCGGCGGTCGGTGGGGGGAGTGGTGAAGATTTGAGAAATGGTCATGGTATCGTCTCTCTTTCACAGTTCAGAGTGTGGGCGGCCCGGAGGGCGGCCGGTTCTTTGGTGCAAACTCCTCACAGAGGAGAGGGATGATGGTTATTTCAGCAGGGCTTCCCCCACCGTGTAGATATTGCCTGCGCCCACTGTGAGGATCAGGTCCCCCGGCTGGGCCATACCCCGCAGAGTGTCCTCCACCTCGCTGAGGGTGGGGCAGAAGATGGCCCCTGGAATCTCCCGGGCCAAGTCCGCCGAGGAGATGCCAACGGTATTCTGCTCTCTGGCGGCGAAGATCTCCGCCAAGATCACTTGATCGGCGGCGCGCAGCTCCTCCACAAACTGGGAGAAAAGGGCCTTGGTTCGGGTAAAGGTGTGGGGCTGGAAGGCGCAGAGAACCCGCTGATAGCCTAAGGACTTGGCCATGGTGAGAAGGGCGTGAAGCTCACCGGGATGGTGGGCGTAGTCATCGTAGATTCTGGCTCCGTGGAACTCCCCTTTGTACTCAAAGCGCCTCCCGGCGCCGGAGAAGGAGGAGAGTCCCCGCTCCACCGCCTCTCCGGAAAGACCCAGCACATAAGCGGCGGCGGCGGCGGCCAAGGCGTTGAGAATGTTGTGGCGTCCGCCCACATGGAGAGTGACATGGGCGTAGACCTCCCCGTGGACCACCACATCGAAGGAGGGAAGGCCGCTGTGGAAGACGATGGCCTCCGCCCGGCAGTCCGCTTGGGCTTGAAGGGCGAAGGTAAAGAGGGGCATGCCGTCCAGCGCCTCCATGGCGTTTTTGTCGTCGGCGTTGACGACAATGACGCCCTCCTTGGGCACCAGCTGGGCAAAGAGCCGGAAGGAGTGCTGAATATCCTTTAGGTCCTTGAAGAAATCCAAGTGGTCCTCCTCCACGTTGAGTACCACCGCCACAGTGGGGGAGAAGTGGAGGAAGGAGTTGCAGTACTCGCAGGACTCCATAATGATGGTGTCCCCCCTTCCCACCCGATAGCCGCTGTGGAGCAGAGGAAGGGTGCCGCCAATCATCACCGTGGGGTCCGCCTGGGCGGCCATGAATACGTGGGTAGTCATAGAGGTGGTGGTGGTCTTGCCGTGGGTGCCGGCGATGCACACCGCGTTGCGGTAGCTCCTCATAATAGCCCCCCAAGCCTCTGCCCGCTCAAAGACGGGAAGGCCAGCGGCGTGGGCGGCGGCAATCTCCGGGTTGTCGTCGTGGACAGCGGCGGTACGGATAAGGAACTCCGCCCCCTTAATATTGTCGGCCCGGTGGCCGATGGCGATGCGTACGCCCTGCTCCCGGAGGTGCAGAACACCACCGCTCTCCTGCATGTCGCTGCCTTGGACCAGAAGGCCCATACCGTGGAGCACCTCCGCCAAGGGGGACATGGAGACGCCGCCGATGCCGCAGAGGTGAACCCGACGGCCGGCCTGCAGATATTCCTGTATTGTGGAACCCATAGCTGTTCCTCCAGAACCGGCAGTTCACCGCCGGATATTTTCAGAGCCTATATTGGCAAGTGAACTTGACAGGATAGGTCGAAGATTTTCCATGCCTGTCAGGGGAGTCTTTCGCAGAAGCCCCAAGCGGATTCCAAGAAGGCGGGGCACAGAGCGACGGAAAAGCCCCCGCCGACTGGAATTCAAGATTATCTAAGACGGGTTCTAAGCCCCGCTCACCAAGGTGGAAAGCTGTCGGGGCCGTATCATCATAGGCTGCGGCGAATAAAATTGGGACAAACGCTATTATTTTTAACTATTTTATATTATAATGTATTCTATATGAATATGCAACAAAAAAGGAGCGGGCAAACCTGACGATTGTGGGTGGCGGAACTGCCCATATTTTGTCCAAATTACAGCAAATACAAACCTGCCTTGTCTGCTCTGCGGCAGGATTTTATTCCCAGATCCCAGAGGGCCCGCAGCTACAGCGGCAGGGAACAAGGGATCTGAGGATGTTTTTCCTGACAGGAGGAGTGCTAATGATTGCCATACCAAAAAGCGTCGAAGAAATTCTGCACCGTCTGCACACTGCCGGACACCAAGGGTACTGCGTGGGGGGCTGTGTTCGGGACCGGTTGCTGGGCCGGGAACCCAAGGACTACGATATAACCACCTCCGCTAAGCCAGAGGAGGTGATGGCCCTTTTTGCCCCACACGCCATCCCAACCGGCCTCCAGCACGGCACAGTGACCGTGGTTTCAGAGGGGGAGAGGGTAGAGGTGACCACTTTTCGCCGGGACGGAGCGTATACCGACCACCGCCGCCCCGACGCTGTCACCTTCACAGCCTCCCTTACAGAGGACCTGAGCCGCCGGGATTTCACCATCAATGCTATGGCTATGGATTTAGACGGACAGGTGACAGACCCATTCGGCGGCAAAGCAGACCTGCACCGGGGGATGCTCCGATGTGTAGGAGCCCCTGCCGCCCGTTTTCAGGAGGACGCTCTGCGGATCATGCGGGCTTTGCGCTTCGCAGCGGAGCTGTCCCTCACTGTGGAGGACGGCACGGCGGCGGCACTGAGGAAGCAGAGGGAGCTTTTGAAAGAGATCTCCGTGGAGCGGATCTTGACGGAGCTGAATAAGCTCCTCTGCGCCCCAGCGGTGGAGAAAGTGCTGCTGACCTATCCGGAGGTAATCGGTGTGGTGCTGCCGGAGATTCTGCCGGCGGTGGGCTTCGACCAGCACAACCGCCACCACTGCTATGATGTATATGAGCACAGCGTCCGTGCTATGGCTGCTCTGCCGCCGGAGCCGATGCTCCGCTGGACTATGTTTCTCCACGACTTGGGAAAGCCGGAGACCTTCTCCTTGGATGAAGCGGGGGTGGGCCACTTCTATGGCCACGGCAGACGCAGTGCCGAGCTGGCCCACACAATTTGCCGCCGGCTGCGGATGGATCGGCGCTCCTCGGAGACTATCGAAGAGCTGGTGCGCCTCCATGACACAGAGATTCCCCTGACAGAGCGGGGGGTGCGCCGGATGCTCCGCCGGGTGGGGGAGGAGCAGCTCCGCCGCCTGATTGCGGTGAAGCGGGGGGACAACTTGGCCCAGCACCCAGACTATCGGGGCCGTCAGGAGACCCTGAGCCAGCTGGAGACGCTGCTGAACATGGTGCTCTCGGCGGATGCGTGTTTTTCCCTGAAGCAGTTAGCTGTAAAGGGAGGAGACTTAACTGCAATCGGCATCACTGGACCAGATATCGGCCGGACACTGGTCCGGCTCTTGGACGAGGTGGTGGAGGAGCACCTGCCCAACGACCGGGGGGCGCTGATGGCCTATGCAGAGGAGATACGGGATGAGGAGAGGAGGGAAAGGGGATGACCTACTATTTGGGAGCCCATCTCTCCAGCGCCGCCGGCTACGCCAGGATGGTTCGTCGGGCGGCGGAGATCGGGGCCAACACCTGCCAGTTTTTCTGCCGCAATCCCAGAGGGAGTCGGGCTAAGGCCCTCAATGAGGGGGATTTGGAGCAGTGTCGGACATTTCTGGTGGAGCGGAACTTCGGCCCCTTGGTGGGCCATGCGCCCTACATTATGAATCCCTGCGCCAAGGACCCTGGGATTCGGGAGCTGGCGGCGCGGATGATGGCGGAGGACCTGATGCTGATGGAGCGGCTGACGCCGGGATACTATGTCTTCCATCCCGGTAGCCATGTGGGACAGGGGACAGAGGAGGGCTGCCGGCAGATCGCGGCCATGCTCAACGCTGTTTTGCGCCCGGAGCAGCAGACGGTGGTACTGCTGGAGACCATGACAGGCAAGGGTACCGAGGTGGGCGGACGGTTTGAGGACCTGCGGGCTATTTTGAGCCAGGTGGTTTGTCAGGAGAAGGTGGGGGTGTGTATGGACACCTGCCATATGTCCGACGCGGGTTACGATGTGTCCGGGGATTTAGATGGCGTGCTGGCGGAGTTTGACCGGGTGGTGGGGCTGCGCTGGGTGAGAGCGGCCCACATTAATGACAGCCTCAACCCTGTGGGGGCGCGAAAGGACCGCCACGCGGCCATTGGGGAGGGCACTTTGGGCACCGGTGCAATCCTGCGCTTTATTACCCACCCGGCCTTGGCGGGCATTCCCTTTGAGCTGGAGACACCTCAGGATGACGAGGGCCACGGGCGGGAGCTTGCCATGCTGCGGGAGAGGATCGCGGTGCGCTCCATCCGGTAGGCGGAAGGTGTCGCGTATTTGCGGTCAAATGTGGGGGAAATGGCTTGCAACGCGCATGGTTATAACAAAATCCCTTCTTTGTTATACTTTTCTTGGCTCTCTAAACACCGCGCCAGATGAAAACGGTAAGTCTATTGTGGAACAGAGAGGCGCTGTGGCGCTGATCAACAGTAACTTCTTCAACTCCTATAACGCCTTCCAGCATCCCATCGACCACATGATAGTGGACGGGGAGTTTCTCTGCGGCAGCTCCGGCATTTCCTCTTTCGGCATCACCAAAAACGCGGAGATCCTTGTGGGCCGTCCGGCCCCTCTTCACCCAGCTCACCCGCAGTGACGGCAAGGGCTGATCCATCTATAAGAAACTGTCCATCTCTCATAGAAGCCGCCCACGGACATCCGATGGAAGGCCGCGCAGAGTATTTCTCGCTTTGCGCCATTTCCGATCTGAAAAAAGCGGCCCAAACCGCTGATATTCCCGGCGTTCTTGTGGAAAATCCTTCTATACAGGCAGCTTATTCCAACAAGATTACAGCCCTATTTAAGTCTGGCTTACCCCAGAGACATAGGGCGGGCCGTTAATTTCGTCCAAAAAAATGTGGAATTATACAATAAAAATAGTGACATTTGTTCAAGGTGCTGCCGCAAAACAGATTAAACTATAAATAACATCTGATAAACCGAATATGATATAAGCACTACACCCCTTCATTTAAGCAACTCCATGCAGACATCAAAGCGCACAACGAGCTGGTATCTCTGAATGGCGTACTAAGTACCCCGCATCTGAGACGACCAAGCCAGTGTCGTTGTCAAGTATAATATAACCCCCCAAGACTTGGGTTATTTTATATATAGATAGTGTAGGCAACATATGGAAAGGCGAAAGGTGGTAATTTATGGCAGAGAACAGAAGCAAGTACTTAGCCAAGTTCCTGATCCCATCCATCATAGGTGTGGTGCTGTTCATGGTACCGGTCAAGCATGGTGGGGAGTGGACGATCCTCGTAAAGATTCTGGCGGACTTCATTGGAACTGCCTTGGGAGGCGTTCTCCCGATCCTGTGCGTCCTGATCGTGACGGTTTCGGCAGTAATGTCGGTAATCGCCTTATCGAAGCCAAAGTTCATTATGAACAGTCCTATCCTCAAGGACACATTTTCCGCTACGCCGGTGTGGGTTGTTGTCAGAGTGCTGGGCATGGCGTTCATCTGGCTGACCTATTTGGGGGTGAGCGCCGGGGATGACGCCACAGGTTTCCTGCACATGATCACAGAGGGCGGCGCTGGCGGCTTTGTGCTGTATGACCTGCTGACAGTCTTGGTCATCATCTTCGCGATTGCTGGACTGCTGCTGCCACTGCTTTTGGACTTCGGCCTGCTGGAGTTCATCGGTGCGCTGCTGACCAAGGTGATGCGCCCGCTGTTCAAGATTCCGGGCCGCGCAGCGGTGGACTGTGTTACCTCTTGGATCGGCGACGGGACCTTGGGCGTCATGCTTACCTGCAACCAGTATGAGGGAGGATACTATTCCGCCCGTGAGGCATCAATTATCGCGACCACATTCTCGGCCGTGTCCATTACGTTCAGCATCGTTGTGCTGGCGCAGGTGGACCTGATGGAATACTTTGGGCTGTACTACTTGGTCATCTGCTTGGTGGGTATCGTCTGCGCCGTTATTCTGCCAAGGATCCCGCCCCTGTCCATGAAAAAGGATACATATTTGGTCGAGGGCCGGGCTATGCCGGAGACAGTCCCCTCTCAGTACAAGAACTCCGTGGATTACGGCTTGGATCTGGCGATTAAGCGTGTGTCGGATCACAAGGGTGCCGGCCAGTTCCTTACTAACGGCCTAAAGAACGCGGCGGGCATGTGGTTCGGTGTGCTGCCGACAGTTATGACCGTCGGTACGATAGCACTGTTGCTGGCAAATAATACGCCTATTTTCGATATCTTGGGCAAGCCTTTCGTACCCCTTCTGAACTTGCTCCAAGTACCGGAAGCTGTCGAGGCCTCCAAGACAATGATTGTTGGTTTTACTGATATGCTTACACCTGCCATCATTGCATCGGAGGGGATCGCCAGTGCCATGACCCGGTTCATCGTCGCGGTAACTTCCGTTACTCAGCTGATTTACCTGTCTGAGGTGGGTGGTCTGATCTTGGCCTCCAAGCTGCCTGTGAAGTTCTGGGAGCTGGTGGTTCTGTTCCTTGAGAGAACCATCATCAGCCTTCTCATCGTCTGCCCGATTGCGCATCTGATCTTTTAACAGCGGAGAAATCTTTCGGTGCTTCTTTAGCCGTAGATTTCGCCATAATATAGTAAAAAATTAAGGGAGGAGCTGGTTATAGTCCTGTAACGGAAGGACTGTAACCAGCTCCTCCCTTGATCTGCCGGTGCAACGAAGCCCAAATAGCAACAAGGCATTTTCCGGAAGGGAGATGGCCTTGCAAAGGAAGCCGCTGAGGAGGTACTCCGATAGCATCAAAGGCCGGATGCGGTAATTCATAGAAAATTTCCTGAAATATATGGTAAAAGCGTGGGATAATAATAAAACGCTAATAAATCAGCACAAAAAAAGGGAGGGACCAGCTGTGTTCAGTCGAGCCAAGAGATTTATCTGCTCAGAGAAGGCCGTGCCCACTGCCAACATATTGATGATTGCGGCCGCTGTGATAAGAGGAACCTGTTGTCTGTCGCCGTCTGTTCACTGCTGCCGGCCTACCAGCTCTATTGGCGCAAGTACACGAAGTACAAGTCCCATAAGCTGGCCTGCGTCTTGTTCAGTGCGTGTATTTTAGTGCTGATTGTGGTGAATATTGCGATATTTTTGCGGAAATAGCCCTGCGTGTCACCTGTTAGGGAACAGGACGGCTCATAAAACATAAAGACAGCCGTCCTTAAAAAAGCGGCTGTCTTTTTCTGTTGGCACTATCTATCAGTCCAAGCGTCGAACCGCTCCGAAACCTGAGGATCGTAGAGGGGACAACCAAAGTTAATCAGGATATCCATCAACCGGTTCATGTCATCCCCGCTGACACCGTAGCAGTCGATGCGCACTGTCTGCGGCGTGGTAGTGATCTGGAACGCACCGCCGCCAAGATTCTCGTAGTCAGTGGAGGAGATCGCGTCCCAGTGGGAGAAGGCGGCGGCGATCCTCTGGAGGATGTCCCCAATTGGCAGCTCCTCTAACTCCGGCAGTGCTTCGCCGTCGCAGCAGGCCGCTGTATAGACCTTATCGTGATTATGAGTTGCGCCTTCCCTGTAGCGCCAGAAGTTTAAGTCATAGCTCATGGAAAAACCTCTGATCCTCAGTTAATGGCGCCATTCTACACCATTTCAGCATCGAAGTCAAGAATGGCTGGAAATGCGGTGGTAGGTGTGGTATTATCTGGGCAGAGGACTATGATGTCCCGCGGCTTTGGGACAACTTCGCCGCCCGTCTCCGCCGGGACGGCTTGGAGGCGGTGATCCGGGAGATTGCCAGAGTGCAAGATCACCGTCACCAGCAGTCGTCCTGCGGACTTGGATGCGGACAGTCCCATAGAGGACTTTTCCAAGGGAGAGCGGAGCTTGTTTATCTGCCGCATTCTTGTCCCCGTCAGCGGGAGCGCCCGGACCCAAGGCGAGGCGTATCTGGAGGCCCTGCGGGAGAATCGGATCAAGTGTACATGCTGGACGTCTGTCATAGACCTATCGCAGTATGCGGCGGCGGACCGGGAGAAGTAGGAGGGCTGCCGGCTTTGGATGGACGTTCACCGGATGACCGGACAGGGAAGTACGTGGCTAAGTGGCGGGACTGGTAAAAAATCTCTCAACAAAAGCGCCCCTATGAAAGGGCGTTGTTCTAAGAAGCTATGTAGGGGTGGATATTGTCCGCCCCTACATAGTTTTCTTATCGCAACGCTCCGCTCAGCAGGGCGCTTTGTGCATAGTAAAATCGTTTTACACGTCCAAAAGTCCCATGATGGCGATTCCAACCACCACCAAGGCGATCATGGCGTAGTGCTTCCAAGAGAGCTTCTCCCTCAGGAAAATCCGGCTCCACAGCACCGAGGCGGCACAGTAGGAGGAGATGATAGGGGCGGACATGGCAAAGTGGGTGGTGTCCGCGATGGCGTAGATATAGGCCAGCTGACCGGCGGTTTCGCAGACAGCGCCAATGTACTTGGGGGCTTCCATCTTGGGAATCAGGCGGTCCTTCTTGATCAGCACCACATAGATGAAGCAGACCACGGCGGCAAAAAGAAAGGTCAGCTCATAGGCCACATTACAGCTGGCCTCGTGGTTCTCCACCACGCCCTCCAGCATGTCCAATACCCGGTTGTCAGCGAAAGTCCCGGCTGCGTCTAAGATGCAGTAGGCTACCGGCATGGCCAAGGCCAGAAAGCTCTTGGCGTACTTGTAGTTCCCCGCCTTCTGTCGGGCGGCCCGAAGATCGTTGTCCTCCAAGGAGTCCACCACGCCTAAACCAATAGCGCCTACACAGACCAGAGCGATAGCAAAGAGGGCCAAGGGGGAGTAGTCCTCCGCTCCCACAAAAATCAGTGTCAGAACCGCGGTCAACGCCCCAGAGGAGTTGCAGATGGGGGAGGAGATAGAGAGCTCAATGTACCGAAGACCGATATAGCCCAAGGTCATAGAGCCGATGTACAGAAGGGAAACAGGCAGATAGGTAAGGATGATACTCAGATTGATGGTAACGCCGTTAATAAACACCTCGACACTGGCGTGAATACCCATGACGATACCCACCGCCATAACCATCTTCAGATGACTCAGCCGGTCAGAGGCGTCCCGGCACCCGATCTTGGAAAACAGGTCGGAGCCGCTCCAGCAGAGCAGGGCGATGAGGGAAAGCCAAAACCACATATGGAATTTTCTCCTTTTTCACACAGATTTTTTGAAATTTGGGGGACTTTTCAAAAAATCCGGTCCGGCGGCGGACGCCGGCGGTAGTAGCGATTGGGCATATGTCACCTTTCCAGATATTTTTAGCGTGGAGCGCGGAGGTGCTGCAGAGGGATCGGCGGCTATAGTATAGCTATACTATAATGGAGGCGATCAATTCCAATTTGAGGAAGTTTCATTATGCTGCCACATTTTCGTTATCATCCCGACCCGCTGGCTGCCGGAGCTGTTCAGGAGCTGGGGAGCCGGTGCGGTGCCCCTGCTGCGGGGAGGAAACCCCGGTGGTCTATCGGGGGCCCTTTTATGCCATTGAGGAGGCAAATAACCTCTGTCCCAAGTGTACTGCAAGCGGGGCTGCGGCGGAGAAGTTTGACGGGGAGTTTCAGGACCGGGAGTCTGTGGATGAGGTGTCAGACCCCGCTGAATTGGACGAGCTGGTCCGGCGGACGCCCGGGTATCGGGGGTGGCAGCAGGAGTATTGGCGGGGTCACTGTGACGACTTCTGCGCATTTTTGAGGGCCGTCGGGTATGCGGAGCTGGAGGCGCTGGGTGTGCTGGAGGAGGTTATGGAGGACTTGGAGGACTGGCAGAGGGAGGGATCCGGGATCTGGAGAAGGGCGGGGATGTCCAAGGGTATCTGTTCCGATGCCTCCGCTGCGGGCGGCATCTGCTGCAAACCGACTATGATTGAGCTTTTGTTGATCGGGCGGCCGCTTGGTTTGGCGGCCGATTGTTTTTTAGGAAATTCGCAGTTGCTCCTCGCTGACCAAGCCGGCCTCAGCCATCTTTTGCAGGCTCATGAGGATGCCCGTCTTGGCGTGGTACCAAGTGAGGCCGCCTTGGAAGTAGACGGCGTAGGGGGGGCGGATGGGGCCGTCGGCGCTGAGCTCGATACTGCTGCCTTGGACGAAAGCCCCCGCCGCCATGATCACGTCGTCGTCGTAGCCGGGCATGGCCCAAGGCTCCGGGGTGACATAGCTGTCCACCGGAGCGGCCTGCTGGATGCCCTTGCAGAAGGCCACCATGGCCTCGCGGCTGCCTAAGGACACCGCTTGGATGATGTCGTGGCGGTCCTCGGAGGCGGTGGGGACACAGGGGTAGCCTAAGCTTTCATAGATATTGGCGGCAAAAACCGCGCCCTTCAGGGCCCCGGCAGTGACAGTGGGAGCGAGGAAAAAGCCCTGAAACAGAGCGGGCATCAGTCCCAGATTGGCGCCTACCTCTTGGCCTAAGCCAGGGGCGGAGAGACGATAGGCGCAGCGGTCCACGCAGGCTTTGGTGCCGCAGATATAGCCGCCGATGGGGGCCAAACCACCGCCGGGGTTTTTGATGAGACTGCCCACCACCATGTCGGCACCCACGTCCGACGGTTCCGTCAGCTCTGCAAACTCGCCGTAGCAGTTGTCTACCATCACCAGCACATCCGGCTTGACGCCCTTGCAGAAGGCGATGAGCTTCCCGATCTCCTCCACGGAGTAAGAGGGGCGTGTGGCGTAGCCCTTGGAGCGCTGGATGGTGATAAGCTTGGTCGTGCTGCCAATAGCAGCACGGATGGCGTCGTAGTCGAAGGTACCGTCAGATAGCAGGTCCACCTGCCGGTAGGTAACGCCGTACTCGGCCAGAGAGCAGGGGGAGGGACGGATGCCTATGACCTCCTGCAGGGTGTCATAGGGGGCGCCCACAGGGGAGAGAAGCTCGTCCCCGGGGAGCAGATTGGCGCTGAGGGCCACGGTGAGGGCGTGGGTGCCGCAGGTAATCTGGGGGCGGACTAAGGCCGCCTCTGTGTGAAACACATCGGCGTAGACCTGCTCCAGCTTCTCCCGGCCCACGTCGTTGTAGCCGTAGCCAGTGGTGGCGGCGAAACAGGCCGCGTCCACCCGGTTTTTCTGGAAGGCGGCAAGAACCTTGGCTTGGTTGTACTCCGCCACGGCGTCGATGGCGACGAAGCGGCTGGTGAGCCGGGTGAGAACAGCCTCACCGTATTCGTATACGGCCCGAGAGAGGCCGAGGGCTTCATACATAGTCTGCAAATCCATGGAGCAACCAGCTTTCTTTAGAATATGGGAAAATCATGGCATAACTGCTTGACATGTTACCATGTTGAAGCCATTTTTTCAACTGTGAATATTCCATTAAAATATACAGAATATCTTGTGCTCTGGAAAAAGATGTGCTATACTATATAACGCTGAGCGGCGGCGCAGTATCCTAGTCAGACCTGCCGGTTCTGAAGAAGGGCCTAAAAATCCTTTTAAGGGCATAGCTGTGAAACCCTTGGTGCCTGCTTCTTACGCCCAGTTTGGGGTGGGTGCTGAGTGGAAAGCGCGGATCCCCGCGCTTGCGGGTGTAGGGCGTTCCCCAATGGCATGGGGAGGACGACCCTGCCCCCGTGGAGACCTGAACTTGTGCACAGGCGTACTCCCTTGTTGGTAACTTCGACCTGTGTACGACTCAGGCTGGAACCCGCGTTGCGGTGCTACCCGGCCATAGAGCCGTGAACGCTGTGCGCGGAGTAGCCTGCCTTGCGTGAAAAGGCACGGATAGGAGCGTTGAGGCGCATGGTCCCCGGCCAGGGACAGTGCGTATAGCTCCTTGAAAGTCTTTTTGCAAAAGAGGCTAGGAAACGGTAAGACTGTGGTGGAAAACACCTAGGCTGTCATGTCCTTGGGCAGATGGGGGATTGCAGTGCGGACTCAGTGGCAATCGGGTCCCGTGGCCGGCAACGCCGCGGCTGGGCGCTGAAAGGGAAACCACCTGATCGGCAACGAGAGGCGTGCCTTGGGGAAATCCTACCCGTACCTTAAGCCGTAAGATTTACTCCATCTGCTGCCGCCGCCTTAGCTTTTTTACAACCGGCTTTCCCAGTTGGGCAAGCCGGATTTATTTAGAGCCGTATCACTGTTTCAAGCGGAGATATGGACAGAAGCTGTACCCTTTGACCATAATTGAGAGGAGTATTCACCGCTTTGGACACACAGGACGACATTCGAAAACCCAAGAACAAGGCCGAGCATAAGCCGGCCAAAAAGCCTAGCCGGTTCAGCTGGCCCATCCGCGTCTTTTTTATCTCCATCTGCCTCTCTGCCGCGCTGAGCGTAATCTCCAGCGAGCTCCTCGGCGCCGCCTCTTTAGCCGCCTCCTTTGCCATTTTGGCGGGGTTTATTGGGTTAGGTATTCTGTTTGACATCATCGGCGTGGCGGTTACCGCCGCCGACGAGAAGCCCTTCCACTCTATGGCCTCCCACCGGGAGCCGGGGGCCAAGGAGGCCCTGCGGCTGATCCGGGGGGCCGACAAGGTCAGCAGCTTCTGCAATGACGTGGTTGGCGATATCTGTGGCATCGTCAGTGGTACTACCGCGGCGGTGATCGTGGTGGAGCTCCAGCGTCACCTCTCCGTACAGGGGGTGTTGCTGTCCTTGGCGGTGACGGCTCTGGTCTCCGGTCTCACCATTGGCGGCAAGGCCTTGGGCAAGACCTTCGCCATGAGCTGCAGCACAAAGGTGGTCTATGCTGTAGGCCGTGTGATCCATGTGTTCTATCGAGAAAAGTAAGGGAGAAAATACCGGTGCTTGAACAAATCCACTCCCCAGCGGATCTGCGCAGCTGCTCTCGGAGGGAGTTAGACGCCCTCTGCGGTGAGCTGCGCACTTTTTTGCTCCAGACCGTCTCCAAGACTGGGGGACACTTGGCCTCCAACTTAGGGGCGGTGGAGCTGACAGTGGCCGTCCACAGGGTGTTTGACACCGGACGGGACCGTTTGGTCTTTGATGTGGGCCACCAGTGCTATGTCCACAAGATTCTCACCGGTCGCGCTGAGCTGATGCACACCCTGCGCCAGTTCGGCGGCATAGCCGGTTTTCCCAAGCCCATGGAGAGCGACCACGATGCCTTTATTGCCGGCCACGCCTCCAACTCCGTATCGGTGGCGTTAGGAATGGCAAGGGCAAGGACTTTACAGCAGCAGGACTACCGTGTATTGGCCCTTTTGGGGGATGGGGCACTCACCGGCGGGCTGGCCTATGAGGGACTCAACGACGCGGGTGACTCCCACGAGCCGCTGATTGTGATTTTGAACGATAACGGTATGTCCATCAACCCCAATGTCGGGGGCATCTCCAGCCACTTGGCCTCCATCCGTACACGCAAGAGCTACTATACCTTTAAGAAGAACTATCGCCGCCTGATGGCCCACCTGCTTGGCGGGAAGGGACTGTACCGCTTCAACCATAAAATCAAGACCGCTCTGAAGAAGATGTTCTGGCCCTGCACCATGTTTGAGGACATGGGCTTCACTTACTTGGGACCAGTGGACGGACACAACATTGAACGGCTGTGTACCACCTTGGAGTGGGCCAAGGAGCTGAACAGCCCGGTGCTGGTCCATGTAAAGACCCAGAAGGGCCGGGGCTATCCTCCCGCGGAGCGCAATCCCAACCGCTACCACGGAGTGGGACCTTTTGAGTTGGAGACAGGCATCTCCAAGGAGAAGAAAGCGGACTTCTCCGCTGTGTTTGGTCAGACTTTGGAGGAGATAGCTGCCGGAGACAGCCGGGTCTGCGCTGTCACTGCGGCTATGGCGGAGGGTACCGGACTGGAGAACTTCTCCCGGTACTACCCGCATCGGTTTTTTGACGTCGGCATTGCCGAGGGTCACGCGGTAGCTATGACTGGCGGCATGGCCAAGCAGGGGATGGTGCCGGTGTTCGCGGTGTACTCCTCTTTTTTGCAGCGTGGCTATGACCAGCTGATCCATGACGTGGCCCTGCAAAATCTCCATGCCGTCTTTGGTGTTGACCGCTCCGGACTGGTGGGAGCCGACGGGGCTACTCACCACGGCTTGGCTGACGCAGCCTATCTGAGCGCCATTCCCAATATGACACTCTACTCCCCAGCCAGCTTCCAAGAGCTGCGGGATATGCTCCGCCACGCTGTCTTAGAGGAGACAGGACCTGTGGCCCTGCGCTATCCCCGCGGGGGAGAGGGCCGGTATACTGCCGGCTGGAATGGCACCGCCGCCGCCTGTCTGCGGGAGGGAACAGATGTGACCCTTGCGGCCTACGGTACCATGGTAAACGAGGTTCTCCAAGCCGCCGATATACTCTCTGAGCGTGGGTTGCAGGCGGAGGTGATCAAGCTCAACTGTATCGCTCCTCTGGATCCGGAGCTGGTGCTGCGCAGTGCAGAGAAAACCGGTGCCTTGGTAATGGCGGAGGAGTGCTTCCATACCGGCAGTGTGGGCCAGCGGCTGTGCGAGGCTGTGCTGGCGTGGGGGATTACCCTTCGGGGACTGCGGCTTCTCAGCTGCGGTGACCGCTTCGTGTACCAAGGCAGTGCGTCCCAGCTGCGGGAGAGCGTGGGCATCGACGCCAAGGGGATTGTACAGGCAGTTTGTGAGGTGTGCCATGGCAAAGACGCGACTTGACGTACTGTTGGTGGAGAGCGGGCTTCAGGAGAGCCGGCAGAAGGCTCAAGCCACCATTATGAGCGGCTTGGTATTCGTAAACGGACAGCGTGTGGATAAGCCGGGAACTCCGGTAGCGGCGGAGGCCGTTGTGGAGGTCCGGGGCAGCGCCCTGCGCTATGTCAGCCGGGGGGGATTGAAGCTGGAGAAAGCCATGGCCCTCTGGCCCATTGATTTGACAGAGAAGGTCTGCATGGATGTAGGGGCCTCCACCGGCGGTTTTACGGACTGTATGCTGCAAAATGGAGCATCCACAGTCTACGCTGTGGATGTGGGATACGGTCAGTTGGCTTGGAAGCTCCGCAGCGACCCTCGGGTGGTTTGCTTGGAGCGGACCAATGCCCGTTACCTCAGCCGTGATTTGATTTTGGAGGCACCGGACTTTGCCTCCATAGATGTGAGCTTCATCTCCCTCAAGCTTATCCTGCCCGCGGTAGCCGCTGTCCTCCGGGAGGGGGGACATGTGGTATGCCTGATCAAGCCCCAGTTTGAGGCCGGGAAGGACAAGGTAGGAAAAAAAGGTGTGGTCCGAGAGGCATCCATCCATTTGGAGGTGCTGGAGCACTTTCTTGAATATGCAAAGGAAAATAACTTTACAGTGCTTGATATCACATATTCTCCCATTCGAGGGCCCGAGGGGAACATAGAGTATTTGGGCTATCTTGGCTTGGGGACAGGCGAGGAGCATGTCCCCGAGCTGTACGCTCTGGTGGAGGAGTCCCACGGTGCGCTGAAGGAGGGTTAGATGGAATGAAGAAAGTCATACTGTGCCCCAATCCCTACCGGGATACAGGGCTGGTGGCGGCAAGGGAGGCTGCGGAGATCCTCAACGCCGCAGGGATCCGCACGGTGTTCTGTCTGCCCTTCCGTATGGAGGGCGGGGAGTGCCCTGTGCCCACCCGGCCGCTGCACCAAGAGCTGCGCAACAGCAGCATGATCATTACCTTTGGAGGCGACGGGACCATTCTCCACTTGGCTAAAACCGCGGCCATGCGGGGGCTCCCCATGCTGGGGGTAAATATGGGGAGCTTAGGCTTCATGTCGGAGCTGGAGCGCAACGAGATGCACCTTCTCAAAAATCTGGCCGTCGGCCAGTTTCAGCGGGAGCGGCGGATGATGTTGGACGTGTCCGTATTTCGGGAGGGGCGGCGGGTCTACGACAACTGCGGTCTCAACGATGCGGTGGTGACAAAGGGGGCCGTGGCCCGGATTATCCGTTTGGATGTGATGGTGGGAATGGCGGCCTTGGGTGTTATCGAGGGGGACGGCGTGGTGGTAGCTACGCCTACCGGTTCCACCGGTTACTCCCTCTCCGCCGGAGGGCCCATCGTGGAGCCCACAGCCAGAAATTTTGTAGTCAGCCCCATCTGCGCCCACTCGATTCAGTCCAACTCCTATGTGATGTCCGCCACCAGTACCATCTCAGTGCGGCCCCGGGATGTGGGGCGCAAGCCGGTGTTTCTGTCGGTGGACGGGGGACGGGCCTTTTCCCTCCGCGCGGGAGACGAGGTCGTGATCAAAAACTCCCGCTATGAGACGGAGCTGATTCGCCTATCTGACAAGAGTATCTACGAGATCCTGCGGATCAAGATGACGGGGGTGCTGCCCTATGAAAAATGAACGACAGGGAAAAATCCTCTCGATTATCGCCCGGGAGGATATTGACACACAGGAGCTGCTGATGGAGCGATTGCAGCGGGAGGGAATTTCCTGCACCCAAGCTACCATTTCCCGGGACATCAAGCAGCTGCATCTGATCAAAGAGCCGGTGGGCCGGGGGCGATACCGCTACGCCGTGTCTGTCCGGCAAAGCGGGCTGAATGTGGCGGACAAGCTGCGCACCATCTTCCGCGAGAGCGTCCTCAGCATCGACTGTGCTCAAAACATAGTGGTGGTTAAGACGCTGCTGGGACTGGCCAACGGCGCTGCCGCGGCACTTGACAGCATGGAACTGCCCTATCTGGTGGGTACGCTGGCCGGAGAGGACACCGTGCTCTTGGTGATGCGGGACAGCCGGTCTGCCGACGGGTTCTGTGCGGAGATCGGGGAGATGCTTCTCCTCTCCGGCGGAGATCAGAAGAAGGAGTAGAGCTATGCTGGAGCTGCTGCACATTGAGAATATCGCGGTAATCGAGGAGACTGAGATCGCCTTCCACCCCGGCTTCAATGTCCTCACTGGTGAGACCGGCGCTGGTAAGTCTATTGTGATTGATGCCATGGGCGCGGTGCTGGGCCAGCGGACACCCCGGGATCTGATCCGTACTGGGGCTGGCAAGGCCTTTGTCAGCGCCCTGTTCTCCGGCGTGCCGGAGGATCTGACTGTGCTGGAGGAGAGTGGTGTCAGTGCCGAGGGCGGTGAACTGCTCCTACAGAGGGAAATCTACGCCGACGGAAAGAATACCTGCCGGGCCAACGGACGGCCCATCACCGTGGCGCTGCTGCGCCAAATCGGCAGCAGCCTTCTGAACATACACGGCCAGCACGACGGCCAGCTCCTCTTGGATGAGGAGCGCCACTGCGCCTATTTGGACAGCTTTGGTGCCACGGGAGAGATTTTGCAGGCCTATCAGACAGAGTACCGGACCATGGCGGAGATTCGAAAAAAGATCAAGTCCTTGGCTATGGATGAGGCGGAGCGGGAGCGCCGTGTAGACACCCTGCGCCACCAGATCGACGAGCTGGAGCGGGCGGAGCTGAAGGAGGGGGAGGAGGAGACTCTGGCGGAGCGCCGTAACATCCTGCGCAACGGGGAGAAGTTCCTCTCCGCCGTCCAAGGGGCGGCCTACTGCCTCAACGGCTCTGACGAAAGTATGGGGGCCGTGGCCCTGCTGCGGGAAGCGGAGAACGCCCTGCGGGCTGTCCGGGGGATGGGGGAGCAGTTTGTGGAGCTGACCAGCCGCTTGGAGGCTGTGGAGAGCGAGGTCTACGACATTGGTGAGACCGTCCGGGATCTGCGGGAGAGCTACGATTTCTCCCCAGCGGAGCTGGATGCAGTGGAGAGCCGGTCAGATCAGCTCTACCGCTTGGAGAAGAAGTACGGTCCCACTGTGGGGGACATGCTGGCCTACTTGGATAAGTGCCGGCAGGAGCTGGACGGCATCAAGTACGCCGACGATACCATCGCCCGATTGGAGAAGGAACTGCGTAAGCAGGAGAAGCGGACAAAGGAGTCGGCCAAGACCCTGACAGAGGCCAGAAAGTCCGCGGCGGAGGCCTTGGAGCGCCGTATTCAGGAGGAGCTGCGGCAGTTGAGTATGCCCAAGGTCCGCTTTGCCATCCAGTTTGGTGAGATGGAGCTGGGGGAGAACGGAGGGGATGAAGTCCGCTTCCTCATGTCCGCCAACGTGGGGGAGGCGCTGAAGCCCATCCACAAGGTGGCCTCCGGCGGTGAGCTGGCCCGGATCATGCTGGCACTGAAGAACGTGCTGGCGGAGAATGAGAGCATCGGCACCATGGTCTTTGACGAGGTGGACACCGGCGTGTCCGGCCGTGCTGCCCAGAAGGTGGCGGAGAAGCTGGCCCAAGTGTCCCGGCACAAGCAGGTGCTCTGTGTCACCCATCTGCCCCAGCTGGCCGCCATGGCCGACACCCACTTCTCCGTGGAGAAGGGGGAGCGGGAGGGCCGCACCCACACCGCTGTGGCGGAGCTGAACCGGGAGGGCCGCATGGATGAGCTGGCCCGTCTCACCGGCGGTGCGGAGGTGACAAAGGCCATGCGCCAGAGCGCGGAGGAGCTGATCGCGGCGGCAGAGGACTACAAGCGGAACATACCAACGTAGGGTTTGGGAGAGGAGCGATATGGAATATATCGAGAAAATCAAGGATGTGCTGCTACGGCTCTACCCGGTGCGCAGGAATTTCGCCCAGAAGTCGGACTTCCGGGAATGGCTTTTGCGGGAGCTGCGCCGGTCCGGATGGAGAGCTTCCGAGGAACGGTATGGCAGAACCAACGGCAGTATCAACGTGGTGGCCGGGGACCCGGACCGGGCGGCGGTGTTTTTCACTGCCCACTACGACACCGCCTCCCGCATGGTTGTGCCGGACTTCGTCTCGCCTACCAACGTAGCTGCCCATGTGCTCTACCACGCCTTGGTAGCCTTGATACTGATCGTATTGGCGCTGGCGGCGTCCTTTGCCGTGTCCTTTCCCTTAAATCAGCCGGGTCTGATGCTGCCGCTTTTTTTGATTCTGCTGGTGGGGCTGCTGTTTTTTGCCGCCTTCGGACCAGCCAATTTGAGCAACGCCAACGGCAACACCTCCGGCGTACTGGCCCTGCTGGCCATCGCCAAGATTGTGCACAGGGATGACCGGGTGTGCATTGTGTTCTTCGACAACAACGCCCGCAATCTCTTGGGAGCCGGGGCATTCAAAAAGGCCCATCCCAATGCCGCTCAAAGCTGTCTCTACCTCAACTTCGACTGCGTGGGAGACGGGGATCACCTGCTGCTGATGCCAAGCCGCCCCTGCCGATGGGATGAGAAGCTGCTCTCGGCGTTGGAGGAGGGATTTCAGAACACAGCGGCGGTGCAGGCACAGATTTTGACCAAGGGGCTTAACTACTACCCCTCGGACCACCGGAAGTTCAAATTCCATGTAGCTACTACGGCCTGCCGGTATGTAGGCGGTTTAGGGTACTATATCCCCCATTTGCGGACAAAAAAGGATACCATATTGAAAACAGAGAACATCGACTGTATCGCGGAGAGTATCGCCCGATTTCTGCCGCTGTACTTAGAGAGCGGCGGGGCAGAGACGTAAAATAATAGCGAAAAAACTTAGAGTCGCAGATACAATATCCATGCTGGCGGCGCACAGACCAAACCGAGCAGAATTAAAAAGGAGACGATCATATGAAATTAGCGGAGGCACTACAGCTGCGCAGCGACTTGCAGAAGCGAATCTACCAGCTTCAGGAGCGTCTGAACCAGAACGCCACCGTCCAAGAGGGGGAGAAACCCGCCGAGGATCCGGTGGCCCTGCTCCATGAGCTGGACGACTGCATCGCTCAGCTGGAGGAGCTGATGGAGCGGATCAACCGCACCAACAGCCAGACCGTTACCGTCGAGGGCACTTTAACGGCCCTGCTGGCGAAAAGGGACTGCCTGAAGATCAAGGTGGAGGCTTATCGGGAATTTCTACGTCAAGCCAGCGGCCTTAGCCGCCGGGCCACCCGGTCGGAGATCAAGATTTTAAGCACCATATCTGTACAGGACTACCAGAAGCAGGTGGATCAGATGTCTGCCCGGCTTCGCCAAGTGGACGGTGCCATCCAAGCGGCCAACTGGACCACGGAGCTGCTGTAAAAGGATAAAAAGAATATAGTGGTAGCCGCATCACGGGCGAACGCATGCCCTGTTGAGGGCCTGTTATATGGTAACGCGGAGGGGCAGCGCGGAGTTCGATCCTCCATTGCACAATAAAGCCCTGCACGCTGTACAATAGCAAATGGCACATCGCACACAGCACTACCATGCGTTGACATGATGCGGCGAGGGCGGGAACGGGGAAAAAGCGGCAAAAGAGCCGGACAGAAGAATTCTGTCCGGCTCTTTTAATATGTAAAGCAAAAGCGCATGCATGATATTGCAAAAACAGGAATAATGGAGATCATCAAGCGGACTGGAGTCATAGGAGGAAGCCGTTGACCTTTTGGCCTTAGACAAGGGCCTTCGGTAGTTTGCCGCCATTATCCATAAGGTTCTGAGAACAATTTATACTGGAGAGATCATCCTCAGCCCCTGAAGGGCCTGTGCTTTTTGATCAGAGTCCCCCCTTGACAAAGCAGGTATTTCCCGCTATAATGCCACATAACGCGACGATGGGAAGAAGTAGCGCCGTACTGCCCTGCCAAGAGAGCCCCCGCATGGTGGAAGGGGGAGAGGGATGCGGTGTGAATACCTCCCGGAGCAGCGGACCGAACTCTCATGTGGGACAGTAGGCTCCGCCGGGTGCGCCCGATACCGCGCGGTGGGTCTTTTGAGACCCCATGAGGCCGTCCCCGTGAGGGGCCGGTGCGATAGAGGTGGTACCGCGTGTTGTTCGCCCTCTGTCCTGCGGGACAGAGGGCGTTTTTGCGTGCGAGAGAGGAGGAGCGCTTGCGGAGGGTGGTTTTATACATTTCTCTCAGCTTGGATGGGTACATTGCCGATGCCGGCGGCGGTGTAGGCTGGCTGGGAGGTCAGGATCCAGACTACATGGGGGATTATGGCTACGAGGCCTTCATCCACACAGTTGATACCGTGCTTATGGGTGCTCGAACCTACCGGCAGGTGACAGAGGAGTTGTCCCCGGACTGCTGGCCCTACCAAGGGCTGGAGACCTATATCCTGACCCACCGACCAGAGATCGACACACCGGAGTGCCGATTTGTAGACGGTTCCCCGACGGAGCTGCTCCATCGCCTGCGGCAGGAGGAGGGAGGCGATATTTGGATCTGCGGTGGTGCCGATCTGATCCGCCAGTGCATAAGGGAGATTGACGAGTTCCACCTGTCCATCATGCCCATCCTGCTGGGGAATGGAACGCCTCTGTTCCCAGAGGGCAGGCCGCCGTTGACACTTTGTTTGACAGCCCTGCGGCAGGAGAACGGTGTGATAGACTGTGTGTATCAGCGACGGTGATCACATAGAATACCGTATATGTAATAATCATCGAATCATATAAATCAATAAATTTATAAATAATAGATAATAATCAATAAATAAAGGAGATTCAATATGAAAGTATACGAAGAATTAGTGGCCCGCGGCTTGATTGCGCAGGTCACAAACGAGGCGGAGATCCGGGAGATGATCAACAACGGCAAAGCCACCTTCTACATCGGCTTTGATCCCACGGCGGACAGCCTCCATGTGGGCCACTTCATGGCTCTGTGCCTGATGAAGCGGCTTCAGATGGCGGGCAACAGGCCCATCGCCCTAATCGGCGGCGGCACCGGCATGGTGGGAGACCCCTCTGGCCGAACAGACATGCGTTCCATGATGACCCCGGAGACCATTCAGCACAACTGTGACTGCTTTAAGAAACAGATGGAGCGGTTTATTGATTTCGGCGAGGGGAAGGCCATCATGCTCAACAACGCCGAGTGGCTGATGAAGCTCAATTATGTGGAGCTCCTGCGGGAGGTAGGCGCCTGCTTCTCCGTGAACAACATGCTCCGGGCTGAGTGCTACAAGCAGCGCATGGAGAAGGGCCTCAGCTTCTTGGAGTTCAACTACATGATCATGCAGTCCTACGACTTCTACTACATGTTCCAGCACTATGGCTGCAACATGCAGTTCGGCGGCAACGACCAGTGGAGCAATATGCTGGGCGGCACAGAGCTGATCCGCCGTAAGCTGGGGAAGGACGCCCACGCCATGACTATCACGCTGCTCCTCAACAGCGAGGGAAAGAAGATGGGTAAGACCGCCTCCGGCGCGGTGTGGCTGGATCCCAACAAGACCAGCCCCTATGATTTCTACCAGTACTGGCGGAACATCGACGATGCGGATGTGCTCAAGTGCATCCGGATGCTCACTTTCCTGCCCTTGGAGCAGATCAACGAGATGGATGGCTGGGAGGGAAGCCAGCTGAACAAGGCCAAGGAGATTCTGGCTTGGGAGCTGACCAATTTGGTCCACGGCAAAGAGGAGGCCGACAGGGCCCAAGCCGCGGCCAAGGCCCTCTTCGGCGGCGGAGGGGACCGGGAGAGCATGCCCTCCACCGTCCTGAAGGACAGCGACTTCGAGAATGGACAGATCAGCGCGGTGGGCCTGCTGGTAGCCTGCGGCTTGGCCTCCTCCCGAGGCGAGGCCCGACGGCTGATCCAACAGGGCGGCGTCAGCGTGGCCGACAAGAAGGTGGCGGACATTGATCAGAGCTGGAACGCGGAGGCCTTCCAAGGCGAGGGACTCATCATCAAAAAGGGCAAAAAGGTATTCCACCGGGCGACAGTGGAGTAAGATCACAGTATTAGGACAGCGGCGCGCGGTGCTGCTGTCCTAATACTGCGGAGTAATCCATGCTCTATAAGTAAAAAGTTTGTTTTTCTTCAAAAACTCTTGACCTTGACGCTGCGTCATGGGCTATCCTTCTCTTTGGAGGTGAGCGCAATGGACTACACCGTGCAGCAGATCGCGGCGCTGACCGGGCTGACGCCCCGAACCTTGCGGTACTACGACGCCATCGGACTGCTTCGGCCGGGCAGAGATGCTGGCAACGACTACCGCCTGTACGGGACGCAGGAGGTGGATCGCTTGGAGCAGATTCTCCTTTATCGGAGCATGGGCTTGCCCCTGCGGGAGATTCAGCGCCTGTTAGACGACCCCTCTTTGGACAGGGCGGCGGTACTGGAGAACCAACTGCGCGGCCTCCAAGCGGAACGGGACAGGCTGGAGGCGGTCATCGAGGCCGTGGCCTGCGCCGTTAAAACTATGAGAGGAGAACAAACCATGACAAATTCGGAGAGATTTGCTCAGACAAGAGTGCAGGCGTTGGCGGAGAACGAGGCGCGGTACGGTGCGGAGTGCCGGGAGCGCTATGGTGAGGAGGCTATGACAACCTATGGACAGTACACCGCCGGCATAACAGAGGAGCAGTGGCGGGAGGGGGAACTGTTGTCGGAGGAATACCTGACCCTGCTGCGGCGGGCCATGGAGGAGGGCGACCCCGCCGGCAGGACCGCCCAAGAGGCTTGCCGACTCCACCGAGCTTGGCTGGAGAAGTGCTGGGGGTGCCCCTGTTCACCCCGAGCCCAGATGACTATGAAAGAGCTGTACACCCAAGACCCCCGCTTCGCCGCCTACTACGACGGGAAGGTGGCAATAGGCTGTACGGCCTTCTTCGCCGAGGCCATCCAGGTTTATTGTGAAACAATGTAGAATCTAATGCGGTCTTTGGGGAGGTGACGCAGATTTGAGCGTCTGGGGACACTACGAGAAAATGAGTGTGCAGGGAAGTAAGCGGAAGGCGAAAATCTTTATCCCCTCCCTGCTGCACAGTGCTCTGCCACCCTTCGTTTTCTTCGCTATACCCATTGCGGCGATGCTGTCCGGCTCGGACGAGGGCTACCCTCTGCGCTATTCACCTTGGTCGATCGCCCTTGTCGCGTTCTTTTTTCTGCTCTTCTTTGCTGTGGGCCTGATGGGCGTTTGGGCGGGGATCTGTGAGCAGCGGGACGCCAAGCGGATGCTAAACGGGGAACTGGTCCTCCGAAGCGGTGAGCTGTTCATACTCAGCCGGACATCCACCATTCGATACCACCACGACTACCGCTTCGCCATCCGAAACCAGCAGGGGAGGGGAGAGGTGGAGATCTACAACATGCCGGAAAAGCTCTACCAGCAGTTCTCCGCACGCTGCTGGGGCGGGACGTACCATGTTCGCAGCTTGCGGGAGGAGAGCCGCCTCTTCTACGGACTGGATCCCCGGGTCTACCAAGTGGACATAGTGGTCCTGCCTCCGGAGAAGGGGCCGGCGTTCCGCTTAGTCGAGCTGTCCGACGCGATGCGGAGAATCGCCGGGGAGGGCTTGCCGAAGAACGACGGAAAATACCCTGTATTCACCGGCACGGTGGTGGACATCCTCTATAAAAACGGACGGTTCGACACCTTCTATGTAAAGGACGACGTTTTATTTGAGAGGTAAGTTTTATCGACCTCCTCGGTGCCGAGAGCGGCGAGGACAAAAAGAGAAGGGGACAAAAATGTCCCCTTCTCTTTTTTGCGCCTATAGCGGATGAAACGTATACTTGTGCCGCTGGCCGCTGTCGAAGGTCACCTCAATGGCCGGGTTGCCCTCCTCCTCGCTCTCGGAGAACAGGGCATCCTGCTGGCCGGGGTAGAGAGAGCGCACATAGTCCCAAGGAGAGGATAGCTGCCGCTCCTCAATTTCACAGTTGTGGGGCAGCAGACTGGTGGTGCAGGGAAGAAACAGCTCCTTGACGATTTCGTAGCGCCGTTCCGATTTCTCCATAGATTTGCCTCCTGTCAAAAAGCGTTGGGTGCCTCTATTGTTCCTTTGGCGGAGGATTCTTATGCGCAGAAACGCATAAATGAAACTCTTTACAAATATGTTGTAACAAACATCGGGAACCTGTCCTCAGCCGCATAATTGGCGGAGGCGGGTTGCGATCAACGGGAGGTTTCATATGCCGGAGTCCAAAAAGAGCGGGATTGATTGGAAGATGGTGGGCTTGAATGTGCTGGGAATCGTGGGGTGCTACCTCCTGCTCCAGCTCATCAACGCGCTGTTGATCGCCAAGGAGGCGGTAGGGGAGGGGAGGGCACCGGTGCTGATTTGTCTGTCGGCGTTCCTGTCTGTCCTTCTCTCCTCTATGGTTTTTCTGCGGCGGGAACAGCACGGGCGGCTGCCGCTGTGTCTGGGGTGCGCGTTTTTGTTTTTGGCAGTGATACTGCTCGTGGCTCTGGCCTTCGGTGAGGGACTGACTGTGGGAAGTCAGATCTTTGCTCTGGGTCTGAGCGCTGCGCTGGGCGGTCTGCTGGCGGCGCTCCTTGGGGGGCGAAAGAAGGGGCGCAGAAGCACCAAACGGCGGTGAGAAAGAGGCGGTTACATAAGTCGATGAACCGATCAGAGCAGCCTCTATCCACCGCCTGTGGAAAAAACGCTTTGGTGAAAAACAACAAAAATCTGCGGAGCGGCCCAAAGCATGCGAAAAATCAAGTGGAAGCCGGGTTGAAGGACAAAAAGCGGAAGATGTCCATATATAGTGGAATTTTGGGAGATTAGGCCCTAAATTATGTGTTTCGGGGCAGCGGTAACGCCGCCCCGCTCTTTTGGTATCTACAGTTTACATAACGCAGTTAACATAATATTTTGGCATAACAAACAAAAACGAGGAAGTTGTGGAAATGAACTTGATAAATTTCCCAAAATGGCCTATAGTAATAGAAGATCACGGAGCGGTGTGTCTCCCTTGGGGTGGTTCCGGGATGAACCGGTGGCGTGAGAATGGACAAGGACTTCTAAGCGAACAAGCTCCCTCATAGGATAGCTGTGAGGTGATGACTGTGGGGTTTCGATCCTTTGTGCGGCGGATGCAGGGTGCGGAGGCGCCTACTGTGCAGATGCTGTGTCTCTCGCTCCTGTTTCTTTTAGGGGCGGCGGGTGGCTATGCCTATGCCGGCTACTGCGGTGACCACGCCCAGCTGATGCTCTCGGAGTATTTGACGGGCTACTGCGAGCTGTTCCGGCGGGGGGTGGAGAGTGCGGTGCCGTTGCTGACGGCGGTGCGCCTCTACTACGGGGCGGTGGTGCTCTGCTTCCTCTTCGGCTTCACGGCCATTGGGACGCTGGCGGTCCCGGCTCTTGCCGGGGCTTTCGGATTCACCAGTATGTTTGCCATCGCCTGCTTCGTTCAGGTCTATGGTCGCCAAGGCGCGGTGCTGGCCTTAGGGGCGTTAGGTGTGCGGCTGGTGTTTACCCTCCCCTGCTTCCTTTGGCTGGGGTCTTACGCTTGGCGTGCGGCCTCGTCTCTGCTGCCTTGGCCGCGGGGAAAGCGGTGTGCGCCGGTGCTCTATGACGGGAGCTGCTTCTACCGGCTGTTTGTCTGTGTTGTGCTGTTGATGATCGGGGTGTGCTTTGAACGCTACATCACTCCGAATCTCTTTCACTTGGCGCTGGGTGTGCTGACAGAGCCGGCCTTGGTCGGCTGAGGAGGGGAGCGCCCCTTCCCTGTTTTCTGCCCGGCAAAGTAAAAAAATTATGATACCGGCCTTGGATGGCCGGGGGAGTTCAGGGCGCGCCTGCGGCGTCCCGTGAAGGACTCCCGGGAGGGGAGGCCTCTTTTTTGGTCAACTACATTGAAGCATACAGAACATATCTCAAGGATGAGAGGCGCTCCTCGGAGAATACGGTATCCTCCTACCTGCGGGATGTGCGCCAGTTTGAGGCGTACTTAAAGCTTACCGAAGGCCCCGCGGTGGAGCGGTGCACCTCCAAAGAGGTGGAGAGCTACATGACCTACATGGCCGGCCACGGCAAGTCCGCGTCCAGTGTGGCCCGCGGTGTGGCCTCCCTAAAATCCTTTTATACCTATCTGATGGGCCGCGGCGTCATCAGACAAAACCCTGCCAAGGGGGTCACGGCGGCGCGCTCAGAGCGCAAGTATCCGGAGATCCTCACTGGCAAGGAGGTGGAGCTGTTTTTGGATCAGCCCCAGTGCGTGGACGCCAAGGGCTACCGGGACCATGCCATGCTGGAGCTCCTTTACGCCACCGGCATCCGCGTCAGTGAGCTGATCGCCCTGAATTTGGACGATGTGAACTTCAGCGCCGGTCTGGTCCGGTGCCGCAGCCGGGGGAAGGAGCGGGTGATCCCTCTCTACACTGGAGCCATCAAAGCTCTGCAGGAGTACGTGCGGGAGATCCGCCCCCAGATTATCCTCTACAACGAGGAGCCGGCGCTGTTTGTGAACATGAATGGTGAGCGGATGAGCCGTCAGGGGTTCTGGAAGATTATCAAGCACTATCAGGAAAAGGCGCAGATCAAGAAGGACATCACGCCCCACACCCTGCGCCACTCCTTCGCCGCCCACCTGTTGGAGAACGGCGCGGATCTGCGCTCCATTCAGGAGATGCTGGGCCACGCGGATATCTCCTCCACGCAGATTTACTCCCATATGGTGAAGCAGAAGCTCAAGGACGTGTACCAAAAGGCGCATCCCCGGGCGTAAGATCGGCGGGCCACTTGCGAAAAAGGCGGGTGGACCCGCCTTTTTCAGTTAGGAGTTATTTTTAGAGGGGAGGCCGTTATGTATCTGGATCGGATGGACTATTTGTATGATGAGGCTTTGCGGACCTACTGTGAGTTGGAGAAAAAAGAGGCGGCGGGGCTGTCGGAGGGGGACTGTCTGGAGATCTCCCGGAGGGCCTGTGCCCATATTGGCTTCTTCTTCACTTGGCTGGTCCGGCGGCATATGCTGGGGGATCTGCACCGGGAGGAGCCCTTGGAGGCGGTGCGGCTGGGGGAGATGGCTGGGACGGACTTCTTTTTGCGGTACTGTGACGGGAAGTTTCGGGAGGAGGATGTGGCGCCGGCGGCGAGGCCCTTTGTGGCGGACTACTACGGTGAGGGACTTTACTGGCGGGACTATGTGGACTGGGTACTGCATGAGCTGTGCGACATTCCCTTGGAGTTCTCGGAGAGCTATGAGGACTACCTGAGGCTGGAGCCGGTGCTGGACCGGGCGCTGGAGGCGTATCAAAGGGGGGAGCTGACATGATGACGGAGCTGACGGACCACGAGGGGTACAGGCTGATAGAAAACGAGTACAGCGAGTGCCTTCTGGACTATGTGATCCTCCGCTCTGACGGGGCGTACCAGGGGGAGGAGAGCCATAGGGAGGCGGTGGTGACGGCCTTTAAACTGCTGAATGGTCGGAAGCGGATCTCAAACCACTGGACAAAAGGCGGCTTTCAGGTACGGGTGGAGCCGGAGAAGATGGAGGCCGTCCCCATTACCGGCGAGGAGCTGCTTTTTATTCCAAAGGATACGCGGCGTTGCAAGACCCGGAGGGACGCCTATAAGCCCGGCGCCTGTTGGAATTGGCGGACGGATACAGATCGTTTCTGCTATGGCTACGCTTTTCTTCACCCACCCTATGGGGTGCCCTACTGGTTGGGGGACTTTGAGCGCCTGAACCACGTCCTGTTCCCGGACAGAGCGGCCTTGGAGGTGTTCTGCTGGAACGACACTTGGTCCAACTATTTCGAGGACGGCAGTGACTGGTGGGGCACCGGCTGCTGGTCAGTATACGACAGGAAGGCGGAGCATTTTGTGGTCATCGGCGCGTCTTTATCGGATTGAATGATCAAAGCCCAACTGAAAACGGTTGGGCTTTTCAACAGGAGGGGAGAGCTATATTTCAGAGGGCCTTGGTCTTGGGCTGTCCCGGCTCTGGGAAGAGCACCTTCGCCCGGCAGCTGCGGGACATCACCGGACTTCCACTGCACTACTTGGACATGATCTGGCACCTGCCGGACCGGACCACTGTCCCCAAGGAAGTATTTGACCGCCGCCTCTTGGAACTTGCGGCCGGGGAGCGGTGGATCATCGACGGCAACTACCGGCGGACCATCGAGCCGCGTCTGCGCGCCTGCGACGCCGTGTTTCTCTTCGACCTGCCGGTGGAGGACTGCTTGGCCGGGGCAATGGCCCGGGTGGGGCATCGGCGGGAGGACATGCCTTGGGTGGAGGAGGCGATAGATGACGAGTTTCGCCAGTGGATACTGGACTTTCCGCGGGACCAGCTGCCGGCAATCTATGAGTATCTCTCCCGGTATGGGGAGGGGCGGGAGATCACTGTGTTCCGCTCCCGGCGGGAGGCGGAGACATATTTGGATGTCTTGGCGTGCCGGTGAGAATTTCTCTTGTTTCATGGCGGAAAAGGTGGTATGATACCAGCAATTTCACCACAGGAAAAATGGACGATTTGGGAAAGGGGAGAGGCATATGCTGGATTTAACCCGGTACTATCTGTTTGACGGCGGTATGGGCACCATGCTGCAGGAGCGGGGGCTTCAGGCGGGGGGGAAGCCGGAGCTTTTGAATCTCAGCGCCCCGGAGGTGGTGCGGGACACCCACGCCGCCTATGTGGAGTCGGGGGCGGACATCATCACCACCAACACCTTTGGCGCCAGCCGCCACAAGCTGGGGTGCGATCCCGCGCCCTATATCGAGGCGGCGGTGCGGTTGGCCCGGGAGGCTGGCGCGTCTCTGACGGCGCTGGATATCGGCCCCTTGGGGGCCATGCTCCAACCCATGGGGGAGATGCCCTTCGAATTGGCCTGCGACCTCTTTGCCGAGCAGGTGGAGGCCGGCGTCCGAGCCGGAGCGGACTTGATTTTGGTGGAGACCATGTCTGACCTCTTGGAGTGCAAGGCGGCGGTTCTGGCGGCTAAGGAGCACAGCAATCTGCCGGTGTTCGCCACCATGACCTTCGGCGCCGATGGCCGCACCTTCTTGGGCACCGAGCCCAGGACTGCCGCGGTGACACTGACGGCTCTGGGGGTGGACGCGGTGGGGATCAACTGCTCCTTGGGTCCTCGAGAGCTGCTGCCTATGGTGCGGGAGATGGTTCGCTGTACCCATCTGCCCCTCGTTGTCCAGCCCAACGCCGGCCTCCCCAAGCTGGTGGACGGTCAGACGGTGTTCCAAGTGGGGGCGGAGGAGTTTGCGGACTGTATGGCAGCGTTTTTGGAGGAGGGCGCGGCCATCTTAGGTGGCTGCTGCGGTACCACTCCACGGCACATTGCCGCCGTGAAGGCCCTGCTGACAGGCCGTCGTCCGACCCAGCGGCAGCCTGACGGCATCTGTCGTCTGGCCGGCTGGCAGCGGGTGGTGGAGATGACCGCCGACAGCATCGCTACCGTGGGGGAGCGGGTGAATCCCACCGGTCGGCGGCGTTTGAAGGAGGCGCTGTACCGGCGGGATTACGCCTATGCCGCCGAGCTGGCCATCGCGCAGGAGCGGGAGGGGGCGGATTTCCTGGTGGTAAACGCCGGCCTGCCGGATATTGACGAGGTGGAGGCGCTGCCTCAGCTGGTGCAGGCGCTGCAAAGGGTATCCCCTTTACCCCTTGTCATCGACAGTGCCAACCCAAAAGCCTTGGAGAAAGCGGCGCGGCTTTACAGCGGACGGCCTGTTTTGAACTCCGTCAACGGTACGGCGGAGAGCATAAGTGCCGTTCTGCCCATCGTGAAGAAGTACGGCGCCGCCGTCATCGCTCTGACCTTGGACGAGGATGGCATCTCCCCTGAGCCTGCGGCCCGCTGCGCTCTGGCGGAGCGGATCGCGGCGGCGGGGGAGGCCGCGGGGATTCCCAAGAAGGACTTTTTCATCGACTGTTTGACCTTGGCCGCCTCGGTCAGCGGTGCGGAGGTGATGGCGGCGGCGGAGGCCCTCCGACTTTGTCGGAAGAAGGGGTTTAAGACGGTGCTGGGAGTGTCCAATGTCTCTCACGGCCTGCCCAATCGGGAGGCTCTGAATTGTACCTTCCTCTCTGCCGCCCTGTTGGCGGGGCTGAACTTGGCCATTGTGAACACCGGTTGTCCGGCGGTGATGGAGACCATCGCCGCTGTCCGGGTGCTCTCGGGGGCGGATCAGGGCTGTGCGGACTACATTGCCGCCTACGCCGCGGCCCCTCAGACCGCCGGTGAGGGCCTTCAGGCCGGCTTGGAGGAGCTGATCCTCCGGGGGATTAAGAGCGAGGTACCCGCCGTTACCGAGGCCCTTTTAGAGCGGGAGAGCCCCCTTGACGTGGTCAACCGCCGGATTGTTCCCGTCTTGGAGACAGTGGGGGAGCGGTACGAGCGAGGGGAGCTGTTCCTGCCCCAGCTGATGGCCTCAGCGGAGGCGGTGAAGGCCGCCTTCACGGTGATTAACCGGCGCCTGCCCCAAGGGGCGGAGAGCAAGGGCACCATTCTTTTGGCTACGGTCAAAGGCGATATCCACGATATCGGAAAGAACATCGTGCGGATGCTGCTGGAGAACTACGGCTACCGCATTGTGGACTTGGGCCGGGATGTGACACCGGAGGCGGTGGTGGAGGCCGCGGCGCGGGAGGGAGCTTTGCTGATCGGACTCAGCTCCCTGATGACCACCACCGCCCAGAACATCGCCGTGACCATCCAGGCCCTGCGGAAGGCGGGGGTAAAGGCCAAGGTGATGGTGGGCGGCGCGGTGGTGACACAGGAATTTGCCGACCAGATCGGCGCGGACTTCTACGCTAAGGACGCCAACCAGTCCGCCCGGTACGCCGCCGAGGTGTTCGCCAAGTGAGGGCGGCTCTCAGGAATATCTCCCTCCAAAACCTTCAGATGTGCCCGGAGCGCCAGAGGGACGCCGCGGCTTGGTTCCACAGCAAGTGGGGGATCCCACAGGATGCCTATTGGGAGAGCACGGAGGACAGCCTCGCCGGCCCCGGCCCGGTGCCCCAGTGGTACTTGGCTTTGGATGAAGAGACTGGGGAGATCGCAGGCGGCGCGGGAGTCATTGAGAACGACTTCCACCAGCGGAAGGATCTGCGCCCCAACCTCTGCGCCCTCTACGTGGAGGAGCGGTACCGCCGCCGTGGAATAGCCGGGGCGCTGCTGCACCGGATCGCAGAGGATATGGCGGCGCAGGGCGCGGATACCCTCTACCTGGTTATGGACCACACCTCCTTCTACGAGCGGTACGGCTGGGAATTTTTGTGTATGGTCCGGGAGGAGAGCAGTTTGGCGCAGACAAGGCTGTATGTCCACCGTCAGCGCCTGATAGAGTAAAGCGGGAAGGAGAGATTATATATGCGTGAGATTCCCTGGAAACTGGAGAACCCCGTCAAGATCACCGAGGCGGAGCTGACCACTCTGGAGGAGCAGTACGGCTTCCGCCTGCCGGAGGACCTGCGGCAGTTCTGTCTGCGCTACAACGGCGGTCTGCTCCCCACCGGCACGGAGCTGAATCCGGAGGACTGCCGCCTGACGGACTTTTTAGCCATCAAGTACCCGGTGATGGATAAAATCCCCACCATGGACACGCTGCTGAAGTGGCAGGCCATGGACGGCTTCATCCCCATGAATCTGGTCCCCTTCTGCGATGACGAGGCGGGGGACTCCTACTACATCCGCGTGGACGAGGCGGGCTACGGGAAGATCTACTACATCTTCCACGAATTTTTGAATGACTTTCTGTCCGACCCGGAGGGGGAGGGCCTTGTCGCCGGCAGCTTTACCGAGTTTTTGGACATGATCCATTTCCCGGAAGTGCCTGAAGCCTGAATCTTTTGCCTTGGTACTTGAAAAACGGCGAAAAGTGGGGTATACTACAGCATATCTTGCCTATCCTATTTCACAATCGGAGGACACTTCACTATGATCAATATCACCAAGGACACCATCATCGGCGATATCTTGGACATCGCCCCCCAGACGGCTCCCATCTTCCTGTCCATCGGGATGCACTGCTTGGGCTGCCCCTCCAGCCGGGGCGAGACCGTGGCCGAGGCCTGCGCCGCCCACAACGTGGACTGTGACTCCCTTCTGCGGGCGGTAAACGAGGCGGCGAATCAGTAAAAGACGTCAAAAAAAGAGGCGGTATGGCTAATGCCATACCGCCTCTTTTGTCTTAATCAATATGCACCATATCCTCAATAGGCAGGGAACACAGAACGGCCCCTGCCTCGGTCTGGGCGCCGTGCTGGGCGTGGATAGCCTCCAGAATGGGCCCCCGCAGCTCCTTAGGGGAGACGATGAGCAGCAGCTCCTTCTCCGTCTGCCACGCCTCGCCGAAGGACCGGTCCAGCTGCTCGTCACCGGACCAGCGGGCCTTGAGGATGGTCCCCCCTCTGGCTCCGGCCTTCTTGGCGGTCTCCATCACCGCGCCGGTGGTGCCCCGGTTGATGATGGCTAAAATCAGACTGTTCTTTGTCTGCGGCACATCGTCGCCTCCGTTCTCTTTTTCCAATTTTGTCTTTACTAAGATGATGGCGGAGAGCAGGTTGCTCACCGCGTCCATGGGCAGGATAAAGGCGATGCCCCGGGTCCGCATGGTCCCGTGGAGCTCGTCGGAGAGCTTACGGAACAGGGCGCGGGCGGTGGACTGGGGCGTCAGACTGAACAGCACATCCTTCTCCGAGCTGCCGATGCCCAAGATGTCCAAAATCTCCGAGGTGGCGGTGCCCACACCCTCGCAGTGGATGTGCGTAAAAACCTGATGCTCCTGATAGAGCCGGCGGACCTTGTTGCCTTTGCCCCGCTCCACGATGGTGACAATCAACCTGAGCTGCTGGGACGGTTTCATCTCATCGCCCCTCCTTTACGAGTCATAGTAGAGAATGCAGTCCTCCGCCTGTCCGATGTAGGCCTCAAACTGCTTGGCGGCAATCCGCTTGCGCATTTCGCTGGAGACACCTAAAAGCTGGATGGTGATCAGCGGCGTCATGGCCACCATAGCCACCAGACCGAAGGCATCGGTCATCACACTGCCGCCCACAGCCTCACAGGCCCCCATGGCGAAGGGGAGGAGGAAGGTGGCGGTCATGGGTCCTGAGGCCACGCCGCCGGAGTCGAAGGCGATACCGGTATAGATCTGGGGCACGAAAAAGGTGAGGGCCAGCGAGAGCACATAGCCGGGGATTAAAAACCAGAGGATGGAGATCCCCGTCAGCACCCGGAGCATGGCAATGCCCACCGAGAGTCCAACGCCCATGGAGAGACTGCGGCGCATGGCGTGCTGGGACACCGCGCCCATGGACACCTCCTCCACCTGCTTGATGAGCACGTGGACCGCCGGCTCCGCGGCCACGATGTAGTAGCCCATCACCATGCCCACGGGGATCAGCAGGAAGGGCCGGGGGCTCTGGGCGATGGTGGCCCCGATAAACTGTCCGGCAGGCATAAAGCCCACGTTGACCCCGGTGAGGAAGAGGACCAAGCCGATATATGTATAGACAAGGCCGCTGACGATCTTCAAAAGCTCATTGCGCTTGAAGCGGTGGGTGAGAAGCTGGAAGAGGAAGAACATGGCGCAGATGGGAACCATAGCCCCGGCCACCTCCCGGACATAGACGGGTAGTGCGGCGGCGAAGGCTTGGGCGGCGTCCCGTGTGGTGGCGATGTCCGCCATGCTCACCCCGTGGTAGCTGGCGCTGTCCGGCCGGTAGAAGCTGCCCAAGAGCAGCACGGCGATCACCGGCCCGATGCTGCACAGCGACACCAGACCGAAGCTGTCCCCGGTGGCGTGCTTGTCACTGCGCACAGAGGCCAGTCCTACGCCCAAGGACATGATGAAGGGCACAGTGATGGGCCCGGTGGTGACACCGCCGGAGTCAAAGGATACGGGGATGAAGCTCCCCGGTGTCAGGATGGTGAGAAGCAGGACAATGGAGTAGAAGATCAGCAGCAGTGTGGAGAGGCGGAGCTTGATATAGGTCCGCAGTACCGCCAAGGCCAAAAACAGCCCCACTCCCGCCGCCACGGTGAAAATCAGCACGGTGCTGGGGATGGCGGGTACTTGGGTGGCCAGTACCTGCAGGTCTGGCTCTGCCATGGTGATCAGAAGGCCCAGCACAAAGGCGGCCAGCAGGGGAAGCGTCAGATGTCTGGCCCGGCCCATCTCCACGCCCATTCCCTGTCCCATGGGTGTCATGGAGATGTCCGCCCCCAAGGTAAAGAAGCCGATGCCCACGATCAGCAGCAGCGCCCCGAAGAGGAACAGCACCAGCGTCCCCGTCTGAATGGGGGCAATGGAGACGCACAGCAGCAGGACAATGGCCGTGATAGGCAGAACGGAGGACAGGGATTCCTTGATTTTTTCCATCAGTTGGGGATTGATCCGCACAGCGTTTGCTCCTCTCTACGCCTGTTTTCCTCAATTATACAGGAAGGCGTCAGAAAAGTATATGATTCCCTTGTATAGATTTTGTTAAGAACCCGCAAAGATGTCTCATGGTGCTAAGCATACGGCTTTCTCATAGCAGTGTTTCGCCGGTAGTGACAGTCAATCTGCTGAGGAGTACTCAAAACTGGCATTTGAGCCTGTGTGCTGAAACAGGAGGTTGTCTCCGTGCCAGAAGCGGTAGCGCACCTCTGCGCAGAGGCTCTCGTGGATGGTGCGCTCCATGCGGCCCTCCACCGGGGCGCGGAGAGGCTGCCGCTGTTCGTTCAGCAGCTCCGCCTCCAGCCGGTACTTCCCTTGACGGATTATCGCCCCGGTAGGGGACCATGTCTCGATTTTGACGCCCCGGTAGGTGGCCAGACGGTATTCCCAGCCACCATAAAAAACGGAGCAGATACAGCCGGTGAAGCTGACTGCAGGCAGAGGAATCGTCGCAATGGCGAGCATCAGGCTGCCCCGCTCCGGCCCGTCAAAAAGGCACTGGGTCCAGAGGTATGCACTGGGAAAGGAGCGGCCACGGTCTGTCTCGATATAACCAACTCCCTTAGAGAAATCCAAGTGCTCGCCGTTCAGCTTCAGTGATCCCTCCAGGGGATGTCCCATGCTGGTGATACCATGGGAGCACTGCATCCCCGCGAAAAACCGAAAGGGGCCCATGATGTCGGACCGGAGGACGGTAAAGGGGCCGTAGCGCAAGGTACCTTGGAGGAGAAGACCATCCCGCCGGACATGGAGGCTGAGCCCCTGCTCGCCGAAACTGGACTGTCCGATTTGCACTTGGAAGGGCTGACGGGAAATTTGAAGCTGTGACGCCGGATACTCCAGCCACCATGCCTGATCCTTCGTAATGATCTGGAGAGAGGCGGTGCGGTGTCCTTCTCTGTCCGTATGGAACGCGGGGATCAGCGCCAAGGTCTGCCCCTGCGGATTCTGGTGCTTGAAATACCAGCCCTCAAAATAGGGGCCTGTCCTGTTTATGCTGAGAAAAAATCCCATGATAACCATCACCTCAGCTTCAGTTTTCCCTGAATCTGTGGATTTTATATGGGAGCAATGTCCTTTCAGCCGCACCATTTCTTACGCAGACAGGCCAATTTCCACCGTCTCCCTTCCGTCTGATTTAGAATCATAGCAACCATTGGTGGGGGTGTCCGGCGCACCTCCATGCCGCGCCTGTTTGGAATAAAAAATAAAGAGGGAGTTTTATTGGACAGATCCTGTCGTAAACTATAAGTATCATATGAGATGGCAAGTCAAAAGGAGGATATTTGATGAAACAAAAAATCGGTTTTTGGGTTGAAAGCCAAGAGGATCCCGCCAATACTGCCCATGCTGCATCTGAAAATCCAATCATCCCACCAAGAAAGTCCCTGGTGCAGGTCTGTTTTCCGCAGCGAGGCACGAATCTGTCTTTGCATTTCTCTGGTAGAATGAAGTATGGACACACCATTCAGAGAGGAGAGAGC
>CANPBB010000013.1 GCA_947572235.1 uncultured Clostridia bacterium
GTGTACCCCACTGGGTAAATGGGGATCTGGGAGATCAGCCCCACCCGTCGGTTCCGGCCAATGACCACCTCCCCGCTGTCACAGCGGAGCTCCCCGGTAAGAATCTTGAAAAGCGTGGTCTTTCCCGCGCCATTGCGGCCCAGAAGCCCTACCCGCTCTCCAGCCTGAATCTGAAAGGTCAGGCCATCCAATATGTTGCTGCCAATCTCGAAGGATTTGACAACATTGCTGACTGCAATATCTACCATGGCATTTCCTTTTATCTCATTTCCGCCCCGTCCAAAGCGGCACGGAGCGCGTTATCGGTTCTGAAGCGCCTCCACAATGCGCTCAAAGTGCATAAAGTGGCTGGCCTTTACACCCGTTACCGTACCGGGCTGAAAGGCCTCCTCCGGCAGGTCCGATAGGAAGTCATCCACAGTGGGGTACCACTTGGCCGGCAGGGGGCTGGCCCCCTCAGCCATATACTTGGCATTCTTCCCCACGGCGATGACAAAGCCGATCCCCAAGTCCCGGGCCAAAGCCCCCATCTCACGGTGGATCTGCGCCGCCTGCTCCCCCAGCTCCCCCATGTCCCCCATGATGGCCACTGTCCGCTCTCCCTTGGAGAGCACCTGCAGCATAGCAGTCATAGCGTGGGGATTAGCGTTATAGCAGTCATCCAAGATCACCCGGTGGTCGCTCAGATGGATCAGACGCAGTCTGGACCCGGTGGGCTGATAGTCCGCCACACCGGCGATGATCTCCTCCTCCGTGAGACCCAGCAGCTCCCCGATGGCCGCGGCCATAGCGGCAGCATAGACCATATGGGTGCCGAAGGCGGGAATTTCCAAGTGGTATGCCGCCTTGGCGGTGGTCACTGTGCAGCGCACCCCGCCAAACCCCCGGTCCTCTACCTCGCTGACACGCACCTGACAGTTCTCCCCATAGCCGCAACGCAGTGTGGCAAAGGGCAGGTTCAATTTGTTCAGCAGGGGATCGTCCCCATTGAGAATCACCGTCCCATCGGCCTTCAGGTTCTCAAAAATCTCCGACTTGGCCCTGAGAATCCCCTCCCGACTGCCCAGCAGCTCCACATGGACATCCCCAATGTTGGTGATCACAGCAATGTCGGGCCGGATCATCTCCCCAGCGTAGCGAATCTCCCCAAGCCGGTCCATACCGCTCTCCACCACCGCCGCCCAGTGCTCTGTGCTCAGCCGCAGCAGCGTCAAAGGCACACCGATGGCGTTGTTGAGGTTCCCCTCGGTGAATAAGGTCTCTCCGTGCCGGCGGAGCACCGCCGCCGCCATCTCCTTGGTGGTGGTCTTTCCCACACTGCCGGTGATCTGCACCACCGGCAGGCAGAACCGGCCCCGGTAAGCTGAGGCCAGATTTTTCAGCGCCAATAGGGTATCCGGCACCAAGATATAGAACCGGTCCTCCCGCCGGGTCTCCGGCAGACGGGCGCAGAGACATCCCGCCGCCCCGGCAGACAGGGAGGCATTGATGTAGCTGTGGCCGTCAAATCTCTCCCCGATCAGGGGGACAAACAGGCACCCCGGCTGGATACTGCGGCTGTCAGTGGAAACGGCGGAGGCCATCCCCTCTCCATAAAGTGTCCCGCCTGCGGCGGCGGCGATCTCCTGTGCGGTCATGGGTATCATAGACTTCCCTTTCTTGCCTCAATCGACAGACGAACGATCTCTTCACAAAGGTCCTCATAACACATTCCTGCGGCGGCGGCCTCCTTGGGCAGAAGGCTGGCAGCTGTCATTCCCGGCAGGGTGTTGATTTCCAAACACCAAGGGTTCCCCGCCCCATCCAAAATAAAATCCGTTCGGGAATACACCGTAATCCCCAACGTCTGGTGAAGCGCCAAAGCCTGCTCTCCCATCATCCGCCATTGCTCGTCGGTGATAGGCGCAGGGCAAAGCTCCGAGGCCCCGCCGGCCTGATACTTGGCCACATAGTCAAAGTAGGCGCCGGACTTGGGGATCATCTCCACCGCCGGCAGGTACCGGTCCCCTAAAACGCCCACTGTGATGTCCCGGCCCCGGATCTTCTCCTCCGCCACGATGTGACCGCCGTAGCGCAGCAACGCAAAGAGGGCCGTCTCCAGCTCCCCGGCGGTCTCCGGCAGAGCCATGCCAAGGGAGGAACCGCCGTTGATACATTTCACCGCGCAGGGCAATGGAATCTCCGCCGTCAAGGCGGAAATCTCCGCTTCGGTGTATGTAATCTCCCGCCAAGAGGGGGTGGGGATATGCAGCCGCTCCATCACATGCTTGGTCTGGGCCTTATCCATGGCCATGGCAGAGCTGAGATACCCCGCCCCGGTGTAGGGGATGCCCAAGAGGTCAAAAGCAGCCTGCACCCTGCCGTCCTCGCCGCAGGCGCCGTGGAGGGCCAAAAACACGATGTCCGCCAAGGTGCATATCTCCAGCACATCCCGGCCGAAAAGGCTGGCGCCTCCCCCCCGCCGCTGGGCGCGGACTGCCGTCAGATCTGGCTCCTGCTCCCCCAAGCTCCCCTCTTGGATCAGGCCATCGGGGGCATCGAAGAGAACAGAGAGATCCCCCACTCGCTCCTCCACCCCTAAAAACATATCCACCAGCACAGCCCGGTGGCCCCGCCGGCGCAGCGCCCGGCAGATCTCCCGTCCAGAGGCCAAGGAGACATTCCTCTCCGGGGAGAGCCCGCCGCACAGCACGACAATTTTCATAGAGCACCCCTTCCTGCACGGGGAGAGGCCCCGCAAACATAATCAATTAGAGTATAGTATATCATCCTTCCATGGGAAATACAACCAGAACGGACAAAAAAACAACACCGGGGAAAATCCCCGATGCTGTTAAGCCTATAAAGATGCATACACATGTCAGCAGGTGCGAAGAGCCGACATATCCTCCCGTCTAAAATACCGCCGTCATTTCAGGCAAAACACTCAAACGGAGTGCGGGACTTCTGAAGATTCATCTCCGTCTGCTCCTGCTCCTGCTGAGGATTGGCCTTGGTCGTGGTGCGGGTGGTGCCGCCGGAGATAAACACATCGCCGCACTCAGGACAGATATCCGTGTGCAGTGTCACAGACTGCTGCACCACTCTGCGGTCCTCCCGCTGGGCCTTGGCCTGCTCCCGAACCACATGCTCCATCTCGTGGCCGCGGACAGCGGAGGCCGCCTGCTCCGGGGCGATGTTGGTGGGATTCTTGAAGGAAACGCCGGGGTCATCAGACCCGTCTTGGTACTTACGGTTCTTGCAGGTCTGACACTCAGCCTCCTCCATCACCTCTTGGGCGGACTTGGCCTCCTCCTCGGTCCGGAGCGCATTTTGCGCCTCCTCAGAGAAGGGGAATGTCTTCCTCTCCCCCTCCTCCATCCGCTTGCCGGCCATCGCCTGACGGCTGTCCCGGCCAATGTTCACCAGCTCTTGGAACTCCTCCCCGGTGAGCGTGCGGATGCGGCCCCGGATGGCCATCTCCGCCGGATCAGTCCCCTCCCGGAGGGCGGGCAGGGTCAAAGCGGACTGCGCAGACGGAGCGGCTTGCTCGCCGGGATAGACTGCGGCGGCGGACCAAGGACTTCTGGCACCGGCGGTGGGTGCCTGAACGGCCTTGGCCGGCTGGACCGGCTCCACGGGGAGGTTGGCCTTCCCGGTAGGGGCGGCGTAGGTGCGCAGGGCATAGGGATTCTTATATGTCTGAGTGGAGAATGAGATGGCACCAATCATGGCAGATCATCCTTTTATCAGAAAATTTTGTATTTGTTTATAGTATAGCAAATACTGTGGAAATGTCAATGGGCGTTTTCTCTCCGCTGTCCTCCCCCACTGGCCTCTTCCGCAATCTGCTAAAAAACTATGCGCACAATAAGGTGCGCATAGTTTTTTAGATCACATATGCAGCGCAGCCGTCTGCCGCCCTGTGTGTACCACAGCGTGCCACTTCTTGGTGTCCTTAAACAGCGATACCACTTGCAGCGGTAGCCACGACGCCATAAACACAGGAAAAACCAGCACCGCCGGCAGCATTCCCCGCAGACCGTAGCCGCCCAGCAGGCACAGCACCATCCCCAACAGCACCGTTCCCAAATAAGACACTGGCAGCAGGCAGAGGAGCGGCACCGCATACTCCTCCCCAAGCAGAGCCAAGTTTAAGAGCAGGAGAATCCCGCTCACCGCTTGGGCAAAGGGCATCATCAGGAACATGGTCATGTCCCAGCGGAGCATGGGGCGGGGACTGCGAGCCCCCCACAGGCTGCCCAGCTCTTGCCGTGCCACCTGCATCACACCGCTGCACCAGCGTTTGCGCTGGCGGAGGGACAGCAGAAAGCTGTTGGGGGCCTCATCGTAAGTCAGAGCTCCGCTGACCCAGTGGACCCGATACCCTAAGCGGGCACACTGGGCGGAGAACTCCGCGTCCTCGGCGATGGTGCTGGTGTTCCAGCCGCCCATGGCCTCGATCACCTCCCGATGGACGGCGAAACCTGTACCCACCAGCTTGGCGGAGAGGCCGCAGGCCGAGCGGGGACGGTTAAAGATCCAGTCAAAAGAGGTAAAGTAGAGCCCATAGCACCCAGCCACGCCGCTCTCCCGGGCGTTGGCAGTCATCATCCGGGACTTGCACACCCGGGCCCCGGCCACAAAGGCATCATTCATCCGGGATAGAAAGTCCGGATCGGCCACATTGTCCGCGTCAAAGACCACATAGGCGTCGTACCCCCGGCGGCGCAGCTGGGCGATGGCCTGATGGAGGGCGGCGCCCTTGCTCTGGACGCCGGCAAGGCAGTGGATGATCTCCGCGCCGGCGGCGGCCGCGGCGGCCTCAGTATTGTCCGTACAGTTGTTGGGGGCCACAAAGACATCCCGCAGCGCCGCTGGGTAGTTTTGACTGAGGATGCTGGCGACTAAGTTCCCAATCACCGCCTCCTCATTCCGGGCGGCTACAATCACTGCAAAGCGGGTCTGGGGTGGGACAATCGGATAGGCCCTCCGCTTTTTCAGGTTGAAAATCGCCACACAGGCGAAATAAACAGTAAAGATCTTCAAAAACAGCATCAAGGCCATAACAAAAGTTTCCATACCCATATACCTCCTTGAGGGGGTGTTTCTATCTGGCGTAAAGGTGTAGAAAGGTGGTATGGTCACAGCATAGCAGAGATTTCTTAAGTTCCAAGATGCGAGTTGTTTAAGATTCTATTAAGATTGCCGTCGCCATCCTATGGGCTTGTCAGACACCTCTTTTGTCCTCAAGAATAGAATAGTGTAAAGGTCCCCCGCCTTGAACACCGGGACCTTATCCTAAGAAAGGAGGATGATCGGGGGAGCTTCCTTCCCCGATTGACCATATGGCAAAATCTGATCCCAATGAACCCATGATCCCCCTCCCCAACCTCGGCGAGGGCGGCCCCGTCTACGACCCCAGCCAAGACGCGGTGATCCCCCTCCCCAACCCCGGTGAGGGCGGCCCCGTCTACGATCCCAGTCAGGACGCGGTGATCCCCCTCCCCAACCCCGGCGAGGGCGGCCCTGTCTACGATCCCAGTCAGGACGCGGTGATCCCCCTTCCCAACCCCGGCGAGGGCGGCCCTGTCTATGATCCCGGCTTTACCGCGCCGGTGCGCTACGCCGCGGTACGTTTCCTGAACGCTGCCTACGGCTACGGTCCCTTCCGGATCCGGATCAACCGCACGCGGGTGGTCGGCTATCTGAGCTTTGCCGCTGTCTCCGCCTATGGCCGGGTCCCCAGCGGCTACCAGACCGTCACCGTCACCAGCACCGACGGCTATGTGTACATCCAAAAAACCCTCCCCTTCGAGGCAGGCGTCCGCTCCACGGTAGCCATCATCAATACCGCCGGCGGTCTGGACCTGCTTCAGATCCCCGACGCGAACTACCGCCCCAGCGGCGGCTACGGCAGCTTCCGCGTCAGCAACTTGGCCTACAACAGCCGCCCCATGGACGTACTTCTGGCTGATGGCCGTGTGGTCTATGCCGATGTACGCTACAAGGAGACCACCGTCTTCAAGCGCATCCGCCCCGGCGAATACGAGTTCCTCTTTGCCGAGACCAATCAAGCACCCATGCCCATCAGCTTTGACATTGAAACACTGGACAGCGCGTTTTTAGGGGAGTATCCAGTCCCCAATATGGTGGCATCGCTGTACCTCAATGTACGCCGCAGCCGTATCTATACGGTATATCTCCTCAGCAGCGGCAGAGGAACAAATAATATCCAAACCATGGTCGTCATCGACTAAGCATCCAAATAGAGGGCTTCGCCACGCTGGGTCTGTCCGCTGGGACAGACCCAGCGTTTTGCCGCCTTAAAACTTTCTTAAACTTCCCGCCTCTTTTATCTTAAAACGTTCTGTGTTACAATACCCAAGAAAGGTGGGAGAAACTCTATGACCAACGTACTGATCTGCGACGACGAGCGGGACATTGTGTCCGCTCTGAAAATCTACCTCTCCTCTGAGGGGTACAACCTCTTTGAGGCCTATACTGGTCGGGAGGCCATCGACATTGTGCGGAAAAACGAGATCCATCTCATATTGATGGACATCATGATGCCCGAGCTGGACGGCATCTCCGCCACCGCCAAGCTCCGGGAGGAGTGCAACGTACCCATTATCCTCCTCACCGCCAAGAGCGAGGACACCGACAAGGTGTTAGGACTCAATGTAGGGGCAGACGACTACATCACCAAGCCCTTCAACCCTGTGGAGGTGTTAGCCCGCGTCCGCAGCCAGCTCCGCCGGTATACCAGCTTAGGAGGCATCGCCCAGAAGCCCAGCCGGGTGGTCATCGGCGGCATTGTCTTGGACGATGAGGCCAAGACTGTCACCGTAGACGGCGACAGTGTAAGTTTGACGCCTATGGAGTATAACATTCTGTCTCTGCTCATGCAGCACCCAGGCCGTGTGTATTCCTCCGCCCAGATCTACGAACAGGTGTGGAACGAGAGCGCTATGGGTTCCGAGAGCGCTGTAGCCGTTCACATTCGCCACCTCAGAGAGAAGATTGAGATCACCCCCTCGGAACCCAGATACTTAAAGGTTGTCTGGGGCTTGGGCTATAAAATTGAGCCCCAGAGCTAATTTTGCCGCGCACCCGCTTGAAATCTGAGGGTTTCAGGTAAGAGAATTTTTGACACCCTTGCGGTACCCCTAATTATAAATGGAGGGAATTCCCAATGAAAAAACTGCTTCGTATTCTGATCCCCTTGTCCCTTGTCGCGGCCGGACTGCTCTATCTGACGGGAAAGCGGGATGAGTTTTGATGCGTGATTTGAGAGAGAGCCTGCCCGTCAAGGTAACAGCCCTGTTCGCAGCAGTGCTTCTGGTACTGACCGCGGCGGGGTCCATCGCCGCCATAGCGGTGGGCTACTACGCTTGGGACAAGGATGATACCTTTGAGGAAACCGCCATGTTCCAAGGCATGGCTCAAAATGTGGCCTATAACATCGCCTACCGCTACGCCCGCTTTGGAGACCCCTACCAGAGCTACTCCAACCGGGGCCTAAACGTGGTAATCCGCAGCGGCGGCACGGTGTACTTCGATGACCTCAATCCCACCCATAACACCTACGCCTATGTGGGTACCTACCTCTTTCAGGTGGACAGCCTATTAGGTCCCGAGGCGGAGCCGGACCCCACCCGGCCCTTCCAGCTGGCGGTGGAGCTGCACATCACCGACTACAACGATGTGGCCGTCAGCAATTTCAGCGACTACTACCGCTTCTACCGCTTGGTCCACCCTCTCGCCAGCCTGCTGCCCTATATCGTGCTCCTTTCGGTGCTGCTGTTTTTCGCGGACTTGGCCTTTCTCCTCTGCGCCGCCGGACACCGAAAGGGTCATGAGGAGATCATCCCCAACTGGCAGGATCGAATTCCCTTGGATGTATACCTTATCAGTGCAGTTTTCTCCTTCGCCATCGTCATCTCCGCCGTGGACGGCCTCCCCAGCAACCTCTGGCTGACGGTCCTCGCCATGGCGGTGATCATTATCATCATTACAATAGGGGTTCTGGCGGTACTGCTCTCCTTGGCCACCCGGCTGAAGCTGGGGCACATCTGGGAGAATACACTGACCTACCGCCTGTGGCGGTGGTTCATCCGCTGCTGCCGGGCCTTTTGGAGGGGAGTGAAAGCCATGGTTCGAATTCTGCCCTTCACTTGGCGGACGGTGCTGTTCACCGTCGCCGTGCTGGGCACACAGATCTTCCTCAACTCTTGGGGGGTGTGGGACGGGTTCCCCCTGCTGATGCTGATAGTGTTGGACTTTGCCATCGTCGTGGCCGCGGCATTGCTGAGCTGGCAGCTGCAAAAGCTCAAGGCCATGGGCCAGCGTCTGGCTGACGGAGACCTGGATGCCAAGCTGGACACCTCCCGCATGTTCTACGACATCAAGACCCATGCCGAGAACCTGAACGCCATTGGTCTGGGGATGAACCGGGCGGTGGAGCAGCGGATGAAGTCCGAGCGTCTGAAAACCGAACTCATCACCAACGTGTCCCACGATATCAAGACCCCGCTTACCTCCATTGTCAACTATGTGGATCTGCTCAAGAAGGAGGACCTGCCGGAGCAGGCGGCGGAGTATGTCACCGTACTGGACCGGCAGTCGGGCCGCTTGAAGAAGCTGACGGAGGACTTGGTGGAGGCCAGCAAGGCATCCACCGGCAACATCCCCGTGACGCTGCAGCCCATTGTGGTCAACGAGATCATCCACCAAGCGGTGGGGGACTACGACCAGCGCCTCACCGCCGGGAAGATCGAGGTGATCATCAACACCTTCGAGGGCAGTCTCTCCGCCATGGCCGACGGCCGCCTCCTTTGGCGGGTGCTGGACAACCTTCTGAGCAATGTCTGCAAGTACGCCATGCCGGGGAGCCGGCTGTATATCGACCTCACCACCCAAGGCAGCCGCGTAGCCCTGAGCATGAAGAATATCTCCAGAGACGCGCTGAACGTCAGCGCCGACGAGCTGATGGAGCGGTTTGTCCGCGGGGACTCCTCCCGCCACACCGAGGGCAGCGGCTTGGGTTTGAACATCGCCAGAAGCCTGATGGAGCTGATGGGCGGCACTTTTGGCATTGCCGTGGACGGTGATCTCTTCAAAGCGGAGCTTACGCTTCCTCTCGCGTGAAATCTGCGGATTTCATGTGAAGGAGATTTCGCTGCGCTGGGGGCCTGCGGCATTTGCTGCACGCAAGGGATTTTTCCGAAAATGCGATTCCCGGAAAAAATGATTTCAAGTCTCGGACACGAAAGCCCCGCAGGGTGCTTTAAGGCCCGGACTGCTGCGCAGCAGTCCGGGCCTTTTCATTCGCTTATCTTACTGCGCGGCCTTCTGTACCGCGCTCTGGGGGAGGAAGTGGAGCATGGCCTTGCTGAGGGCCGCAGCCACCAAGGCACAAATCACCACCTCTAAGGCCACATTCAGCGTAAAGAAGCTGAGGAAAATGGCGAAAAATCCGGTGCCGCCAAAGTAGGAATTCTGGAAAATCCCCACCACCATGCCCACAAAGAACACGGTGTTGGTCAGCGCACCGACCACAGAGGTAACGATGAAGCTCACCGCTCCCACCCGGTCCACCTTGCGCAGGGCTGGGAAGATAAGCCCCGCCGCAATGCCGATCAATACCCGGGGCACCATGCAGCAGAGGAAGGTGGCAATGGGGTTGATGGCCAGCAGCGCCGCGCCGAAGAGGCTGGTGGAGAAACACTGGGCAAAGCTGGTAAGCCCAAACACCGCGCCCAAAAAGGCGCCGGACACCGGCCCCAGAACAATAGCGCCGATTACCACCGGGATGGTGATGAAGGTGATCTCCACCGGCCCGGCCTTCAGGTAGCCCAAGGGGGTGTAGGCCATGAGGATGACGATTGCCATAAGTATCGCCGTCAGTGTGATCTTATGGACCTTACTTGTGCTGTGATTCATTGCGGTATCTCCTTTGAGGGTATCTCACCTCGTGCTGCCGTCTCCTCTGCGGGAGTACAGCGCACAAAATCTTATAACAACAGGGTCTCCCCCGCTATTACCTTCACAGCTTTTTGGCCGTATTCAGTTGATAGAGCTGCCTCAGTCCCCGCAGCGTCAGCTCCGGATCCACCGTGATCTCACTGCGGCAGGAGGCGGTAAGGAGGGCGGCGGAGCCGCCGGTGGCGATGGCCGCGGCCCCCGCCATCCCCGGCAGGGCCCGATATCGCTCTAAAAAGCCGTCCACCATCATGGCACTGCCGCAGAGGAGGCCATAGCGCATGGCGTCGGCGGAATTTTTTCCCAAAACATTCTTTCCCGGCGGCCGCAGGGCGATGGCGGGCAGCAGGGCCGTGGAGCTTTTAAGCAGCGCCGCACTGGCGTAGAGCCCTGGCAAGATACACCCGCCCAAATAGGTTCGGCTCTTATCCACCGCGGCGATGGTGGTGACGGTGCCCGCGTCGATGATCAACAACGGCACGCCATAGACCGCTATTGCGCCAGCGGTGTCCGCCGCCAAATCCGCCCCCAGCTCCGTGGGATCGTCAATGCGGATGCGAAACCCCGTCTTGGTCCCTGGCCCCACCTGTATCACCCGCAGAGCCGTCAGCCGAGTCACCGCCTCCTCCACAAGGCCTGTGAGGGAGGGCACCACAGAGGCCATGATGCACCCGGTGAGCCGCTCCCGGTCCACGCCGTTGACCCGAAGAAGGTCGTAGAGCAGCACCAGATACTCGTCGGCGCTGCGCTCCGCCTCTGCGGAAACCTTGGCGCGCATACGGAGCCTGTCACCGTCAAAGACACCCAAGGTGATGTTGGAGTTTCCCACCACAATAGCCAGCAGCATCGCCTTCCCTCCTTTTTCCGCTGGAAGTATACCACAATTCTGCTCCCCTGACAAGGGTTTTTCCACCCAAATTCCCCTTGACTTCCCGCTCCTCCTGTAGTATATTGTAATAGAACATTTATTCTATAATGCCATCTCAGACGGGAGGCACCGCTTATGACTGTGATGGACAAGCTCACCATCCTCACCGACGCGGCCAAGTACGATGCCGCCTGCACCTCCAGCGGAGCCAGACGGGGCAGCAAAAAGGGGTATATCGGCAACACTTCCAGCTCCGTGGCCGGCTGCTGCCACACCTTCTCCGCCGACGGGCGCTGTGTCACGCTTTTGAAAGTGCTGATGACCAACTGCTGCATCTACGACTGCAAGTACTGCGTCAACCGCTGTTCCAACGACACCCGGCGGGCGGTGTTCACGCCGGAGGAGCTGTCGGAGCTCACCATTGAGTTCTACCGGCGCAACTATATCGAAGGCCTGTTTCTCTCCTCCGGTGTCCTCCGGGACCCGGACTACACCATGGAGCGGATGATCCAAGTGCTCCATCTGCTGCGCAATACCTACCGCTTCAACGGCTATATCCACGCCAAAACCATCCCCGGAGCGTCGCCGGAACTGGTGGAGCGGCTGGGAATGCTGGCGGACCGGCTCAGCGTCAACATCGAGCTGCCCTCGGAGGCGGGACTAAAGGCCTTGGCTCCCAACAAGACCAAGTCTGCCATTCTCCAGCCCATGAAGCAGATCCGCAACACTTTGACAGAGAACAAACAGGAGCTGGTGAAATACCGCCACGCTCCCAAGTTCGCCCCCGCCGGACAGAGCACCCAGATGATCATCGGCGCCACACCGGACAGTGACCGGCACATCCTCCGCCTCACCCAAGGGCTCTACGACACCTACCGCCTCAAGCGCGTATTCTTCTCCGCCTACGTGCCGGTGGTGGAAAACAGTCTCCTCCCCACCCCGGACACCAAGCCGCCCCTGCTGCGGGAACACCGGCTCTATCAGGCGGACTGGCTCCTTCGGTTCTACGGTTTCCGGGCGGAGGAGCTGCTCACCGATCAGGATCCCAACTTCAACCCCCTCATCGACCCCAAATGCAACTGGGCCCTGCGCCACCCGGAGTTCTTCCCGGTGGAGGTGAACACCGCCGCCTATGAGGACCTGCTCCGGGTGCCGGGTGTGGGCACCATCAGCGCCCGACGGATCCTTTACGCCCGCCGAGGCGGCACACTGTACCACGAGGATCTGAAAAAGTTAGGCGTGGTGATGAAGCGGGCCCAATATTTTCTGGTGTGTAAAGGAAAAATCATTGATGGTCTCCGCTTCTCGCAGGACACCGTCCTCCGGGGCCTCATCGCCGCGGAAAAGCTGCCGATGCCGGAAATTGAACAGCTAACACTGTTCAACTGAAGGGGTGAGACTTTTCAGGAGTTGATGGGCTGTGCTGTGCTCTGTGCTTTCGCCGTGGGTGCATCATTGAAAGTGTAAGAAAACCTTAAACTTTTGCGTTCTCTTTTTGTAAGATTCCCCTGCTATACTCCCCCCATCTCATATGATTGGAGGAGTATTCCATGTCCGCATTCGTTCTCAAGCTCATTGCCTTAGTATCTATGATAGCCGATCACACGGCGGCGCTGCTTCTGCCCTTAGGTCCGCTCTACATCTACCTGCGCTGCTTTGGACGGATGGCATTTCTTATCTACGCCTTCCTGCTCACCGAGGGCTTCCGCCACACCCGGTCCGCGCCCCGGTACGCCCGCCGGCTGTTTCTCATGGGTGCGCTGGCCCAGATCCCCTACGCCTTCACACTGAACGCCGGATTCCAAAGCCCGTTGGAGCGTTTCACCCACCTGAATATCTTCTTCACCTTGGGCTGCGGCGTCCTGCTGATGATGTTCCTGCAATCGAACCGCCTACCGCTCTCCCAGCGGCGTCCTGTGTGGGGACTGCTGCCCTTGGCGCTGATCCCAGCCGCCCTCGCCCAGTTCGGCCTGTGGGAGCTGAGCTATATCATCACCGGCCTCTTGGCCATTGCCGCCCTCACCCTGTTCCTCCAAGACCGCCTCCCCTTCGACGCTGGGGCGGCGGCGGACTGGGCACTGAAAACCGCCGCCGCTCTCGCCCTCTACCAGCTGCTGCATAACTGGAGTGGGCGCCTCTTCCATATCGGTTTAGAGTTTGACTACGCCTTCTGGGCCCTGCTTTTTATCGCCCTGCTCTGGCCCTGCCGCAGCCGGCGGAGCCGCGCCGCGTCCATGCTGGCCATCGTCCTCATCTTCTACCCGCCTTGGTACAGTATGGAGGAATTTGCCTTCGCCCTGCTGGCCACCTTGGCCGTCATCCTCTACAACGGACGCCGGGGGCTTGATGACCACCGCCTGTTCTACTGGGCCTATCCCCTTCATTTGGCAGTCCTCTGGGGGCTGACGCTCTTCTGAGTTGAGTTAGGAATTGTTTATACAATATAGGCAATCCTATCTGACGGAAAAATTCCTGATTTCTCATCCCTAATTCCTCATTCGCCGAAGGGAGCACTATGGATACTGTCTACCGCTACGATGGCAGCTTTGAGGGCTTCCTCTGCTGCGTGTTCGAGAGCTATGTGAACAAAGAATCCCCCGCCGCCTTTCAGACCGCGGAGGATTTGAACCCCACCCTGTTCCCCATCCAGTGGGTGGAGAGCAACGAGGCCCACGCCCAACGGATTCTCCGCAGCATCAACCGGCGCTCCGCCTACGCCTTGGAGCTGGTGGAGAAGGGCTTTCTCACCTGCGCCGAGGAGCGGGAGATGATGCTCTACCGCTTCATCCGCGCCCTTTACGACTTCGGCCCGGACTTGGTGCGCCGCCTCAGCGACGAAGCGGTACATCCCTTGGTGAAAGCCGTGCGTCACTTGGATGGAGAAGTCCACCTGCTGCGGGGCTTCACCCGCTTTTCGGACTTGGGCGGTGCACTGGTGGGGGAGATCGCCCCCAAAAACCGGGCCCTCCCCCTGCTGCGCCCCCACTTCTGCAGCCGGTTCTACAACGAGCGCCTCATCCTCTACGACCGCACCCATCGGGAGGCCCTGTTCTACCGGGACGGCAAGTGGTGTATCGCGCCCTTAGAGCACTTCGAGATAGCCCGCCCCAGTGAGCGGGAAGCCCAGTTCCGCCGGCTGTGGAAGCGGTTCTATGATACAGTGGCCATCGCCGAGCGATACAACCCCAAGTGCCGCCGCACCCAGATGCCCATGCGCTACTGGGGCACCATGACGGAATTTCAGGACGAGAGCTACTTCGAGGCCACCCCCGCGGCAGTGGAACCGCCCCCCGCCCCCGCCGCACTGAAGGAGGGCTGGCGAGCTTAAAACAAAACAGACCCCAGAGAGAGCACGCTCCGGACATAGAAAACATAGGGCAGTACCGCCAAGAACGGGTACTGCCCTATTCCTTTGCGCTCTGACCACCCAAATAGTCTGTCCCCACGTCGAAAAGGGCGGTATCCTCCCGCTGCGCTTGACCTGTCTCATAGATCTTCAGAGGCTTCGCCGCAATACGCAAAACGGGGACGTTGTCCCATGCGTCCAAAAAGGTGTAGGAAAAGCCGCCATTCTCTGTCTCCACTACAGTGAAGTCAGAGATGTCTGTTAATACAGCACCGCTCCAAACCTCTGCCACCTCGTCGAACACCAGCACTAACTCCCGGCAGTCCCAAGTCTGAAAGGACACCTTCGCCTGCCCGACGCCGATAACCACGCTCTCAATATGTCCATCATGGGGCGAAAATGTATCTATCTCTCTCAAATCCTGTTATCTCCTCTCCGCCTGCTCCCGCATTCGATCCAAAATCGCCCCCACCGCTGCCACTGCGCCTGCTCTGTCTCCCCCTCTAAACGCTCCAAGGGGCAAAAATCGTACAGGCATTTGAAGTGGCAGAGATATTGAATCACCATTCTGTCAATCCAATCCACATCCTCTTTCGACAGCTCCCCCTGCCGCAGCCGCGCCGCCGTCTCATCCAGATTTCGGATGATCGAGCCCACCAGATCCGGCCGCCGCTCCCGCAGGATGCCGGAGACCTCCAAAACCCGCTCCAACAGCTCCCGCTGTACTTCCTGTCTGTCTCCCATACCCATCACCTCAGATCACCCAGCAAATCCTTCCCGAACAGCTCGCTGATTGGAAACGCCGGCACCACCTTTTTCCTCTTGTCGTACCGCTCAGAGGCATAAAAAGGCCGAAATATAACCCCTCTCCCCAGCTCCCTGCAAATTTCCGGGTTCACACTCGCCTCAAAATAGTCCACAACCCGCTCCAGCAGTACCGGCGAAATCTCCTCAAACACCGTCTCCGTCGTCTGCACCACAACGGCCTTTTTTACCTCCGCCGCCTTCCAGCAGGGGGCATTCAGGATTGTTTCCCAGCCTAAAAGCTCCACATAAGGCCGTCCAAAGCAGGTGCGCCACTTCAACGCGGGACAACGAACAGACAAATCATCCGGCAGCAGCATATTTTCCATGGCCGTGCAGGGAATGGCACTGACATAGTCGTATATCTCCGCGTGAACCGAGGAAAAAGGTGAGCCAAATCGTCACAAAACCGCACATAACGGACCATCTCCTCCTCTCTCCGCCGGACAGTCCCCAGTCTCCGTCACAGTCCCCTCCGCCGGCTGCTCCACGCCATTCCAATCCACCTCCTTGGAACCGCTGACCTCCACAAAACACATCGCCGCCACATCGTACCTCCAGTGTTCCACCAAAAAACAGCGGTTCATACACGCCTCATAGTACGCAGCTCTCTGTCTCCACCGCTTCTCAGGAAACACAGGATACAGCAGGCGCAGCTCATACTCCATCCAAAACTTTCTGGTATCACAAATGGCATCATATTGGTACCGCCCATTCTCCCGATAGATCCAAGCCCCCTGCTCAACATGATCCCGAACAAACCGCCATCGCTTCTCCTCCTCGCTCCGGCTGCGCAGCTCCATCGCTTGTGCAACCTCCCGCACCGCCTGTCCAAAGAGCCACAGTCGAAGGTCCTCCTCATCCGCCCCTTCATACTCCAGCCTGTCCGGCCCCCGCTCGCCGTAGGCCCAGAACTGCAATCCCAAGAGATACCCGCCCCGATGCGGTACGGCGCTGGCAATGATGTCCTCCGGTATCCCCTCCGGCAGCTGTGCTCTGATCCAATCTTCGTACAAAAAAACGCCCCCTCTCGGTTTTGTCAAAAACCCCAACAAAATTCACCAAATTCCCAATATATCGAAATCTATACAGTCAAAACCGCAGATATCGCCCCAATCTCTCTCCAAAACAATGCCGTCTATCTGCTCCGCCCGGTACAGTGCATCTATCGACACAAAGCACCGCTCTCCCCCCTGCCCCCCTATCCCGCATCTCTGAAAGGAGCAATGGTCATCAAAAATGCTGATCATATATTCACAGGGTCTGCCCGCAAATTTCAGTCTCAGCTCCGCCTCACATTGAAATCGCTCTATACATTGCAGCAACAGCTCTTTGATCTTCTCAAAGGTATACCTTGGCATCTCCTGCTTCCTCCGCACATGCCATCATCTTTTTTCCCATTATAGCCTCATTCCCCCATTTCCGCAAGCCGCCAAAACAGAGCCCCAACAGCCTTTTCAGGCTGTTGGGGCTCTGCTGTTTGTGCAGGAATCCCTCATATCTGCCGCCGGAAGCCGCATTTTGGGGAAAATTTCCCTCTCAAAATTTGGAAATCCGCGGATATCAAGGAAGGCACCCAAGGGTCTCAGTCCTGCAAGGCAAAATCCTTGCGCAGACGCTCCAAGGCCCGGCGCTCCAGCCGGGACACCTGCACTTGGGACACGGCCAAAATCCGGGCAGTCTGCGCCTGTGTCAGCCCCTTAAAAAATCTGAGCAGAATCGTCTTTTTCTCGCTCTCAGGCAGGGTGTCGATGGCACTGCGCAGGGCGATCTTTTCCATCATGGCCTCCTCCCCCTCGCTGCTGCGGAGGGTGGACTCCAGCGTCAGCCCGTCACTCAGCTCCTGCTGCAAGCTCTCCGGCGGGGCGGCGGCCAGCTCGGCGGCGGCGATCTCCTCAGCGGTAAGCCCGGTCTCCACCGACAGCTCTGATATTGCCGGCTCCCGGCCCAGCTGATGGCTCAACCGCTCCCGGGCGGCAAAAATATTGAGTGCCTGTTCCCGCAGCCCGCGGCCCACCTTTACCGCCCCGTCGTCCCGGAGGTAGCGGCGGATCTCCCCGGCAATCTTAGGCACGGCATAGGTGGAGAACTGGGTACCGTAGCTGAGATCAAACCCCCGTATCGCCTTCAAAAAGCCCATACAGCCCAGCTGGTACAAGTCCTCCGGCTCTGCCCCCCGGCCATAGTAGCGGCGGACGATGCTCCAGATCAGCCCCGTATTCTCCCGGACCAGCCGGTCACAGGCATCCTGATCCCCCTGCTGGGCGGCGGCGATAAGTTCTGTATTCATCTTCCGCTCAGGCGCTGAACAATGCGGCGGCGCATGACCACCTTGGTCCCCTGCCCCTCCTTGGATGTCACCCGCAGGGTATCCATAAAGCTCTCCATAATGGTGAAGCCCATTCCGCTGCGCTCCTCGCCGCCGGTAGTATAGAGGGGTTCCCGGGCCTTGGCTATATCGGGGATCCCCCGGCCCCAATCCCGGACTGTGACCTCCAGCCCGCCGCCCTCCAGCAGTCGGGCCTTCACCACGATCCTGCCCAAGGTGTCCGGGTAGGCGTGGACGATGGCGTTGGTCACCGCCTCACTGACGGCGGTCTTGATGTCGCCCAGCTCCTCCAGCGTGGGGTCCAGTTGGGCGGCAAAGGAGGCCACAGCCATCCGGGCGAAGCCCTCGTTGACACTGCGGCTTGGAAATTCCATGGTTATGTAGTTCTCTGCTCTCATGTGCTCCCTCCTAAATCAGCTTGACATAGCGCCCCAAGCCGGCTGTCTCCAGCACTTTGGCCGCCTGCTTGGGGATATTCACCACAACCAAATTGCCTCCCAGCGCCTCCATCCGCCGCTTGGCCCGCAAAATCACGGCAATGCCGGAGCTGTCCATAAACGTCAGATCCTTGAGATCTATCACCGTCTTCCGGGGTAGCTCCTGTTCCATCAGGCGGTCCACCTGCTCCATAAGCCCCCGAGCGCCATGGTGGTCCAGCTCCCCGCCAAGGGAGATTGTCAATGTGCGGTCAGCCGCTGTTGTTTTGATATCCATCCAGTCACGACCTTTCTTTCGAGGTGCAGCGCCTCTCCTTATAGTGAAGTATAGCTTGTCCGATGGGGGATTTTTGTCGAAGAATAGAAGAAGGGGTGGTTTTTTTCTGAGGAACCGCGTACCCCAGTGCCCCGCAGCCGCGAAACCGCACCACAGCATAAAAAACCCATCCCCCTGCAACCAATTCCCCCTTTCCCCGTCTATAATAGTGAAAGCTTTCAGTTAAGGAGCTCCCTCATGGACGACAAAGACATCATCGCCCTCTTCTGGGCCCGAGCCGAGGAGGCCATCACCCAGACCGCAAAAAAGTATGCAAACTACTGCCATACCATCATCAGCCGCATCCTCCCCTCCCCGGAGGATATAGAGGAGTGTTTAAACGACACCTACTTGGGCGCGTGGAACGCCATGCCGCCTCAGCGGCCAGCGGTACTGCCGCCCCTTCTGGGTCGGATCGCCCGGAACGCGGCTCTGGACCGGTACGACTACAGCCGGGCCAAAAAGCGCAGCGCCGCCTTTGAGATGGTTTTGGATGAGCTGAACGACTGCACAGGCGGCGACGCCACCCAGTCGGCGGTGGACTGCGTCCTTCTGGGGGAGGCTATCGGCCGCTTCCTATCCCATCTGTCCCCGGTACAGCGGCAGGTATTCCTGCGACGCTACTGGTACTGCGACAGCTTGGAGGAGATCGCCGCGCGGTACGGCTTCACCGTCTCCAAGGTAAAATCCATGCTCCACCGCAGCCGCCGGGGACTGAAAGAGTATTTGATTAAGGAGGGATATTCCCTATGAAAAAAGAAGATTTTTTCCGCGCCATCGGAGAGGTGGACGACGCCCAAGTGCTGGAGGCGAACCAGCCGCCGGCAAAGCGCCGTCGCCTCCTTCCCCGCCTCGCCCCGCTGGCCGCCTGCCTGCTCCTGCTCATCGGCGCGGCGGCAGCTTGGCCCCGCCTGTACCCGCCGGTGAGGACTCCTCTCCCACAGAGCGGCCAGACCCAGCCGGCGCTTCCGCAGGGGGATCAAGAGCCCGTCAGCTCCGACGGTGTCGGTCCGAAACAGGACGCCCCCACTTACTCCTACGGCGTGACCATCACCCCCTTCGACCCCGAGGGCCAGCGCCGTGAGGACCAAAAGGGCACAGCGGAGGATGTGGCCTCCTCCGCCTCCATGGACTTGGCATGGCGCACTCCGGAGGAGCTTCTGGCTTGGGACACCTATATCTTCCGGGGCACGGTGGAGGCCATGGAATACTACACGGTGGACGCCATCGGCTCCTTAGGGGGCTGGTTCACCGTGGCGGAGGTCCGGATCTCAGAAATCCTCCGGGGTGACCTGACCGTCGGCGACACCTGCCGGGTGCTGCTGCCGGTGGTGCGGGGCTGCTTCTCCACCTCCATAGCCGGAGCCTTGGAGGACATCGAGGTGGGCAGCGAGGCCATCTTCATGCCCCGCCCCGCCACCCCGGAAACCGGCGTGCAGGAGGACAGCCGCTACTTCTGCTACGCCGACGCAGCCGACGCCTACTTCAGCGAGGGCATCCGTTTTATCTTCCTCCAGACCGAGGACGGCCTCCGGTTTGAACGGAACGTCTATGAGGATATCCGGGACGCCCAGACCTTGGACGAGGTGGCGGTGTATATCAGGGAAATGCTGGATTAAACGCCAACCAGCGCCGGAGCAAATGCTCCGGCGCTGAAATATGTCACGGGGAAATTTTCTTGAATTGACAGCCACTCGGTGTTCCGATTGTCTCTCCCATACATAAAAGGTTATTGAAGCAAATATAGACATCTGCTATTATTGGTATCAGCAGATAAAACATTCAGCAGGGACAACATCCGAGGAGCGGCATAACATATGAAACGGCCAGATGACACGATACTATTTGGAATAAGAAAAGGGATGGCATTTTATTTTAACGATGTAATAGAGAAAGAGCATATGAAAGAAATTGTCCGTATACTGGTAGATCTGACCAGCGTAACCTTTACGGGCAAACAGGCCCAAGGCGAACCGAAAATCCGGCTGGTGCGCGGAGGATGGGAACGGGTCTTTGATGCCGCATTTAGGCATTCTACCTTTGAGAATTCGAATGTATTGATGCTCACCGATGGAACAAAGGACGCTTTGCAAACAACGCAAATATATATGAACCTTTGGAACCCATGCAGGTCTGCCAGCTGTATACTGGTAAACTGTGTGGCAGACATTAGCTGGGAGGCAATCATCGCCTTTATCCAAGCCGTAAGCGGCATTCTTCATCTGCAATATGTCAGTGCTGGGTATGATGTTGTCAGCAACGATTTTTGGTATCCACGCAGCGCAGCATACAGCTTAAAGTTTCTGCAAACTATCAAATATGCAAACAGCAAGTGGACAGAATGGTTCTATCTTGGCTCTGTTGTAAACAAAGCCATATATGGCCCCAATGTGATCCAATTTCTATCTGACAGTCTATGGGAGCCTGTAAAACAAACAGTCCGCCAGTGTGGTTTCACCTGTACACCATTAAACACCGGGGTAATGTTGGACATATTGGATCATAAGGACGGCAAACTGCTTGAGCCAAGAAAGGATCAGCTGCTTGACAGGCTTTCAAGGTTGTACCAAGCGCTAAATCCCATCATAGTACCAGCTGTGAAGCCTATGTTCCTAAAGGAAAATGAGTGGTCCCTTTGGCAGCAACGATTTGCATTTTAATGGATATCCGGCAGGCGGCCCCATACAACCAAATCCCCCCGCCTTAAAACGCCCTTACCCAGCCCCTTGGGTAAGGGCGTTTTCATCCCCGCTCTCACTTCCAAATCCTAACCGCCCCAAAATCCTGCAATTGCTTAACAAACATCATCACCACCGGCGCAAGCAGCATCCCCCCCACCCCGAACAGCCGAAACCCTAAATACATGGCCATCAATGCTGCCAGCGGCGGCAGCCCAGCCTGTGCCGCCACCAGCCGGGGCTCCAGCAGATTTCTGACCAGCAAAATCAGCGCGTACAGCGCCAGCAGCGCCGCCCCCCGAGGCACGCTGCCCAGCAGCAGCTGATAGACGCTCCAAGGCACCAGCACGGTCCCTGTCCCCAGCACCGGCAGAGCATCCACAATGGCCACCAGCACCGCCGTCAAAAGGGCATAGTCCACCCCCAGATACCAAAATCCCAGCAGCAGCATAACAAAGGTCGCCAGACACAGGATACTCTCCGCCTTCAGCCACCGCCAGAAGGTGGTGCGCAGGCATCCGGCCACCCCCTGAAACCGCTGCCGGGCCTTGGGCGTGATCTGACGGCGAATGAAGGTCAAAATCTCCGGATAGGACACGGTGGTAAAAAATACCGCCATCACCGTGGTAAAAAGAAACAGCACGATCTGGGGCAGGCGCTTCATCAGTCCGGAGAGCCACCCCAGCGCCGCCATGGACAACTCCCCGGCCAGCGCTGTCCCCTCCTCTGAAAGCTGCCGGAGAAGCCGGTCCAAATACTGCTGCAGCTCCTCCGGGCAGGCGCGGCAGAACCCCTCGTATCGCCGCTCCACCTCATCCAACAGCGCCGGAAGGCCCCGCAGCATCTCCGGCAGGCGCTGGAGCAGGGACAGCCCCTCCTCTGTCAGGCGCACCGCCGCCGCCCCCAGCCCCACGCCCAAGGTCACAAGGAACAGCGCGGTCAGCGCCGCGGCGGCAAAGGTGCGGCGAAAGTGCAGGTGTCTTTGACACCAGAGCACCCCCGGCTCCAGCAGCACCGCGAAGGTCAGCGCCAGCAGGAAGGGCAGCAGCGGAAGCAGAAGAAACCGCCCCACAAGGACAACCACCCCCGTCACGAGGGCAGCGGACAGCCATCTGTTGTGCAATATAGGCAATCCTCCTCTCCAAATCCGTCAAAAACTGTGGCTTTTTGCCTGTTGTAAGTGGGAGACACTTGTGCTACACTGGTAGACATCGAAAACATTTGCCCACAGGAGGTGCACAGCAAATGGGCGGAACAACCAAGTTTTACATCGTGGCCGCAGAGGCGCTGCCGGAGGTCTTTATCAAGGTGGCGGAGGCCAAGCGGATGCTTCAGACCGGCGAAGCGGCCACGGTGGGCGGCGCCACTAAAAGCGTGGGCATCAGCCGCAGCGCGTTTTACAAGTACAAGGACGCGGTGCAGCCATTCAACAACATGCAGTCCGGGCACATCATCACCTTCTACGCCATGCTCAAGGACAATCCCGGAGTTCTCAGCAGCATTTTATCTATCTTTGCCGCATCCGGCGCGAATATTCTGACCATCAACCAGAGCATTCCCACCAACGGCTGCGCGGCAGTAACCATCTCGGCGGAGACCTCGGAGATGGAGAGCTCCTTGGACGATCTGATGGCCCGGGCCGCGGCGGCCGGCGGGGTTGTAAAGTTTGAAATTTTAGCTGGCTAACATTTCTCATTGGAAATCTGTGGATTTCCAATGCTGCTTACTATTCTATTACACACATCGCCTAAAAATTATGGCCGGATTTTACCGGGAGAGATTGGAAGGAGAACATATTATGTTACACATCGCGATTATGGGCTTTGGTACGGTAGGCGCCGGGGTGGCGGAGGTGGTGCGGATGAACGCCGCCTCCATCGCCGAAAAGACCGGTGAGGAGGTCAATGTAAAATACATCCTCGACGTGCGGGACTTCCCCGACAGCCCCTATGCCGATAAGATGATCAAGGACTTCGCCATTTTGGAGAGTGATCCCGAGGTGGAGGTGGTGGTGGAGTCCATCGGCGGCGCCAAGGTGGCCTTGGAGTTTACCCGCAGGGCCCTCCAGGCGGGAAAGCATGTGGTCACCTCCAACAAGGAGCTGGTGGCCACCCACGGCAAGGAGCTTCTCTCCATCGCCAAGGCCCGCGGCGTCAACTACCTCTTTGAGGCCAGCGTGGGCGGCGGCATCCCCGTGCTGCGCCCCCTGTTTGAGGACCTGTCCGCCAACCAGATCGAGGAGATCGTGGGCATTCTGAACGGCACCACCAACTATATCCTCACCCGGATGGTGAAGGGCGGCGTGTCCTTTGCCGACGCGCTGAAGGAAGCCCAGTCCAAGGGCTACGCCGAGGCCGACCCCACCGCCGACGTGGAGGGCATCGACGCCGGACGCAAGATCTGCATCCTCTCCAACTTGGCTTGGGGGAAGGAGGTCCTGCCCCAGAGCATCAGCATGGAGGGCATCAGCGCCATCCACCTCCAAGATGTGGATATCGCCGCCAAGGCCGGCTACCGCATCAAGCTCTTAGGCCGGGCCCTGCGCCTCCCCGACGGGCGGCAGACCGCCTATGTGGCCCCCCACTTGGTGCCGGAGAACTGCCCCATCGCCGTGGTGGATGATGTATTCAACGGCATTATAATCCGGGGCAACGCCGTGGGCGACGTGATGTTCTACGGCCGGGGCGCCGGAGATCTGCCCACCGCCTCCGCCGTCATGAGCGACGTCTTGGACGCCGCCGCCCACCGGCAGAACCGCCGGGACATCGGCTGGAACGAAAGCGCGGAAATCACCCCCGCCGGGGAGATCCCCATGAAGTGGTACCTCCGGGGCAGCTTCTCCAGCGAGGACGCCAAGACCCTCTGCGGTGAGGTGGAGGTTCTCTCCAGCGGCGCTGTGATCACCGGTGCCCTCACCGAGGCCCAAACCAAGGACGCTGCGGAAAAATTAGGCGCCGCCGCCATGCTCCGTGTACTGTAACGCGCACCGCATTTTGTATTATACTGTAACAACAGGTTTTCCTGTATTGAGACCAAGGAAAGAAGGTAATAAAGCGTGAAACTGATCGTACAGAAATTCGGCGGAAGCTCCGTCCGGGATGCCCAGCGCATTCAAAACGTGGCCGGGATTATCGCCGATACCTATAGGACCGGCAGCAACGTCATCGTGGTCCTCTCCGCCCAAGGCGACACCACCGACGATCTGATCGCCAAGGCCAAGGAGATCAACGAGAACCCCTCCAAGCGGGAGATGGATATGCTCCTCTCCACTGGCGAACAGATCTCCATCGCCCTGTGCGCCATGGCCTTGGAGAAGATGGGCATCCCGGCGGTGTCCTTGACCGCTTGGCAGGTAGGCATCCAAGCCAACCGCACCTACTCCAACGCCCGCATCAAGAAGATCGACCGGGAGCGCATCCAGTCCGAGCTGGACCGGAAGAAGGTGGTCCTGGTGGCCGGCTTCCAAGGCGTCAACCGCTACGGCGACGTGACCACCTTGGGCCGGGGCGGGTCCGACACCAGCGCCGTGGCCTTGGCCGCCGCCTTCAACGCGGACCTGTGCCAGATCTACACCGACGTGGACGGGGTCTACACCACCGATCCCCGCATTGTCCAAGGCGCCCTCAAGCTCAACGAGATCACCTATGACGAGATGCTGGAGCTGGCCTCCCAAGGGGCCCAAGTGCTCCACAACCGCAGCGTGGAGCTGGCGAAGAAGTACGGCGTCAATATGGAAGTTGTGTCCAGCTTGGAGAGGAAGCCCGGCACAAAAGTCAAGGAGGTTTGTAAAATGGAAAAGAACAACATCGCCGGTGTGGCGAAGGATACCAGTATTGCCCGGATTGCCTTGGTAGGCTTGGAGCACAGCCCCGGCGTGGCCTTCAAGGTATTCTCCCTCTTGGGTCAGGCTCGGATCAATGTGGACACCATCATCCAGTCCATCGGCCGTGAGGAGCAAAAGGATATCAGCTTCACCCTCTCCGAGACCAGCGTCAGCGAGGCGGTAAAGGTCTTGGAGGAGAACCGGGAGAGCCTGCGCTTTGACCATATCACCGTGGACGACAAGATCGCCAAAGTCTCCATCGTGGGCGCGGGCATCATGACCACCCCCGGCGTAGCCGCCAAGATGTTCGAGGCCCTCTACGACGCCAACATCAACATTCAGATGATCAATACCAGCGAGATCCGCGTCAGCGTACTCATCGACCAAGAGGACGCCAACCGGGCCGTCAAGGCCGTCCACGACCGCTTCTTCGGCGGCGAGGAGTGAAGAACATAGGGAATCCGGGGTGGAACGTGTTGTTCCGCCCCGGATTTTTTGCTGGACTCTCCCCTGCTCTGTCGAAAACGGATACAAATGATATCAATAATTATTTAATGATTATCATTAAATAATTATTGACAATAGAGAATCTCCGTGGTATGATAGCAGCGAGGTGATGAGGATGAAGCTGATTCAAAAATTTGTCAACGAGCAAACGGCAAAGGCCGCCTCGCTGTTTATGCGGTTTGTCTGCTATCTTGTCATAGTTTTCTCCTTGGTGTGTTTAGTCCTGAGCTTTATGGGGCGGCAAACCTTTACTCTCCGCACAAGGGAAGATACCTATGAGCACGCCATTTACGCGGAGGAGAACCATGAGCCCCACTCCCGCGGCCTTACCGTCTCGATGGGCGACTATATCCGCGTAAAGTCCAATACCGACAACGAGATCGACTTTACCACACACATCGGCCTCTCTCTCATGTTCGCCGCCCATGTCGTCCCCATGATTTTTGCCACTTGGTTTCTGAGCTGTGTGTTCACCAACGTATACAAGGGCCGGATCTTCACCGAGCAAAATGCCAAACACCTGCTCTACTACGGCCTCCTCCAATTTTTTACAGCGATTTTTGTCCCGTTTCTCAAGCTGCTGATCTGCTATCTGACAAACCTTGTCTCCCGCAGCCAAATCATCATGTCAACGGGGCAGAATATGTTCAACCTGATGGTTCCCAGCATCGCCTTCCTCGTGGCCGCCTACATCATCCACCACGGCATCCACTTACAGGACGAGGTGGACCACACGCTATGATTGTCATTCGGCTGGACAGGGTGCTGGCGGACCGGAAGATGCGCCTCAACGACTTGGCGGCCCAAGTGGGCATCTCCAACGTGAACCTCTCCTACCTGAAAACCGGAAAGGTGAAGGCCATCCGCTTCACCACGCTGGAGGCTATCTGCCGGGCCCTCCAGTGCCAGCCCGGTGACATTTTGGAGTACGCGGAGGACGAGGAGCCGCCGGCGGAGCAATAGCGAAAAACGGCCTTCTGTTACAGCGCAAGCCTGTAACAGAAGGCCGTTTGTTATGTACCCATGGGGCCCTCACCGTTTCCCCTTGCGGAGCATGGTCTCCCGGACACCCACCTCCTGCCCGCTGCAAATCCGCCGCACATTCACCGCGTGCTTTACCCAGATCACCGCCGATACCCCGCCCACAATGGACGCCATCAGGAGACTGCGTGTCTGCCAGCCTATGTAGAGGGGAAAGGCGGTGACCGCCGTGAGGGTTCCCACAACAATGTAGTCTGTGACCAGCACGATCAGCAGAATCACCACCACAATCATTAGAAAGAACCGCCAGTCCACCGCCAAAATCAGCCCCAAAAAGGAGGCAAACCCCTTGCCGCCCCGAAACTGCAAATAAAACGGAAAGATATGCCCCAACACCGCCGCCGCCCCGGCGGCTACACCGATCAGCGGCGCGTCCGGACAGATACATGCCGCTAAAAACGCCGCCAAAAAGGCCTTGCCGATGTCATGAACCGCCACCAGCATACCAAACCGCCGCCCCATCGTGATGGCGGCATTGCTGGCCCCAGCATTATTGACTCCACAGCTGCGGATATCAAATCCCTTGGCTTGGGCCGCAAAATAGGCCAAATTGCAGCTGCCCGCCAAATAACCCGCCAGAATCGCCCACAGATAGGTCATCATAGCAAATCCTCCCCTTCCCGCGGCGTACCTGCACAGCGGCACACCGCGGATCCGCCTGTCCTCTTCCTCAGCGAAACACCGACCCGTCCCCATCCAGCAGCCGCTCCCGATGGACCCGGATAAAGTCCGGCGCCCGCTCCGGCAGGTGCCGGGACACCGCGGCGGCCAGCAGCGCCGGGTTCACCCCCGGATTCTGGGCCTGGACCACCGTGCGGAGCAGCAGGAACCGCTCCCGCTCCTCCGTCTCCACAGTATGGATCATGGGGCGGATGTCCACATCCACTATCTGTTTCCTTTTGTTCCGCTTCTCTACTACCACCTGCTCCCCTAAAAGCAGGCGGCGGACCGCCTCCGCCGTCCCCGACGGCACACCGCCGTCGTACTCCATGGACACCAGCGCCTGCAAATACTGGAGCTCCCGCACAGGCCGCTCCGGCACATGGCACTCCAGCGCCCGGACACCCAAGGGCAGACAGGGGGCCAGACGCGCCGGCAGGGCGGCGCAGTCGATCTCCTCCTCCGTCTCAAAGTCCAGCAACTCACAGACACTGGTCTGCCCTACAGACAGGGGCAAAACGAAGGACATCATGGGGTGGGGATGGAACCCCGCTGAGTGGCGGATCACCATCCCCGCCCGGATAAACACCCGCTGGAAGGTCCTAAGCAGGTCCAAATGGGAGATGTAGGAGGCCACGCCCTCCTTGGCAAAGCACAGCCGAACCTTAGACATCACACGTCCCTCCCACCATCTTGTTGGCCCCGCAGCCGCTGCACCTCGTGCGGCAGTCCGGGGTGGTCTGGGAGGCGTAGCACCGCTCCCGCTCCCGCCAGAGGTACTCGTCCCCCACGCCACAGGAGATCACGGACCAAGGGAAGATCTCCTCCCGGCCCCGCTCCCGGTTGGCATAGAAAGCCGGGTCCAGCCCGCACTCGTCAAAGGCTTTCAGCCAGCGGCCCAAGTCAAAGTAGTCCTGCCAAGCGTCCAAGTGGGCCCCCTTCTCAAAGGCCCGCTCCAGTACCCGGCCCAGCCGGCGGTCCCCCCGGGCCAGAACGGCCTCCAAAAAGCTGGTGTCCCCGTCGTGCCAGTTGTAGGTCACTGCCCGGGCGGTCATATGCTCCCGCAGGAGCTTCACCCGGCGCTCATACTCCTCTCGGCTGATCTGCGGCTCCCACTGGAAGGCGGTAAAGGGCTTGGGCACAAACCAGCTGGTGGACACAGTGATCCGCACCCCCCTAGCCTTGTTGCTGGCGTGCTCCCGCCAGCAGTGGACCACGTGATCCGCCATCTCGGCGATACCGATAATATCCTCGTCGGTCTCTGTGGGGAGGCCCAGCATATAGTAGAGCTTCACCGCGCTCCACCCATTGGAGAAAGCCCGTGTAAGGCTCTCCATCAGATCCTTCTCGGTAAGATTCTTATTGATGGCATCCCGGAGCCGCTGAGTCCCCGCCTCCGGGGCAAAGGTGAGCCCCGCCTTCCGCCCCTTGGCCATCCGCTCGGTGAGGGCCATGGAGAAGTTGTCCGCCCGGAGGCTGGGCAGGCTCAGTGTCACATGGTGGGGTCCGCAGTAGTCCTCCAGTGCGTCGCACAGCTCCACCAAATCGGGATAGTCACTGGTGGACAAGCTGGAGAGCGTCATCTCCTGATACCCGGAATCGGCACAGGCCGCCGCCCCGTACTCCGCCAGCTTCTCCTTGCTGCGGCACCGCACCGGTCGGTAGACATACCCCGCCTGACAGAACCGGCACCCCCGGATACACCCTCGAAACAGCTCCAAGGTCACCCGGTCGTGGACAATCTCCGTGGAGGGCACAATGGACTTCACTGGGAAATGGGCGCTGTCCATATCCTGGACAATGCGCTTGCGCACCCTCTCCGGCGCCCCATCCTTGGGCGTGATAGCGGCCACCGTCCCATCCTCATGATAGCGCACCTCGTAGAGGGAGGGCACATAGATCCCCTCAATATGGCAGGCCTCCCGGAGAAGCCGCCCCTTGTCCCAGCCCTCCGCCTTGGCCCTCCGGCAGAGGGTCAGCAGCTCCACCAGCTCCTCCTCCCCCTCGCCGATACAGGCAAGGTCGATGAAGTCGGCCAAGGGCTCAGCATTGTACATAGCGGTACCCCCGGCGATCACTATAGGGGCCAGCCCACCCCGGTCGGCACTGTGGAGGGGGATACCGGAGAGCTCCAGCATATTCAGAATAGCGGGATAGGCCATCTCATAGCCCACAGAGAAGGCCACAATGTCGAAGTCCCGCACCCTATCTCCGCTCTCCAAAGCGTAGAGAGGGATATGCTCCTCCCGCAGAGCCGCCTCCATGTCCCCCCAAGGGGCGAAGACCCGCTCGCACCAGACGCCCTCCATGTTGTTCATCACACCGTAGAGAATACGCATCCCCAAGTTGGACATGCCGATCTCATAGGTATCGGGAAAGCAGAAGGCCACCCGAAAGTCCACCGCGGCCTTGTCCTTGATCACGGCGTTGTACTCCCCGCCCACATACCGGGCAGGCTTTTGCACCTTAGGCAGGATGCGCGCCAATTTCTGATCCAAAAGGTTTTTCTCCTTTGTCTGTTGATTTTTCTATTTTATCTGCTTTTCTCCTGTTTGACAACCCCGACTTCCGCAGATTCCAAAAAATGAAAAAGCCCTCTGCACTTGCCAAACAGGCCAAAAATGCTATAATAACAGTAAAAGGGCACTGCCGAAGCGGTTCAACCCTTTACAGATGCTTAAGTTTCATAATAGAAACCGTCGCCGGATAGGGGGGCGGTTTCTGCGTTTCACCAATATCGTTACCGTATACGGCCCGATATGCAGCGTAATACGCACTGGCCGCACCTTCTCTTGGAGGATGCGGCTGAATCCGCCCCGTTTCTTCCCAGCGTCCTTCTGCCCCTCTTGCAGGGTTCTTCATTCTACACATTTTCAACATATTCTGTCAACATTCTCCTGAAAACTGCCCGCGCCCGCTCTTGACAAACCCGCCGAACATGGTATAATACCAACGAATCATGACAGCGCCATGAGGAAACAAACGCAGGCGGGCGGCCCGAGCGAGCGGGGGACAGTGGAAGCCCCGCGGCCCTCTCCCCCCTGCGAAGCCACTTCCGAGCGTCCGGCGACGAGCCGGAGGGCCGGCCCCCCCTATCGGGCCTCTGAGATGCCCCCCTCGGGGGCAATTAGGGTGGTACCGCGAAACCTTTCGCCCCTATCGGTGGCGGAGGTTTTTTCTTTTTCCGCCCCCGCAAAGGAGACACACCTATGAAACACACCCTGCCCCTGCTATGCTGTCTGCTCCTATCCCTGCTGCTCACCGCCTGCGCCCCCAAGGCCCTGCCCGAGGGCATGGAGGAGGACGCCGTTTTAGACGCCGGCTACCAGATCGTGGAACTGCTGGTATCCGGCAAATACGAGGAGACCGCCGCCCTTTTTCGGGAGGACATCGAAGTCTCCGCCGACGCCCTCCAGAGCCTGACCGAGGATGTCACCGATGACCTGGGCTTCTACCAAGGCCGGCAGGACTCCATGGCCACCGGCCGCACCATAGACGGCACGGAGTACGGCGAGGCCGTGATCCTCTGCGCGTACAAGAAGGACAACGTGCTCTTTCGCGTCTGCTTCGACACGAACATGGTCTTGGTAGGTTTAGAGATCACGAAACAATAACGGAGGATGATTGCTATGGTGCGGGAACAGAAGTCTGTTTCCCATTGCCTCACTCTTTGCCTTACTTGGTTTCACAACAGTTTCGGCGGCACCACACCGGCCCTCAGCGGCCTTGCGGCCCTGCTCTCGGCGGTGATTCTGGGAGCCCACGCCGCCGACCTCTACTGGCCCGCCCCTCTGGGGTACACCCTCTGCTCCGCGGCGGTGCTGGGTCTGGTCCTCTTGGGGCTGTTCCTGTCGGGAAAGCTCCTGCGGGCACTCTTGGGCCGCTCCCTCCGCTGCCTCCTCTCCGCTGTTTTGCTCTACAGCGCCCTCCTTCTGATGATCTGGCGGGGTGCCGGTGAGGGAATCACAGTCCGTGTGGTGCTGGTCTCCGCCCTGATGGCCCTATCCCTGTGGCTCTTCACCGGGGCGGCCTATGCCCTGCTCCGCCTGCGCCGCCGGACGCCCACGCTGCTTATCACCGCCCTGCTCTCCGCCGGCACAGTGCTGCTCTTCGCCCTGTTCCTCTTCACCGACGGCTTCGACGACCACTATATCCAGCGCTACCTGACCTTAGGCCCCCAGCGGGAGCCCGCCGATATCGCCCTCATCCCCGGCCCCTATTCGGTAGACACCATGGACTACGGTACCGAGGAGGGCCTCCCCTCTGAGACCGTGAACCTCTCCCCCTTCGTCAGCCGGGACAGCGACAAGGTAAACGGCGCTTACGCCGATCTCTACTTGGACTACGACCTTACCGCCGTCCCCCTGACCGGTCGGATCTATCTGCCTGCGGGACAAAAAAACTGCCCGCTTCTGATGATTGCCCATGGCAACCACAAGATTGCCGTGGACTCCTACTTGGGCTATGACTACTTGGGGGAATATTTGGCCTCCTATGGCTACGCGGTGGTCTCGGTGGACCAGAACGCCTGCAACATGCTCACCGGGGAGAACGCCGGCCGGGCGGTGCTGCTTTTGGAACACATCGGCTGGCTGCTGGACCGCTCCGCCCAGAGGGACCATCCCCTTCATGGCCTGCTGGACGGGGAGAATATCGCCATTGCCGGCCACTCCCGAGGCGGGGAGATGATCGCCGCCGCCTACCTCTTTAACGACTACGACCGCTACTCGGAGAACGGCACCATCCGTTTTGACTACCACTACCCCATCAAAGCCCTCATCGCCATCGCCCCCACAGTGGACCAATACCGGCCCGCCGACCACAGCGTGGAGCTGACGGATATAAACTACCTCCTCCTTCACGGGGCCTGCGACCGGGACGTGACCAGCGTACAGGGCATGAAGCAGTACGAGAACATCTCCTTTACCGGCGAGGGGGACTATCTAAAGTCTGCACTGTACATCGCCGGGGCCAACCACGGCCAGTTCAACACCCTCTGGGGGGCCTACGACCAGCCCATCCCCTTCTCCAGTCTTTTGAATGTGGAAGGCCTTCTGCCGGCGGAGGAACAGCAGGCCATTGCCGCCAAGCTTATGAAAGCCTTCTTGGATCTGACCCTTCGAGGCGACCCCAGCGGCGAGGCCCTCCTCACCGACTGGGACAGCCGGGCCGGGGAGCTCCCCGAGACGGTGTATGTCCAGTGCTATGAGCGCTCCTCCTTCCGCCCCATCGCCGACTTTGAGGAGGACTCGGACTTGGAGACCGCCACCGGGGAGGGCGTCTCCCTCCACGCCACAGGCGTCTCTGTCTGGACAGAGGAGCGGATGAACACCGGCGCCGCCCCGGGGACCCACGCCCTGCGCCTGCGCTGGACCGGCCGAGCGAGCTACACCGCCGGCCTGCCCCCAACCAACACCACCGGCCTCTCCCTGTCCTTCGACATCGCGGACCTAAACCGCACCCTCGCGGAGCAGGGGAACTACCGCCTCCTAAACTGCGAGGTGCGCCTCACCGACAGCCAAGGCCATACCGCCTCCGCCCAGCTCTCGGACTACGCCACCATCTACCCGCCCCTCCCTGTACGCACAGACAAGTTAGACTTCCTCTTCAACACCCGCACCTACCGCCACGCCTTAGCCACCGTCACCATCCCCACCGAGGACTTCAATGCCGAGGATGGCTTCGATCCCACCAAAGTGGTGGAGCTAAGTTTCCTCTTCGACAGCAGCGGCGAGGTGATGATGGACAACATAGGCTGGAGCTGATCCGCCGCACTCAATTAGGAATGAGGAATTTTTTCCCAGAAAAACCTGCTTGTTCACCCCACATCCATTTCAAATCCCATCCCGCCAAAGGCGGGATACCACAACTCCTAACTCAAAAAATCCCCTATCCAAAAATAATTCCTAATTCAAAAAACGGAGGTATGTAACCATGCACAAATCATACGGCCTCAACGAATTGCGGGAGATGTTCCTGAAGTTCTTTGAGAGCAAGAACCACCTGCGCCTGCCCAGCTACTCCCTGATCCCCAAGGATGACGCCTCCCTGCTGCTCATCAACAGCGGCATGGCCCCCATGAAGCCCTTCTTCACCGGGGAGGCGGAGCCCCCCCGCCGACGGGTGTGCACCTGCCAGAAGTGCATCCGCACCGGCGACATCGAGAACATCGGCAAGACCGCCCGCCACGGCACCTACTTCGAGATGCTGGGCAATTTCTCCTTTGGCGACTATTTTAAGCGCGAGGCCATCCACTGGACTTGGGAATTCCTCACTTCCCCCCAGTGGGTGGGCTTGGAGCCGGACCGGCTCTACCCCTCCGTCTTCGCCGGCAATGAGACCACCCCCGCCGACGAGGAGGCCTTCGCCATCTGGCGGGACGAGATCGGCATTCCCGAGGACCACATCTTCAAGTTCGGCAAGGCAGACAACTTCTGGGAGCACGGCAGCGGCCCCTGCGGCCCCTGCTCCGAGGTCTACTACGACCGGGGGGCGGCATACGGCTGCGGCAAGCCCGGCTGCACCGTGGGCTGCGACTGCGACCGGTATATCGAGGTATGGAACAATGTGTTCTCCCAGTTCAACAACGACGGCGAGGGCCACTACACCGAGCTGAAGCAGAAGAACATCGACACCGGCATGGGGCTGGAGCGCTTGGCCTGCGTCAGCCAGAATGTGGCCTCCCTCTTCGACGTGGATACGGTGATGAACATCACCCGCAAGGTCAGCGAGATCACCGGCGCCCACTATGGCGAGAGCGCCAAGACCGATGTGAGCCTCCGCGTCATCACCGACCACATCCGCTCCGCTACCATGATGATCTGCGACGGCGTCCTGCCCTCCAACGAGGGCCGTGGCTACGTCCTCCGCCGCCTCCTCCGCCGAGCCGCCCGCCACGGGAAGCTCCTTGGCGTGAACCGTCCCTTCCTCTACGAGGTCTGCGCCACAGTGATCCATGAGAACCAGTGCGCCTACCCGGACCTCTTGGAGAAGCGGGACTATATCACCCGGATCATCCGCATGGAGGAGGAGAACTTCGCCAAGACCATCGACGGCGGCATGAAAATCTTCTCCGAGATGCTCGCCGGCCATCAGGAGAAGGGCGAAAAAACCTTCTCCGGCACCGATGCCTTCAAGCTCTACGACACCTATGGCTTCCCCATCGACCTCACCGCCGAGATGGTGGCTGAGCAGGGCATGAGTGTGGATCAAGAGGGCTTCCAAGCCCTCATGGAGGAGCAGCGCCAGCGGGCCCGGAAGGCCCGGGAGGCCTTGGGCGACTTAGGCTGGGCCGGCGTAGAGTTCGGCAAGGAGGTCCCCGCCACCGAGTTCATAGGCTACGATTACAACACTACCGAGGACGCAAAGATCGTGGCCTTAGTGGTGGAGAACGAGCAGGCCGAGGCCCTGATGGAGGGCGTGGAGGGCATCATCGTCTTGGACAAAACCCCTTTCTACGCCGAGATGGGCGGTCAGGTGGCGGACCATGGCGTGATCAGCACCAAGGCTCTTGAAAATCTCTTTCAGGTCACAGACGTACAGAAAAACAAGGGCGGCAAATATATGCACTACGGCAAGGTGGTGAAGGGTTCCTTCCAAGCGGGTCAGACGGTCTCCGCCTCCATCGACCTGTCCCGCCGGCAGGCCATTGCCCGGGCCCACAGCGCCACCCACCTGCTCCACGCCGCCCTGCGGCAGGTCTTGGGCACCCATGTTCAGCAGGCCGGCTCCTTGGTGGAGCTGGATCTCCTTCGCTTCGACTTCACCCACTTCTCCGCCATGACCGCCGGGGAGCTCAGCGAGGTGGAGCGGACAGTCAACGACTTCATTCTCTACGGCTATCCCATCAAGACCGAGGAGCTCTCTATGGAGGAGGCCAAGAGCCGGGGGGCCATTGCCCTGTTCAGCGAGAAGTACGGCGACACTGTCCGGGTTGTCACCATGGGGGACTGCTCCATGGAGCTCTGCGGCGGCACCCACTTGGACAACACCGCCAAGGCCGGCCCCTTCCGCATCACCGCCGAGTTCTCCGTGGCCAGCGGCGTCCGCCGCATTGAGGCCACCGTGGGCCACTGCACCATTGACATTCTCAGCCGCAACCATGCCCTGCTCCTCCACCTGGCGGAGCTAATGAAGGTAAAGCCCAACGAGCTGGAGCACAAGGCGGAGCAGCAGATCTTAGAGATCCGGGAGCTGCGCCAGACCATCGAGAAGCTGAAGGCCAAGGAGTTCCTCGGCGAGACAGACCAAGTTCTCATGAGCGGCAAGCAGGTAAAGGGGCTGAAGGTGGTCTCCTTCTCCCGCAGCGGCCTCAGCGCCGACGATCTCCGTAAGATGGGCGACTTCCTCCGGGACAAGGAGCCCACAGTGGCGGCCCTCTTGGCGGCGGTCAACGGGGAGAAAATCACCTTCCTTGCCGTCTGCGGCAAGGAAGCCGTAGCCCGCGGCGTAAAGGCCGGGGACATCATCAAAGCCATCGCTCCCATCTGCGGCGGCAAGGGCGGCGGCAAACCGGACAGCGCCATGGGCGGCGGCACCGACCTTCTCAAGCTGGACGACGCCTTGGCAGCATTAGACGACTTCGTCAGCGAAAAGGCCAACTGAGTCCCCAGACGCAAATAGAACCATAAAAAAAGCCCCCAGGCGGTGCGCCGCACCGTCTGGGGAGAACAAATAGGCCGCAAAGCACAGCTTTTATCCAAAACAAAACCCCCACAACAAAAAAGGAGGAGCACAGCAATGATCGTAGATTTTTCCAAGATGGAAGAAAAGGTACTGCCCAGCTTCATGGGCGGCGAGGGCGCGCTGCGGGCCAATCTGCGCGTAGACGAGGCCGGCAAGATCCTGCACGGCATCCTGGATCCCGGCTGCTCCATCGGTATGCACACCCATGAGAGCGGCTACGAGGTCATCTACATCCTTAAAGGCGAGGGCAAGGTGATCTACGACGGTGAGGAACTGCCCCTCTCCGCCGGCATGTGCCACTACTGCCCCAACGGCCACACCCACAGCCTCATAAACAACAGCGGCGGAGCACTGGAGTTCTTCGCCGTGGTGCCGCTGAAGTAAAAGGAGGGAACCCCCATGTCCGACTGTTTATTCTGCAAGATCATCGCCGGGGAGATCCCCAGCAATAAGGTCTACGAGGACGAGCTCTGCTACGCCTTCTACGACATCGCCCCACAGGCCCCCACCCACTTCTTGGTGGTACCCAAGGCGCATATCCAGTCCGTCTCCGCCGTCACGGAGGAAACAGCTCCCACAGTGGGCCACATCTTCGCGGTGATCGCCCAACTGTCCAAGGAGCTTGGCTTTTCCGATGCGGGATACCGTGTCGTCTCCAACATCGGCGAAGCGGGCCAGCAGACGGTTCCGCACCTCCACTTTCACGTTCTGGCCGGAAGGGACATGACTTGGCCCCCAGGCTGACAAAAAGCCCGCCCTCCACGCATAACGCGGAGGGCGGGCTTTACCCTTTTAATAGTATCTCTTGTTGCGATTCTTCCGTGCCGCCTCGCTCTTCTTGCGACGCTTCACGCTGGGGCTCTCGTAATGCTCTCTCTTACGGACCTCGGCCAGAACGCCGGCCTTGGCACAGCTGCGCTTAAAACGCTTCAGCGCGCTGTCCAGAGACTCATTTTCCTTGACGTGAACTTCAGACATCTATATTTCCCTCCCTCCGCCGCATCTGGCTTCATCCAAGATGCTTTAAGGGCCAATAACATGGCTTTACCTGTAGCATTATACAGATTTCTTCTCCGCTTGTCAAGGGAAAACTTCAAAAATCACCCAAAAATCGTAAAGTTTTCTCCGGCACCCCCGCCCTTTTACCGATAGCGTACCGCCGTACCATAGGCGATGACCTCCGCCGCCCCCTGCATCACCGCAGAGGAGCCGTAGCGGATGTTGATCACCGCATCCGCTTGGAGAGCCTCCGCCTCGTCCACCATACGCTTCACGGCGATCTGACGGGCCTCGTTGAGCATCTCGGTATAGCCAGTGATCTCACCGCCCACCAGCGTTTTCATCCCCGCCATAAAATCCTTACCTAAGTTCTTAGACTGCACCACAGTCCCCTTTACAATCCCCAGCACCTCAAACTCCCGTCCGGGGATATAGTCAATATTGATCAGCAGCATTCTGTTCTCCTCCTTCAATTTCACGAAATCTCTCTTTGACTACGACAATAGTAAACGGAATCGGAATCAGCGACAGCGCCGCCAGCAGCCCCAACAACGCCCTTCCCCAGCCGGGAAGGTCCGCCAGCACCGACAGACAGGCGCAGACTATGGCAAAGACGCCCCGCAGCAGGACAAACATCAGGGCCGTGCGGACCACCGCCCGCTTCTGCTGCGCCTCAGTACTTCCGGGCATCCTCTTCCTCCCCTCCCTGGATCTCACGCAGGCGCTGGCGCAGGGCGGCCAAGATCCCCACCACCACCGCCAGACCCATGAGGGCGTAGAACCCCAAAATCGCTCCTGTCAGCAGGCTGGCACTGCCCGCGCCCAAAATCCCCGCCCCGACGGTCAGCACCACCAGCAGCATCGCCCCGGTCACCACAGCGGCCGACGCCACAGCCCCCCGCTTCTTCCTGTCAGTATGGTCAGTATTGTTTCGCATCCTCTTCCTCCCCCCTCTGAATCTCCTTGATCCGCTGGAACAGGGCCAGCAGCACCCCTAAGAGGATTGCCCCCGGAATGGCCATAAACACCGCCAGCAGCGGCAGGGGCGGCGCCTCCGCTGGGTCTGTGAAGTAGCCCCAGAGCATCATGGCGATCAGCGCCACCATCAGCGCGCTGACCAGCACCGCCATCACCACGGCCCCCGCGTAGCGCACAGGCTTCGCGTCCTGACGCTGCCGGTTCTCAAAGGTGGTCCCCGTCTGTTCCATCCGCTCCATCTCCTCCAAAAGCGCCCCGGCGTCCAGAGCGTCCATGCGTTCCTCCCGCTCCTTCAGCCGGCGGCAGAGCTCCACAGACTGTTCCAAGCTGCGCTGCTCCCGCTCCAGTGTAATCAGATGCCGCCGCATCCCGTCGGCCACAGTGTAGACACCAGACTGCATCTGACGGATCTCCTCAATCGGCAGACCGATCTTCCGAAGGAGCTTGATCCGCCGAAGAACCTCCACCTCCTCCTCGCCGTACTCCCGGTAGCCGTTCAGCCCCCGCCGGGGACTGAGAAGCCCCTGCTCCTCATAGAAGCGTATGTTCTTGACCGTGATCCCCACCGCCTGCTCCACCTCGTGAATCTTCACGATCTCTTCCTCCTTTCTCTCATCCATTTCCTGTTCCGCGTTCACTCTACACCCTCCATAAGGGGGAAGGTCAATAGTTTTTCATGAATTTCTTAAAAAATGCGTTTCTCCCCTATAGAGAAGCGGCGGCTCAGTTTCCCGTTCCCCCGCCGGGGCGGTGGGTGTTGGGGTGAACCAAACTATTCACCAGCATAATAGGGACAAGGAGAAACGGAACGAAAGACCACCCCACCACCA
>CANPBB010000014.1 GCA_947572235.1 uncultured Clostridia bacterium
GCAAGGCGCATAGGAACTCAAAAAGACGGTACAGCCCTTGTAATTGGGGCTATACCGCCTAATCTGAAATTACTTCCCTCTAACCGTAAACATTTGATTTTCCGGGCTTTTTGAGCCGTTTTGATAAAATTTAACGCTTGCTGAACTGCGGAGCGCGACGGGCCGCTTTGAGGCCGTACTTTTTACGCTCCTTCATACGCGGATCGCGGGTGAGGAAGCCGGCCTTCTTCAGCATGGGACGGTAGTCCTCGCCAGCCAGCAGCAGGGCGCGGGCCACGCCATGGCGCAGGGCACCGGCCTGACCGGACACACCGCCGCCCTTGACGGTGGCAACGATGTCCACCTTGCCGATGGTATCAGTGGTCACCAGAGGCTGCCGCACCACCATCTTTAAGGTCTCCAAGCCGAAGTACTCGTCGATGTCCCGGCCGTTGATGGTGATGGAGCCGGTGCCGTTGGGGAAGAGATGAACCCGGGCCACGGAGGACTTGCGGCGGCCAGTGCCATAGAGATAGGGCTTCTTAGACTGATACATATTCCGTTACCTCCTTAGTCCATGGTCCACAGCTCAGGCTTCTGGGCCTGATGCTCGTGGGTGTCGCCGGCGTAGATGTGCAGGCGCTTGAGGGAGTCCTTGGTGATGATATTCCGGGGCATCATGCCGCGCACCGCCACCTTCATGGCGAGCTCGGGCTTCTTCTCCATCATATCCTTGTACTTGGTCTCCTTCAGACCGCCCACCCAGCCGGAGTGGGTGCGGTACATCTTCTGTTCCAGCTTCTTGCCGGAGAGGGTGGCCTTGCCGGCGTTGATGACAATCACGTTGTCGCCGCAGTCGGCATGGGGGGTGTAGGTGGGCTTGCGCTTGCCGCGGAGCAGGTCGGCGACGATGACAGCGGTGTGACCCAGGGGCTTGCCGGCAGCGTCAACGACATACCACTTGCGGACGATGTTGCCCTTGTTAGCCATAAAAGTGGACATGGTCGTACTCTCCTTTTCGTTTCCTTCGATCACGGGGGGGCCGAAGCGGGGACGGTCCTCTCGTCATCGAAGGAAAGGTTGTATTTTGCCCGCAGATCAGGTACAATAGCTGTACCGGCTCAAGCGAACAGTATTATTTATATCACAAGCCGGCCAGAGTGTCAAGCGTGTTTTCATTTATCATAATTAATCCTCTTGATATCTTTAATTTTCTCCTGATATCTCTTGATTTCTGGCGTTCTATTTTATCTCTCCCAAAGGAGGCTCTTTCTATGCAGCACATTCTCTCCCTAGTCCGCCGATGTGTGGAGGATTACCGCATGATCCAGGCCGGCGACACGGTGGTGGTGGGGGTCAGCGGCGGTAAGGACTCGGTGCTGACGCTGGCGGCGCTGGCGCGGCTGCGGGCGTTCTACCCCGAGCCTTTTCAGGTAGAGGCGGTCACCATCGACGCCGGCGCGCCGGGGATGGACTTCTCCCCCATTGCCGATCTCTGCGCGGCGCTGGAGGTTCCCTACCAGATCGTGCCGGTGCCCATCTACGACATCGTGTTTCGGGAGCGGAAGGAGAAGAATCCCTGCTCTCTCTGCGCCAAATTCCGCCGGGGGGCACTGAGCACCGCCCTGACCGAGCGGGGGCTGCACAAGGTGGCCTTGGGCCACCACTACGACGACGCGGTGGAGACCATGCTGATGTCGCTGTTTATCGAGGGACGGATCAGCTGCTTCCAGCCGGTGACCTACCTGAGCCGCACCGGCGTGACGCAGATTCGGCCTCTTTTGTATGTAAAGGAGAAGGAGGTTGTCCACACGGTGGAGCGGCTGGGCCTCCCGGTGGTGGAGAACCCCTGTCCGGCCAACGGCCACACCAAGCGGGAGGAGATGAAAGGGGTGATCGCCTCTTTGGAGAGGGAGTTTCCCCAGGTGAAGGAGCGGATCTTCGGCGCGATGCAGCGGTATCCGATTTGTGGGTGGGAGGTGGAATAGGGGGCGTGCCCCGTCAGGGCACGGCGCCTCCTTTCGCGCGGTTCCCGCGCAAGGAAGAGACAGGGGCTCCGCCCCTGTATGGAAGTGCTTATTCTTATTGCCGCTTTAAGCTCCGTTTAGTTTCGTAGGTAATACCGTGTGCCGTTCTTGCCTAAAGCAGCTGTCCGCCACATCCGATACGGCATCCTGCTCTGTCCGCATGGTGTGCTGGTAGCCCCTCTTCAGCATACTGTTTGTGGCATGGCCCATACACTCCACGGCATACTTGTCCGGTACTCCCAGCGCCAAGTGCCCTTATTGTGCTATAAGAGCATACCTGCGTTGCCATTTTTGAGCGGAATCGGCAAAGTATTGGAAGATATTTGCGAATTTGAGAAGATTTTTTGTTGCATATAGATAATCTCATACATAGTTATTGGAATAGCGCAAATAACTTATTTTTGGTACGTGCATGACATATGGGGCAAGCAACGCTGCAGATCATGAAATTGCTCCCCGGCTTAGTTTAGTCCCAGTTAATGTGCAGGCAAAAAATAGTTTATTCGGAATTTTCTGTTGAAGAAAACACCGATATGCGTTATAATGCAACTAATTCAATTGACAATCTTTTTACAAATTCATAAATATCACAGATATTTATGATCAAAAGCGATCTCTATAGAAAAGATAGACGATTCGCTTTTTCTCTGCTAAGATAGGAAATGAAAAAAGGGTGTTTTCGGTTGCCACTTTGACCCTCCCAAGATTTCCATAGGATCAAATTTGGAAAGGGGGGTCTATCATAAAGAAACTTGCAGGCTGGAAGATCTGAGCATCGCCTATCTATCCGCAATAGCGGCGCACATCGCCGATTTCCGCCATGAGCCGGGGACCAAGAGATAGGCCAACGCCGAACATCCCCATCACAACGGGGTATTCCGGCAGCGACGCCGCCAAGGGCTGCATTTCGTTCCTCAGCGCGGCAGAAGCGGCCCGGAGCTGGAACACCGCCTGCCCCGCCAGGAACTTGCTGGTACCGGTCTTGGGCATGACGCTGAAATGTCCGCAGGCGGAGGCGCAGATCTCAAGTGCTTTGTCCTACCTGAAGTTATAGCCGTATTTCTTGCACCACTTCTGATACTTGGTTGTAAATGCCTTTTCGGACAGCCCGCAGACACACTCGCAGTGCGGGAAAGCAGCTAAAAAGTCCACCCATTTCTCGCTGCCCTATTGTGCCCATAAAAGCCATGCCTAAGGCGCTCAAGCCAAATCAGGAACAGACGATGAAGATTTTGGGACGTGTAAGGAATGGAAGACTGATCCTCTGCCGGAAAACCGGCAGAGCGGGTATATCAAAGGGTTGTCTCTATACGAAAAAGGTAAAGCAGGTATCCTGACGGTGGCCTTAGATACCGAAAGCTATGCGAAAGCCGTTGCGGCTCACCAGAAAGGGGTGTACATTTTATTAGAAGGCACGATTTCTGAAGGAAATCGAAACATGGATCGCTCATCCGAGTGCAGCCTTGGTCTTTGCCCCCTCCCGCGGCCCCCATCTTAGGGTCTTTTTCAGTGAAAAAAGGCCAAGGACAAACCAGTCACCCTCTTGCACCGCAAGGGTTTTCCGATTTGCCCTTATTATGCTGCCGGGGCACGCCAACACCTCTGTAATGTTGGCGTTGGAGCACCCAGACAAGTACACCAGGGAGCGTATGGGCCACGGGACAAGCAGCACGCTGAAGAAGGTCTGCCAGCGCACCATACGGACAAAGCAGGACGCGGTGGACAGTTACTTTAGCCAGAAATTGCACACGGTATTACCTACGAAACTAACCAGAGCTTAGAGCCGCAATAAGAAATCACCATTTTCATACGGGGATGCCCCCCATCCGCTCTCGCGCCGGACGCGAAGCGATGAAAGGGCATTGCACTGTCAAATGGGGGCCTTCGCCCCTGCGGGAGCACTCACTGCGCATTACTGCATTTCAAACACACTGCAAAACTCAAACCAATCAATTTAATGAACCTGATTCAACAAAAAATGATGAAAAAAATTATTATTAAAACCATTTCCTTCCTCCTTCTCCTCACTCTTCTGACCGGCTGCACCGTGCGGATGGCTCCGCCGGAGGAGGACCCTCCCAACGCTGGGACAAATCAGCCCTCCACTCCATCGGAAACACCCCCGGACATGCCCATCGCGCCGGCGCTCACACCCCGCGAGACACTGATTCAAAGCTGTCAGCAGTTTATGACGACAGAGGAGAAGGTCGGGCAGCTGTTCTTTGTCCGGTGTCCGGAGGTCAATGCCGCCTTAGATGTGGAGGAGTACCACTTGGGGGGATTGCTGCTCTTCGGGCGGGACTTTAAGAATCGGACCGCCGAGGCGGTAACCGGCAGCATTGAGAGCTATCAGCGGGCCGCGGGGTCCGACTTTCCCCTGCCTCTTCTGATCGGTGTGGATGAGGAGGGGGGCAGTGTGGTCCGGGTCAGCTCCAATCAGAGCCTGTGGGATCACACCTTTGCCTCCCCCCAGACGCTTTACGGCGAGGGCGGGCTGGACCGGGTGCGGGAGGATGCGGCGGAGAAATGCCGGATGCTCAAAGCCTACGGGATCAATGTGAACTTCGCCCCGGTGGCCGATGTGTCCACCAATCCGGGGGATTTTATCTACAAGCGATCCCTCGGACAGGACGCGGAAACCACCGCGGCGTATACTGCGGCGGTGGTCGCTGTGATGGATGAAAACGGTGTGGGGGCGGTGCTTAAGCACTTCCCCGGCTATGGGAACAATGCGGATACACACACCGGAATTGCCTTAGATTCCCGGGAATATGAGCAGTTTGTGAAGGAGGACTTCCTTCCCTTCCAGTCCGGCATGGCTGCGGGGAGCGCCGCGGTGCTGGTGAGCCACAACATTGTCACCTGTATGGATGACACCCTCCCCGCCTCTCTGTCGCCGGAGGTACACCGGGTGCTCCGGGAGGAACTGGGGTTTGATGGGGTGGTGCTCACCGACGACTTGGCGATGGGGGCCATCGACCAGTACACCAACGACGGCAGCGCCGCGGTGCTGGCGATTTTAGCCGGGAACGACATGGTGGTCACCACTGACTACCACCGGCAGATCCCCTTGGTGGTGGCCGCGGTGGAGACCGGGAAGATTCCCATGGAGATGATCGACGCCGCCTTAGGGCGGGTGATTGGGTGGAAATACGACTTGGGACTGATTGACGACGGGGATATTTGACATGACGGAAAAGCTCTACTATCGCGATCCTTTTTTAATGGATTTTACCGCTGCCGTGTTGTCCTGTGAGATGGTGACGGACGCCTATCGGGTGGTGCTGGACCGCACCGCCTTCTATCCAGAGGGGGGCGGACAGCCGGCGGATGCCGGCATTCTGGACGGCGGCAGCTCAGGCGGCGTCAATGTCCGGGATGTGCGGGAGAGGGACGGGGAGATCGTCCATTTCTGTGATCGGCCCATCCCTGTGGGGACGGAAGTGACAGGGCGGGTAGACTGGTCTGTCCGGTTCGACCACATGCAGCAGCACAGTGGGGAGCACATCGTCAGCGGCATTATCTGTAGACGATACGGCTGTGAGAATGTGGGATTCCACTTGGGGAAGGACACGGTGATGATCGACTTCAACGCGGTGATCCCCCCAGAGGACCTGCCCGAGATCGAGCGGGAGGCCAACGGGTACATCTGGCAGGACCAAGCGGTGGAGATTGAACTTCTCAGCGGGGAGGCGCTGGCTAAAAAGCACTACCGGAGCAAGAAGGAGATCCCCGGTGCGGTGCGGATTGTCACCTTCCCCGGGGCGGACTGCTGCGCCTGCTGCGGTACGCATGTGCTCCGGGCGGGACAGGTGGGGCTTGTGAAGCTGCTCAGCTGCCAGAAGCTCCGGGAGGGGGTGCGGATTGAGCTCCTCTGCGGCGGGCGGGCTGCCAATTACTGCGCCGCCGTCATGGAACAGAACACGGGCATCTCCCAGCTGCTGTCAGCCAAGCCTCTGGCCACCCTGCCGGCGGTGGAACGGCAGCAGCAGGAGCTGAACACCCTGCGGGGACGGGTCCTTGCCCTGGAGGAGGAGAGCTTTACACGGAAAGCGGCGGAACACGCCGGAGGCGGGGATGTGGTGCTCTTTGAGGGCGACATGGCCCCGGACAGCCTCCGGCGGCTCTGCGACGCGGTTCTCCGCGCCTGCGGCGGGCGGTGTGCGGTGTTTGCCGGCGGGGAGGCCTCCGGGTACAAGTACGCCATCGGCGATGGCGGGCGGGATGTACGGCCGCTGGTGCAGGCGCTCAACCGCCGGCTGGGGGGCCGCGGCGGCGGCAAGGCGCATTTCGCACAGGAGAGTGTTTTTGCTTCCAAAGGGGCAATTGAGGAGGTTTTGAGGGAGTTTTAGGCAGTGCGGATGCAATGTGAAGGCTTTTTTGCGCGCGGTCCCCGCGCGGGGTGGTGTCCGGTAGGGCACAGTGCGTTTATTGCGCCGCGTTCGGCGCGGAACACCCGGGCCCCCGGGTGGGGGGGGGACGGGTGTTTCGCCCCCGGGCGACCTACTTTTCTCGCGCGAGAAAAGTAGGCAAAAGCGCGCTTAGGTGTCCGCTCAGGCGGGCTTTAGCCCCCCCTGGGGGCACAGCCCTTATTCGCTCCCCCCTAAGAACCCCAAGACGCGGCGCAACTTCGATAGACTGGCGCTCATCCAACCTTGCCGCCCCCTGCGGCGGCGGTCACTCTCGCACGGATAAAGGTATCCTGAAAGCGTCCCCCCGTCTATAGTCTTTTAGCAAACCGCCGCTGTCGCTCTGCCAACCTCGCCACGACTTGCCTCCGAAACTTGTTAGTTGTTTCGCTGTTCGTAGTACCGCAAATGCCGCCGTGCTTTCCAGTGATGCTTATTGGGGTCTGCCGTCCTTTCGTAGGGCGCGACGACCTCGGCGCGCCGTCCCTCGTCAACTGTGGCCGCCCGATAAACCACCCGTAGGGGCCGGTGTCCTCACCGGCCTGCCCTCCCCACACACTTGCAGCGCCATCGCCAACATGCTATCATCAACCCACACACTTTACCAACAGGAGGCCGCACCATGGCTCAAATGCTCTACGCCACGCGGGGCTGGAAAAAGCTGCAAAAAGAGTACGCCGCAGACAACCTATACGCCCTCCGCAGAAAAAAGCTGGACGCCCTGCTGACACAGCCCATCACCGGCCTCAGCTGCGAGGAGATAGTGATCCACTCCACCTCCCTCAGCTTCCTCGCCATGCACTGCGCCCTCCGCGCCTATATGCAGGACGGCAGCCTGTCGCAGGCGGAGCACTGGCTCTGCCACTCTGCACAGGCACGGACGCCATTCTGCCCCGCAATCCCCGCTGGAAGCCCGCCCTGGTAAAGAACCTGAGAATCTGACCTGTTGCCCTGCTCTGCGGACAGCCCCAAGCGGCCCTGGACGTCCTCCATCTGGTCCCCACCGCCTTGGAGCGCGAGAACCCCCCCTCTGGAACGGAAAGCCCGATACAAGAATCGGCCCAAAGCAGACTCAGCGCCGAAAGCGTCTGCTGCTCCTGCCGTGCGGGCTCTACAGCAGCCTCCTCCAAGGCGACGCCCCTCAAGCCCGACAGGCCCTCGCCCAGCTAAACGCCCTCCCTTGGTCCCCGATTGCCGCCCAAGCCCTATTGGCCCTTCTGGAGCACGATACCGCCTCCTTCACAGCGGCTCTCACGCTGCACATGAAGGAGTTTCGCGCCACTCCCTACCCCGGGGAGCTGAACTATACCGTCCTCTTCTGGGAGGCCCTCTGGCAGCGGCAGGGCGGGGAGCCCCCCATCAACTTGGCGGACGCCCCCGCGGCTCTGCTGAAGCTGCCCGCCAGCGCCCCCCGCCGGCTATCGGAGGCCCTGTGCCTCCCCCTTCCCCCTCTGGAGGCGGACGTGGTATGGAACTGTGTCGATCTCACAAAAGCCGGCCCCAAATGCCGCCCCCTGTAGGCAAACCGCACTCTGCGGACAAAAAAAGGACTGCCCAAGGCAGTCCTTTCCTGATTACCGCTCTAAAATCGGCTCATCCACCCATGTGATCTGATACCCCTCCCGCATAAACCACTGGACGCAGTACCAGCACTCCTTGCCGGTGGAGGCGTTGACGCCCTTGGCGATGCCCACACCGATACTGGCGCGGGTGGGGTCCAGCATCCCCTGCAAGTGGTCCTGGGAGGCCGCCCAATCGCCCACGGCAATACCCGCCAGCTCCAAGGCGGGGTCCTTCATCCGGGCGTCTGTGATGCAGTGGATATTCTCCGTGGTATAGGGACAGTCGGTGGCCGTGGTGCGGCGGGTGCCGTCGGGACGGGTGTGGGAGTAGACGGAGGTAGCCGCCATCTCGTCCGCCCGGACCTGGGCCGCCGCCATCAGCTTCGGGTCCACTGTCAGCACCGGAAGGCCGCAGTCGGTGCGCAGGCGATTGGTCAGCTCGATGATCTCCTGACAAATCGCCGTCTCTTGGCTCATAGGAAGCGCGGACAGGGGCACGTCAGCCTCCTCCACCGCGGCCTCCGCCTCTCCGGTATAGGGGACGCCGTTCTCAATCTGCACGCCGTCCCGCCAATAGACGTTAAACCCCACCGCCTCGCCGATGTCCCGCAGGCGCACGTAGTTGCTCCCCGCGATGTTGTAGGCGGTCAGGGATACCTCCTTCCCATCCACATAGAACCTGTGGTGGGAGGGCTCCGCCGTCAGCCCGGCGGCCAAAGCGGCAGTTCCGCCGAACAGCATCGCGCCGGTGAGCACGCCCATGCCAAACAGCAGCATTTTCGATCTCATGGCTCCCTACTCCTCCGCCTCGTTGTCTCAGCCCCAGCAGCCGCTGTGCTCTCATCAGATCCCTTGATTACAAACTGGAGAAATCAATACAGATATTTCACCGTGTAATTGCTCCCGTCGCCAATATACTTCATAATATAGTCGCTGGAGTGGGCAGAGGAGGCAAAGGTGGGATCCATCCGCTGCCAAGTGCTGCCATCAAAGTAGATGACGCCCTCAATCCAGCCGGTCTCCTCGGTCCAGACGCTGACCCAAGCGTGGTAAGCGGTGCCGGCGTAGCCCACCACCAGCTTGCAGGGCACGCCCAAGGAGCGGAGCATCCCAGTCATCAGCGCCGCGTAGTCGAAGCAGATGCCCTTCTTCTCCGCCAGAACCGTGTCGATCACAGGCAGGTAGCCGCTCTTCACGCTGCTGGCCTTCTCCTTGTCATAGGTGAGATTGTTCACCGTGTACTCATAGATGGCCTTCACCTGATCCAAGGGCTTAGTGATATCCTTATCCGTGGTCAGCTCCTTGGCCTTGGCAATGGCATTGACCGCGTTGCTGTAGTCCACATACTGATTGGGCCGCAGGAAGGGGGCAAACTCATCCTTGAGGCTCACCGAGAAGGTGACGCTGGCCAAAACGCCGTACTTATTCCCCTCGGTGTTCTGGAGAACGGCAGTCTTGTAGCTGCCGTTGCCGTCAGACAGGGGAAAAGTGACCCATTTGCCTGTGGGCAGATCATAGGTGTAGGTGGTATTGGGCCCGGTGACCTGCACCTTCAGGCGCTTGGCGTTGCTGGCCGCAAAGCGGCACATCACATAGCCGTCGGCAATATTGGAGTAGTCGATCTCCGCGCCGCCGCCCTTCTTCACCGCGGTGCCCGCGGCCACAGGGAGCAGCAGGGCCTCTGCGGGTGCGGCGCCCAAGGGGACGGCCTCGTCCTCCAGCACCAGCTCCACCTCTAAATCGGGGGCCTGATCCACATAGACCGGCTCCTGCTCCGCCTCGCCGAAGGCCTCCTCGTCGCTGGCGGTCTTCTGGAAGAGCAGGCCCTCACCAAAGGCCTCGTCATCGGCGGCGGTCTGCCCGCAGCCGGTCAGCAGCCCCGCCAACAGGGTCAGGGCCAACAGCAGGCTGACGATACGTTTCATCATAGGTGACACTCCTCTCTAAAAGGAATCTCAAAAATGCTCCCACGCCTTATGGCAATGATGGAATGATGGGTTATCATAGCACACGCGGGGGAAAATTGCAAGAGTGGAAAATCACTCCCCGCTCATGCCGGCTCCGTTTGCTCACAGCGGACGGTGACACGCTGCTGTCCCCCCACCGTACAGGTGAACAGCGTCAAATCCCAGTCCCCCTCGCGCATCTCCTTCCCCTGGCTGGGGAGCAGCTGCTCTATACCGGAGACCGCGTAGGTAAACACGCTCCCCGCCGTGTCGGTGAACACCACGGTATCCCCCACCTGTAAGGTTTTCAGCCGGCCAAAGTGGCGCTGATAGTTGTGGGCGGCGATGATCAGATCCCCGGTGTAGGCTGACCCCTCATACCGGCAGGGTGAGAGCTTCAGTTGGGGATAGCTCCAAGAGTCCATCACCGGCAGCTCCAAATCCAGCACTGGGATACTGAGCACGCCGATATAGTCGTATCCCTCCACCTCGGCGGTGGGCATAGACACCCGGGGGTCGATGAGGTAGTCGGGGATCACATACTCCGGGTCCTCCGGCGGCACCGCCGGGGGCGTCTGGGCCCGCAGCGCGTGGGCAGCCCCCGCCGCCGCCACACCGGCCCGGTTCTCGTCCCACAGGTTGTAGCCCGTGAGCCCCAAGGCCCCGATCAGCAGCAGTACGCCAATCAGAATACAGGTGCTCCCCCGCCGTCTATTCCTCGCCATACTCGTCCCCTCTGCGCCGCAGAGCGCCAATCAGCAGGAAGAACATCCCGCCCACTGCCAGGAAGGGGACAGGCCACCACAGCTGCCCCGTCTGGGGCAGATCAGCCAAGGGGACCTCCTCGTCCTCGATCTCAATCTCCTCGTCGGGGGGGAGGGGCTCCTCCGGCGGTTCGCCCTTGGGGACCTCCGGGTCCTCCAGAGGGATATCCGGCTCCTCGGGCTCCCCCGGCGGCGGCGTGGGCCGGTCCGGCGGCGTGGTGGTGGGGATATAGTTCTCCACCTCAAAGGTCCACCCCAAATTGGTGCCGGTCTTGCTGATGGTAAAGCGGTAGCCTTGGGGCACATTCAGCTCCGTGACGCTCCACTGGCCGGCGCCGCTGTTGTCCAAATCGGTCCAAGTGTAGCTCCAGTTGTTGCCGTCGTGGAGCGTAACCCGATCCACAATCACGCCCCCCCGGAGCAGCGCCACCGTGACACTCTCCGGCCGGATGTCCAAGCGGTCATTCTGGTCCTCCCAGACCTTAAAGACGTGAATCTGAATCTTATCCCGCGCGCTCTCCTGATACTTGGCGGTGCTGGCGATATCGTAGACCCACCGGCCGCCGTCATAGTTGGGCAGACAGATCAAATAGGAGCTGGGGGTGCAGAAGACGGTCCTCGTCCCCCCCTTGCCGTCGTCCTCAATGCGCTGGTAGTTGTCCGCCGTCACCAAGTAGAGTCCCGGCTGGAGGCCCTCAAAGCGCACCTTGCCGTCCGCCTCCACCTGCTTGGGACTGCCGCCGGCCTTGTCAAAGTTCCCGCTCTCGGCGGCATTCTGCAAATCGGGAACCAGCTCAAACCAGTTCCCCGTCCGCTTGGCGTCAGCCAAATCCCCGCCAAGCCCCTCCATGCCGGCAAAGCCGCCCACAGGGACAAAGGACAGCCCAGCGTCCACACTGGCCACCTGATAGAGCCGCACTTGGGGCCGGGTGACAGCCTCCTCGGCGTGGGGATACGTCACGGTAAGGGAACATTTTCTGCCGCTGTCAAACCCCTCAATCGTGCCGGGGGCCCGGACAGCCGCGGCCTCCGGCATCAGGCACACAGCACAGAGAAGCAGGCTCAGCGCCAGCGCCAGAGGGCGTCGGAAAATTGTCTTCACTTTCATAAAAAACCGCCTGCCTTTCTCTGCTGCGCGCCCGCACATTGCGGGAGCGTCATGGGAATGGAATATAGGAATAGGATCGGGAAGCAGGGCATCAACCCGCCTTTTTCTTCTTCTTTTTCTTCTTACCGCCGGGATTGGCGATCAGATAGACGGTCAAAATCAGCAGCATCGGCACCGCCGCCACCGGTGCCACCAGAATCGGGTCAATGCGGATGGCGTCGGAGGTGATACGGATGGCGGTAGCCGCCTCGGAGTTCTCGATCCGCTTGCCCCGCACCAGCAGCCGGTGGCTGTTGATGCCGTAGGGTGTGCAGGTTACTAAGGTGCAGAAGTCCCGGCCCGGGACCACGGCCAGATCATCCACCTCCTGGGGCAGGACGATATGGATCTGGTCCACCTCATAGGTCAGCGTCTCATTGAGCACCCGGAGCAGAAACACGTCCCCCTCGCTGAGCTGGTCCAAGTGGGTAAACAGCTTGGCGCTGGGGAGCCCCCGGTGCCCGGAGAGCACGCAGTGCGTGCCGGCCCCTCCCACCGGGAGGGTGCTGCCCTCCAAATGCCCCACGGCAATCTGGAGGACCGCCTCACTGGTGCCGTGGTAGATGGGGAGGGAGCACTCGATTTTGGGAATCTCGATGTACCCCATGATCCCGTTGCCGGACAGGTCCAGTTGGCTGAAATAGTTCGCCCGCTGCTCCTCGCTGAGGACGAAGGGGTTGCCCGCCGCGCCCATGCGCTTGTTGTACTCCACAGCGGCCAGCCAGAGCTTCTCATAGTCCGCCGTAGTCAGGTTGGCCACCTCCTCGGCGTAGGTGGCAATGGCCCTGGACTGATGGAGGGAGTTCCAGTAGTCGCTGGCGGTGGGGTAGAGCAGCAGCGCCGCGCCCACCAGCAGGGCCAGCACCAAGAGGATGGTGGACAGATGTTTCTTCATAGGTGTTCATTCCCTTCGCCGCGCCGCAGGCCGTCCCTGCGGCGCGGCGAAATAGTGGGGACTTACGATGCTTGCTTGCGCTGGGAAATTACTCCTCGCTGGCGCCCATGCGCCGCTTAGTGATCAGCAGCACAGCCGCGCCGACGACCAAGATGCCGCCGAGGATGTAGAAGATGGTGGTACCAATGCCGCCGGTCTCAGGCAGCTGGCTGCCGGTGTAGTTGGTAATGGCGCCAGTGATCGAACCATTAACATTCCCGGCAATCTCCTGATTGGCGTTGTTGGTAACAACGGTCACAGCCGTCAAAGTGGGCTCGCCCGCGTCGTTGGTGCCGGCCACATAGGACACCGTGAACTCGATGGGGGCGGCCAAGCCGGTGTAGCCCTCGGGGGCCTCAGTCTCGGTCAGTCTGTAATCGCCGGCGGTAAGGCTGTCGAGCTGGAAGAGAGGACCGTTCTCCATGACAGGATTCCCCTCCGCGTCAACGATGGGGTTCCCCTCCGCGTCGGTCTTCTGGACCTGCTCGGCGGTAAACTCCTCGATCAGCTCCCACTCGCCGGCGGCGTTCTTCTTCTCCAGCGTAAAGACAGCGCCGCTCAGCTCCACGCTGCCGTCAGCGTTGGTCTTGGTGATGCCCAGTTCGAAGGTGAACACGCCCACGGGGTCCTCCGGAGTCTTGTTGCCCTTGGTGTCGCTCATCCAAGCGGTGTTCAGGTTGCCGGGATTGCCGATTGCGGCGTCCTCATTCAAAGTAGCGGTGTACTCCACCACGATCACAGAGCCGTCCTCTAATCCCTTGATGGAGGAGTCGGTGCCCTTGGCGTTGGCGATCACGACCTCAAAGGTGCAGTCGGCATCCTCCACGGCGGCGCCGCTGTCCACTCTCCAGTCCTTCGCTGCAAGCGGGGTGCCTTCGCCCACAGGGTTGCCCTGGCTGTCCAGCTCAGCGGGGGTGAAATACTTAACGGTAATATCATTGTTGAAGGTCAGGCCGGCGCCCATCTTATCGTGGAAGGTCAGGCCGTACTCGGTCATACCCTCATAGCCCTTGGGCAGGGTGGCGACCAGACGGAAGGGAACGGTATCGCCGATCTCATAGTCCGTGGCATCCACCCAAGCGCTGCCATTCCAGACCTTCTTGAACATGGTGGGCACCTTGGAGGTCTTAATGCGGATCGTCAGCCCCTTAGTCACCTGGAGCAGGTTGAGGCCTTCCTCGTCGGAGGTATCGTCAATCAGGTAGTAGCCGGCGGCCACAGGCAGGCGGGTGCCGCCCGTCTCAGAGCCGGTCAGCTCACCGATACCGGTGGCGGGCATCACGGTCTTCAGGGCCTGGGCGATGAGCTTCTCGTCCGCGGTAACGCCGCGTGCCGGACGCAGGGCGGCGGCCACAGCCTTGGCGTCGGTGGTGTCGGCGGGCAGCTTGGTGTCGTCGAAGTAGTTCTGGGTCAGGCCCGTGATTCCCTTCAAAGCGGCGACGATCTTGGCGGGGTCGGCGTCACGGCCCCAATCAATGTCGTTCAGAGCCTCACCGTCCGAGGAAACGGTGCCGGTGAAGATCTGGAACACGTTGTACTTGTGGCCCTCGGTGCCCGCGGGGACCTCGATATAGATCTCATCCGCCGCGAACGCGGGGGCGGCCAAGGCAAACGCCATAACCATTGCCAGCAGCAAACTGGCCAGTTTCTTCATGTGTGTCATCTTTTTCTCCTTTCAAGCTCCTAAAAATAGTGTAGTCGTGCGAGAGGGTTGAGGTTCCAACCTCAATCGACCGCCCCCTCTCCCTTGGACTTTCTTTTTCTATACCATAAACCGCCCGTCACCGCTGGCAGCAGTGCGCCGGTCAAAGTATACAAGAGGGTGCCCATCCCGCCCGTCTCGGGCAGCTCATAGGTGAACGCGTTGGTGTAGCGGAGCACCACCTTATGCTTACCGATGGTGCCGCTGGCATCTGGCCCCGCCTCCGTGCTGGGCGTCCCGCCGTCAAGGATCGTGTCCACCGAGGGACGCCATGTGGCGAGGATCTCCTCCGACAAATCCGGCTTAAGCTCCTTGACGATATACCCGGCGTAGGGGGGCAGGCCGCCGTAGATCTCGAAGTACTGTCCCGCCTTGAGCTTGAACTCCACGGGCGTGTCGCAGTTGATGTCGTTGACCTCGGCAATGGGTGCCTCCGGGTTCTCCGAATGGGGATCAAAGATCGCGCCGCCGAAGTTGTTGATCAAGCTGTTGTCCAAATTGCCGGTGAGCTGGATGGAGAAGGTGTACTCGAAGCTCGGGTCCGGGGCGTTGACGCCTGTCACTTCCTTCTCAATCCGCAGGGGACGTGCATTTTCGTCAGGAGGCGTCAGCACCGGGATGTGCACCACGTTGGGCAGGGTAAACTGCATCCAGCAGGTGGAACCGGAGGCGCCGCGCTCCGTGTAGTAGAAGTACAGGGTGTAGGGGCCGGCCTCGTGGCCCTCCCGGCCGCCGGGGATATAGTCCCACAGGTCCACGTACTCGCCCACAGCGGAGTGTACGCCGCCGATGTCGCAGATCAGCTTCCCGTCAAGGAACACCCACATGTCGTCGTCGCCGTAGAAGTAGTACTCCAAGGGGCCCATGTACTCCTTCTCAAGGTTGAACTCCACGGCAAAGTTCATGCCAAAGTAGGCATTATGCTTCCCTCCGTCGTCACTTGCAGGCAGGGTCTTGTTGTCAGATACCCCCTGAACCGTCGTTGAGTAGGCCGGATTATTGTCGCCGAAGTGGGGATCCGTCCCCTGTACGCCATCCAAGGGCCAGAAATTATTGGAGAAAATCCACTTGGTCTTATCCCAGTTCAGCCGCGGCGCTCCAAATTTATCCAAGCCGGAAGCTCCCGTCCCGGTTACGGCGCTCAGGGTATAGGTGTCGCCCTCCTGCTTGAAGCGGAGGCTGTGGCCCTTGATGGTCTCCTTCCCCTCGGCCGCCGCGTCGCCGAACAGGGCGGGCGCGTCAATTCCGCTGTTGAATATTAAGGTATCGCCCGCGCCGATTCCCTCTACCAAACCGAAGGTACAGGCGTTGGCATTGCTGCTGTTGGCTTTGTTAAAGGTATTGCCGCCCCAGCTTTCCGCGCCCAAACCGGTGCCCAGCACACCCTCGCCATTGCCGAAGCCCAGCTTTGCGCTCTTGTTTTCGGCATAGTTTGCCTCGCTGTTGATCCCCTGCCGATACACCTCGACAGTATTGCCGCTCTGTACGCCGCCTGTGACATCGTAGTCGTAGAACACCGCGGCGTAGTCCTTGGTGTGGCTGGTGGGCTCATAGATCAGACGGAGAATGGTGTGCTTTTCGCCCTCCTGCTGGATCAGAATGATGTTCTCATTGGCATCGGCGGCCTTGGGATTGTTGGTAAAGCGCAGGGCGTCCAGCCGGTCCTCCGGATATACCTCCCAGTCCTCTGCGTTCTCTGGGTCACCATCGGGCTGAAGGACCCACAGCTCCGTCACCTTGTAGTGGGGGTTCTCCCGCAGGGCGTTCAGCCGCTGCACGGTGAGCTGTTCCTCCGTGGTCTCCACCAAGGGATTGAAGATCAGCTTCTCCTTGGCCTTGTAGATCTCCGTCAGCTCCTCGTTGAAGAGCACGTTGCCGTCGGCGTCAATCCACATATTGGTGGTTGCCGGGGCAACGCCGTTTTGCGGCATCACCGGACCCGCGCCGCCGTTCCCCGCCGTACTGGTGTCAATGAACATCATCTCCACACTGGCGCCCTCCGGCTTCCCGCCGACGGCGGGGCGGTCTAAATTGGCGTAGAACTCGATGGAATAGTTGGGGTAGATCCGGGGCAGCAGGGCAATGACCACCTTGTTCTCATCATTGGCCCCCATCCGCCCGCTGACGCGGCTCTCCTCGGCGGTATTCACCGCGCCGATCTCATTCACCTCGTCACTGCCGCGCTCCACGCTGTAGGTCATCAGCAAAAACCCGCTGTCCTCGCTGTCCTCATCGCTCTCGCCGGCGCTCTCCATGCCCTCGTCAAACACCCCGTCCTCGGGGATGGCCATGGCCTGGCTCTCGCTGTAGCTGTTCAGATACTCCACCAGCAGCTCACTGAGGGTGATCTCCACCTCCACGGTGCAGCCGCTGAGATCCAGCTCCTGCCCGTCGATCTCGGCGGAGAAGGTCAGCACCTCCAGCATGGGCAGCTCCGCATTGTCGTTGTACTCCTCCGCGTGGGAGGCCATCCGCCGGTACTCCCGGCTGTCCTCCGACAGCGTCTCCACGGTGAATGTCACATCCTCGGGATTCAGCGGAACAGCCCCCTCCGTCGGATCGCCGGCGAAGGTAAAGCCCTCGTCACCCGCAAAACCGCCGAAGCTGTCGTCCGCCCCCCCGTCCTCATACTCCGCCGCCTCATCGGAGGCCTCCGGCTCCTCCACGGGGCCGGGCACGGCCTCCGGCGCCGGCTCCGCCTCACCGGCCGTCTCCGTCCCGCCAACAGGCCCCGCCGGCTCCTCGGACAGAGGCCCGGCACTGTAGAAGCTGTTGTCCTCCATAACGATTGGCTCCTCGTCATAGAGCAGGGGAGCGTACCCGGTGATGTGGAAAGTCACCAAAAAGGCGTCGTCCTCATAAGTAAACTCGTTGTCTAACTCCACGCCCTCGGCCCCGGTGTACTTGGGCTCCTCAGGCATCGGCGGCTCCCGGCACTCCTCGGTGTGGATATGCTCCGGCACCGTGCAGCGCAGAGTGACGCCGTCCTCAAAATAGCACTCCTCTGTATGGGTATGGGCCGGGAAGCCGCAGAAAAACTTCTGGTCCTCCGGCGGCACGATATCTACATAGCACGTCTCATTGTGGATGTGCTCCTCCAGCCCGCAGGTCAGAGTAAGCACCTCCTCGCCGGTGCTCTCAGGTATGAACACGCAGTCGGCGGTATGCTGGTGGCTGCTGATCTCCCGACGGGTGCAGGTAAGCTCCCCCTCCTCGTTATAGCAGCCCTCCCCGTGGACGTGCTCCTCCATCTCCATCTGGCGGCAGGCCAGCACCGTCTCCGTCTCATAGCACTCGTCCCCGTGGATGTGTCCGGCGGGACTCTCCTCCTCGGTGCAGGTCAGGCGCTCGGTCCACTCATAGCAGCTGTCCCCATGGACATGGCCGGCCCCCTCCTCCTGCCCGCAGAGGACAGTGGTCTCCGTCTCGGTTTTATAGCAGGACTCATCGTGGCTGTGCCCCGTGCTCTCCCGCAGGGTACAGGAGAGGGCCGTCTCCTCCTCCGTCTCATAGCAGCCGGCGGAGTGGCTGTGCCCCGCCGTCTCCTCCTGCGTACAGGTGAGGGAGGTCTCCTCCTCCGTCTCATAACAGCCGGCGGAGTGGCTGTGGCCGGAGGAGATCACATTGCCCTCCTCGTCCACCTCATCGGGCCCCTCGCTCTCCGTGCAGACCAAGGTCCGGCTGGTCGTGGTGGTGTAGCAGGAGCTGCCATGGGTGTGGGCGCTCTCCTCCCGCTCGCCGCAGACCAAGGTCTCCTTGGTCCGGGTGGTGTAACAGGACTCATCGTGGGTGTGGGCCGGCTCCTCGGTCTTGCCGCAGGAGAGGACCTCCTTCTCCGTCACGGAGAGGCAGCCGTCGGTATGGGTGTGGGCGCCGGCGCCCTCCTCCTCGGTACACACCAGCTCGCCCCGCTCCTTGGCGTAACAGGCACTGGTGTGGGCATGACCCATTACCTGAACCTCATTGCAAATGAGGTTCAGGTGCTCCTGATAGCAGGAGCGGCCATGGGTATGGGCCTCCCGCTCCGTGAGGGTGCAGATCAAATGGTCGTCATTGTCATAGCAGAATTGGTTGTGCGTGTGGAGCACCAGTCCCGGCAGCTCTGCCGTGTCACAGATCAGCTCCGGCTGGGCCGCCGCCGGGGCCATCGTATAACAATTCTCATTGTGCTCATGCTGCTCCAGAGCGCAAGTAAGCTCATTGGAGATGGTGATTGCCGGAAGAATCAGCGCGTACACCGTACAAAACACCACCACACTGGCCATACAGGTCAAAATCTGATAGCCGATTTTCCTGCGCCGCTGGGACTTCAGATACCGTGTCACCTGTGTGACCAAGCTCTCCTCCATCACTGCCGCACCCTCCTTTCTGTCAAGATATTCCCGCGCGCCGCGGCTTGTTCCTCTCTCCATCTAAGGAAGTGAAAAAACCGTTTTCTCAAATAAGGCTGATCATCTCATAGGGCCAAACCCGTATCACAAGCCGTCCCACGATCTGGTCATAGGCGACACAGCCCAGCACCGTGTTCCGGGAGTCCAGCGACACGCTGCGGTGGTCGCCCATCACAAAGATCTTGGACTCCGGCACCTGGTAGGGGAGGGCGATGTTGCAGTCCCCCAGGGCCTTCTCCACCAAATAGGGCTCATGAAGCTCCACATCGTTGATGTATACGGTGCCGTCCTCGTCAATATTCACCCAGTCCCCCGGGCCGGCAATGACCCGCTTGACCAGAATCTTATTCTCATAGTAGAAGGCGATAATATCCCCCGGCTCCCAGCCGGATCCCTTCCAAGAGACCACGATCTCCCCGTCGGTCAGGGTGGGCGACATGGAGTTTCCGCTGATCTGGAGCACCGGCATCCACAGCGTGGCCACCAGCACAGCGGCGGCCGCCACGGTGATCAGCACAAAGATGGTGCTGCGCAGCACCCTGCGGAACTGCCACCGGTACTTCTCCCGCCCCAGCTCCTTCTCCAGCTGGTCAATGGAGGGGATTTCAATGGGCCGGGATGCCGCGCCCTCCTTGGGTTTTTTCTTCATAGGGTCTCCGTCTCCTCAGGCCCGGCGCGGCCAGATCCTCAATCATGCTGCCAGCCGAAAAACAGCGTCAGCTTGCCCTTCTCCTGCTGCTTCCTCAGCCGGAGGGACCGCTTGGGCGCCGCCGGCTGCCCCTCCGCCTTCTTCTCCGGCTGCTTTACCGGAGGCCCGGAGACGTTGTCTGCCGCCGGAGGAGCCGGCGCCGGCGAAACCGCCGCGGCCGCGGCCTCCACATCCTCCTGGCTCATGGCCATATTAGGCACCTCCATCCCCTCCGGGGCGGGGTAGAGTTCCCGGACGCTCTGGAGATACTGGTTGGCCGCCTGCTGGGCCGCCTCAAACACCCCGTTGAGCTTCAGCGCGGCCTCCGCGATGGAACCCACGTTCTCCATGTCCATCTCCCGCTTCTCCCGCTCCGTCTGGAGGGTGGCCCGCAGGTTGTGGATCTGGGCGTCCTTCTTGTCGAGGCGCCCCCGGAGCCGCTCATAGTTGTCCTCCAGCTCCCGGCACTTCTCCTCCGTCTCCTTCAGCAGCGCCCCAAGGCGTTCCGCCTCCTTGGCCTGCTCCAGCAGCATCTGCAGCAGCTCCCGGCGCCCTAATTTCTGCAGCTCCTTGTCGGTCATAACACGCCTCTCCTTCACGGAACCCGTCTGCCATACAGGCGCTGTTCAGCCGCCGCACGCACAAAGTCCCCAAAAATATATGACAAAATCAGCCGCAAGTCCAGCTTCCGTTGGGAAAAAACATACCTTAGTGTTGTCTCCCTCTAAACGGAACCTTCCGCTCATCGCTGGTAGCAAGGCCTCCGGCTTTCAGCGCGGACCGTCAACTTTTTTGTCACTTTATCAGGGAATAACCAGCAGCAAACCGCCTGCGCGCCTATTATATGGCGCCTCAGTTCCATTGTACCACAGATACCGGGAAGTGCAAGAGCTTTATTTGGTGCCCCACATGAAGCCCGCCACAAAATGTGGAATTCATCCATATTGTTTGGTGATTGTGAACAGTATATCATATGCGGCAGCGGCGTGTAGTTGCATATGCAACTTTTTTCAAGAAATTAGAAAATTTACAAATTATTCACAATTTATCCCCTCTCCCGCCGGATCAGCCCCGGGGGATGGAGACCATTCCACCCCCCGCGGGCCGTCCCGCCGAGAATAACAAATGCGTGCACAGGTACTAAAATACCCATGCACGCATAGTGGGATCATGCTATGCGATCACACACAACGACAGAAATACACTTGCGAAAACATAGCAAGTGTATTATACTATAGATGTGGTGCTCCATCATGTAAGGAGTTGTGTGCATGGTGTCATTCTCACCTGTTCACAGGGGATAGGCGGGTACCAGCCGTCTATCCCTGCCGCACGTTATTCTCGTGGGGCCATTATACCGCAGTTTCCCGCGAATTGCAAGAGTTTTAACAAAGAACGTGAAATTTGCCTGTTTACACCAAAAAAGGGTCAGGAACGCCAGTTCCTAACCCTTTTTTCGCCATTTGCCAGTCGAAGCCGCGCCTCTCATCCACAGTCTCTCACTCCTCAGCCTTGACAGCCTTCTCCTTGCTGGAGGCGGGGAGCTGCGCCAAGATCACCGCGATCATCATCAGCACGCAGCCAAGGACCTCCCGTCCCCCCATCCGCTCATGGAGCACCACCGCGCCGCCGATGACGGCAAAGACGGACTCCATGCTGAGGAGGATGGACACCACCGTGGGGTTGGCGTCCTTCTGGGCCAGAATCTGGAGGGTGTATCCCACGCCGCTGGAGAGGAGGCCGCAGTAGAGGATGGGCCACACGCACAGGCTCAGCGCCTGCACGCTGGGCGTCTCCATCGCGAAGGCCCCGGCCACCGCCAGCACCATGGCGGTAACGAACTGGATGCAGGACATCTGAATCCCATCCAGCTCCCCGGAGAACCGGTCCACCACCAGAATATGCCCGGCGTAGAGCACGGCGCACAGCAGCACGATCAAGTCGCTGGGCGCCACGGTGAAGCTCTCGGTGACGCAGAGGAAGTAGAGCCCCCCGGCGGCCACCGCCACACTGATCCACAGCAGGACCGTGGGCCGCTTCCCCTGAAACAGGCCGAACAGGGGCACAATGACAATGTACATAGCGGTAATAAACCCGGTTTTGCCGGCGGAGGTGTCGGCAATGCCGATCTGCTGCATGGTGCTGGCCAAAATCAGCATCAAACCGCAGAGGCTGCCGCCAATAAGCAGGCGCTTCCACTCCGCCCTATTGAGCTGAAACATATTCCGGCGCCCCTTGACCATCTTCGCCGCCGCCAAGTCCAGCACCAGCAGCGCCAGCGCCGCCACCATGTTGCGCACCGCGTTAAAGGTCAGCGGCCCCAAGTGCTCCGTGACCATGCTCTGGGCCGCAAAGGCGGTGCCCCAGATAAAGGCGGTGAGCAGCGGAAAAAATGTCTGTCGAATATTGCGATTCATAGTGGGCAGATCCTTTCTCTCAAATATGCGGCACCTCCCACCACCGGTTCAGCCACCGCACCCTACATTATAATAACAAAAGCGCCCTTGTCAAGTGCCGTCCCCCAGCCTCGCCCAGCCGGCTGCCCAAGCCGCGAAAGCCCTCGGCGGAGTGTGCGCCCCACGGGCGCGCACAAATTAAAACCGTTTTTCCGGAAACCGCTTTTTCGGAAAAAAACGCTTTCCGGGCCGCTCTCGGCCCGGACCTTTTTTCCGGGAATCGCCCCTTGGGCGCTTCCCGGAAAAAAGCCTCCCGCAAATCAAACCCCCGCTTGGAATCTTGGCAAGCAGAGATTCCAAGCGGCAGCCCTGTTCTCCCCCCCTCGTCTGAAATCCGCGGATTTCAGACGAACTCTTTGCTCACATATTGACTGGTAAAGCCCCGCAGCAGGGCCCCATAGCTCATGCGGAAGGAGAGCACATCCCCCACCTCCACAGCCTTCTTGCAGTCGGTGACATCCAAAATCAGGTGGTCGGAGCTGGCCCCCACCACCGTGACGCCCTTCTCCCGGGGCGTCAGATTGTCGCAGTCCATGTCCTGCCGGCCGATGGCGCAGATGGCCCGGCGGCGGTCCCCGATGTCCTCATAGGTCATCTTCTCACCGAAGGCGTTGACCCCCAGCTCGCCCACCGGGTGGGAGGGCTTGGTCTGCACCTCCACCACCTCCGCCTCAAGGATCACCGGATCCTGGCAGAGCTCCGGCAGATCCTGCTCATAGGCGGTCTCCCGCCCCAGCACCAGCGCCTCGCCCAAGCGCAGGTTGTTCACCCGCTTGGGCATCCTGCCGCTCCGCATCAGCGCGATGGAGCTGGAGTTGCCGCCGGAGATCAGCTCCAGCTGACCGCCGATCTTGGCCTCAATCTCCTCCACAATCTCCATAAACACGCCTAAATTCTCCTCCGTGGGCAGCACAGAGCCGTAGCAGGTCACATTGAAGGCCGCGCCGTAGAGGATCAAATTCCGGCTCTTCTCCACCAGCGCCACAGTCTCCATGATCTTCTCCCTGTCCCGGAAGAAGATCCCCTCCCGCAGGTCCCCCAAGTCAATCATCAGCACCACCTTGTGCCGCTTCCCGGCCTTTCCGGCGGCCTCATTGATCGCCCGGAGGGTTTTCTCCTCAGACTGGAAGCTGATCTCCGCGTGCTCCGCCACCGCCGCCGCCTCAGAGGGCATCGCCACCCGCAGCAGGATCCGCTCCTTCCCGACGTCGGCGTAGGTGGCGAGGTTCTGGGTGCGGGAATCGGCCAAATAGCGGCAGCCGCTTTTTGCCACCGCCCGGACCATCTCCGGCTGGGCGGCAAAGACCTTGGTGACGAAGGCGACGTCTGTCACCCCCTGCTCACCGGCCAGCCGAACCAGCTCCCGGGCGTTGTTCTCCAGCTTCTTCAGGTCGATCACAAGTCTCGGATACATAATTCACCTCACAGAGAGAGATTTTGTTTCAAAAGCGCCGCCGCCGCCTCAGGAAAGTCCCGGCTGAGCACGCCTAAGGAGGCCATGCAGTACCATCTGTCCTCCAGCAGCGCAATGGCCTCCGCCTTGGGGTAGAGCAGCTTCTTGCTCTCGTTGATGCCCCGCAGCCGCTCCATAATCGCCGCCCGCCCCGGCAGCCGGGTCAGGGCCCCGCCGGTGGCCACCAGATAGCGGATCTTGGTCAGATCCTTGCCGTCGGCATAGGTCACCCGCCCATTGGAGCCGTAGGTATAGCGGAACTTGCCGCAGTGCCGCTCCAGCGCGGTGGCGGCGGCGTAGTAGGCCAGCCGCTCCGTAAGGGCCACCTGCTCGTCGGTGTCGGGGATGGCCTTGTACCCGTCAAAGAGGGTTGCGGCCTCCCGGCCCAGCTCCTTGGCCAGCTTTTCCAGCCCCATCTGTCCGGCCACCACCTTGGCGTTGACGAACACGCCCAAATCCCCCTCCACCGTCCGCTTGGCCATGGGCTCCGGGGTGATCTGGATGGCGGCGATCTCCTCGCTGCCCTCGGTGACGGAGTGGATATCCGTGGTGGCCCCGCCCACATCCAATACCAGCAGATCCCCTATCTCGCTGTAGAGGAGCTTGGCGCACTCCATCACCGCGCCGGGGGTGGGCATAATGGACCCGGTGACCATCTCCCGCACGTCCTGCATCCCGGGGGCCTTGGTGATGTGCTCCTCAAAGACCTGGTGGATAATCCGCCGCGTGGGCTCAATATTCAGCTCATCCAGCCGGGGATACACATTCTCCGCAATGTAGAAGGGCGTCCCGGCAAAGATTTTCTTCACCTGATTGTGGTTCTGCACATTCCCGGCGTAGACCACCGGCACATTCAAATCCAGCGAGCGCAGCAGCTTGGCATTCTCCAGAACAGTTTTCCGCTCGCCGTAGTCCGTCCCCCCGGCCAGAAGGATCAGATTGGGCTGGATATCCCGGATATCCTCCAAATCCTCCTCCTGCAAAATCCCGGCGGTGGCCAGATGCAGATTGGCCCCGGCCCCCAGCGCCGCCTCCCGCGCGGCCTTCACCGTCATGTCGTAGACCAGCCCATGGACCGTCATCCGAAGCCCCCCGGCGGCACTGGAGGTGGCCAGCATGGTCCCATAGGTCAGCGTATCCGCCCCTAAATTCCTCCGCAGGCTCTCCACCGCCTGGCTCAGGCCGATCCGCACATCCCCATCCAAAACAGAGGTAGGGGCCTGCCCCTGCCCAAGGAACGCCGGCGCCGGGCTGTTAATATTGTCAAAGGCATTGACCACCGTGGTGGTAGAGCCGATCTCCGCCACCAAAACATCAATATTCAAATCCTTGTACACCTCCAAATGGCGCCCGACAGGGCGCGCTGCTTTTTCAAGACGCCCAAAGGGCAGACCGCCCCCGGACAAGCCGCCTCCCGCCCGCAAGAAGGCGCCCAAAATGCAGACAGGGGGCGCGCGTGGGCGGGCTTGCCCCGCAGGGGCAAACTCCCTTACACGCGCGTCCCCTAAGAACCCCCGGCTTTTGCGGCCGGCGGGACAGCACAGTCTCCTGCGGGGAGACATGGGTAGGTATCATCACAGACAGAGGAACCCCGGCACACCGAGCCCCCGCCCCCCACGAAGGGGGTGACGAGCCATCCCGGTGTCGGGTGACAGGCCGGTGAGGACACCGCCCCCTACGGTTGAGTTACCGAACACAGCTCACAAAAACATCGTGGCATCGGACATGGTTCGTGAAAACAGATGTAGAGGCGCACACCGTGCGCCCGCCCTTCCCCGGTGCAGCGAGTGCCGACAGAGCGAACCGGCAAGGACACCGATCCCTACAAAATTCCAGCGTTTGTAGGGGCCGATGTCCCCATCAGCCCGTCCTCCCCCAATACGGCGAACCCCGACAGAGCAGGCGCACATTGCCCGCAAGAGGCACGCCGCATCCATAAGCGGCAGAGCCGCCAACGGCTGCGCTGTGTGCGTCCCCGCACACGGCATACCGGCATCACCGCCAACCGCGGCGGCCTTTGCCGCGCCAAGCCAGCGCAGCCCCCATCAAATCCCGGAGGCAAGCCGAAGCGGGGCAGGCAGAGCGGCCGCGGCCGCCCACAGCCAATCCAAAGACGGGGGCGCGCCCGCCGGCACTTTCCTGCCAAGCGAGAGCCGCCGCGCCGGAAGCCGCGCGCCAAGCCCCCGCACCAATCTGCCGAAACAGCGCCGCATCCCTATGCTTCTCAGGGAGACGGGCCTAAGGGGCTGTGCCCCCGCCGCAGGCGGGGCTAAAGCCCGTCTGAGCAGACACCTAAGCGCGCTTTTACCTGCTTTTCCCACGCGGGGGGAAGGGAAAGGGGGTGTGAAGGAAAACCGCGTAGTTTTCCTTCACATGCAATCAACCCCGCCGCGGCGGCAGATTTTGGCGCCTTGTCAAAACCTGCCGGGTCTGGGGACAGGATCCCCCGGCCCAGCCGCTTGGGGAGTGAACCCCCGTCCCCCCATCGCGCGGGAACGCGCGATAAAAAGGCCCTCGGCCTGCGCCCGCAGTGCCCTCCCGCCGCCGGAGGCGGCGGGAAGCCCTGCGCTTAAAACCCTATCTTACTTGGGCCACTTCCCGGCAGCCTCCAGCTCCCGACGCCGCTTCACCATAAAGGTGGCGTCATGGATGCCCTTGCTGCCGCGTCCGAAGCCGGCGTCGGCGCCATTGGCGACGGCCAGCTCAGGCGTCACCTGGGTGCCGCCGGCGATAAAGATCAGCTTCTCCCGGACACCCATCTCCTTGGCCAGCTGGTCAATGGCCGCGATGTTCTTGTAGTGGATGTCGTCGTGGCTGATGATGGTGGAGGCCATGATCACGTCGGCGTCCAGCTCGATAGCCGCGTTCACCAGCTTCTCCACAGGCACGGAGGTGCCCAGGTAGTGGACCTTCATGCCGTACTTCTCGATGCCGCCGTGCTTGATGTCGATGATCTCACGGAGGCCCACAGAGTGCTCATCGTCGCCCACGGTTCCGCAGACCACCACCATAGGCTTGCGCTCGATGTCGGCGCGGATCTCGTCGTCGGTCATCACATCCGGCTCCTCGGGGATGTCCAGCTCGTTGATGTCGATCTCCTCCAGGAAGCGGCCCTTCAGCTCCACCCGGGTGCCCTCGGACTGCTGCATGATCTCCCGGCTGATGACCTCCGCGTCGGCCAGCCCCATTCTCTTGGCCACCTCTAAGGCCGCGGCCTCGGCCACCCGCTTGGAGGTGGGGAAGAACATGTTGATCAGCACCGTACCGTCTGCCAGCCACTCCATCTCGGGACGGACCATGTGGCAGTCCTTGCCCCGGAACTGGGCGGTCTCCGCCATACGGGCGTTGACGTTGTCCTCCTCGTCCAGCTCGTCAATGTAGACGATCTTCTCCGGACACTCGAAGGTGCAGCCGCCGATGAGCTTGGCGGGATCGTTCACGGCGCTCTCGTCGTACTGGGCCACGTTGTTGTAGCCGTAGTGGGCGGTAACAGGGGCCATGTAGTCGCTCTCGCGCTTGAACACGGTGCCCGCGCCCACGCCGCCGGTGATCTCGCGGCAGATGCCGTCGCCGCCCCGCTCGGGATAGAAGCCGGAGTCCACGAAGAAGCCCTGCTCCACGGCGTTGAAGTAGCCGCCCACCTCCAAGATCTCCTCCATAAAGAGCACAGCCCGCTCCTTCAGCTCCCGGACCTTCTCCGGCAGGGGGCCGTCCTTCTTCAGCTCCACCATATCCATCAGGCCGTCCAAGCCCAGCAGCGTCTGCTTGGCGGTGTCGCAGGCCTCCACATTGTAGATGTGCCAAGGCACGTTGCGCCCCTCGTCGGGGGTGATGGTGGACTGGATGTCCGCGCTGGTCAGCTTGGAGATCAGCATGTTCAGCACGTGCGTCACCGTGGCGTCACGGGTGGAGGACTCAATATACTTGGTGTTCATCTGAGCCCGCATCCGGTACTCGCTGAAGAGGTCGCGAAGCGCCACCGCGTAGGGCAGATCCATAAACACGCAGGGGGCGGGGGTGGCGGAGGGAGGCACCGTGGACAAACAGATATTCTTCTTCTCGATGCCCACACTGGCGGAGAAGATGGCGTTAATGGCGTGCTGCACCATCAGCTCCGGCATGACCTTCCAGGCCTCACGGGCGGTGGCGTTGGCGTTGTGGGCGCCGTCGATCTGCACCATGCCGCTCCAGGCCATCACCTTCTTGGACTCACAGGCGTCCACGAAGGAGCGGATCATGTTGATGTTGCGGTAGATCACATTGTACTGGGGGTCCTGATGGGCGCCGTTGACGCCCTCCTCGGCGAACATCACCGCCACCTCGGGTCCGGCCACGCCGGAGACGTAGGAGTGGTAGTTGATGGGCCGGCCCACCTCGTCCTCGATCATATCCAAGGCCTTCCGCTGGGCTCTGACCTGCTTGCGGGTGATGGGCACGCCGCCGATGCCCTGGGGGGTACCCTCGATCAGGCCGTCAAAGTGGGACTGGCCGGCGGTGCGGATGACCATGATGTGGTCCGCGCCGTGGTGGGCCACCATGCGCATACGGCGGATGTCGTCCTCAAACCGGCCGGAGGCAATCTCCGTGGTGATGGAGGGCAGGGGCTGGGGATCAATGTTCTCAAAGTAGTGGGCGGTCATCAGCCCCACGCTCTCCCCGGCCATAGGCTCGGCGATATCCCGATAGGTAAAGGGGCCGGCCTTCAGCTCCTTGGCGGGCTTTCTCCACTCCCAGCCCCGGCGGCGGGGACGGTATTTGTCCAAATCCTTGAGGATTTCCTCTACATCAATCCTCTGGTCCATATTCAGCTTGTACTCAGCCATCAGTTCGCACCTCCCTCAAACAGCGCAGCGGCCTTGTCCCAGTCCTTGCCCTCGCTGAGGGCCACGCCGGCCTCCCGGATAGAGATCTTCTCGCTCTTGGAGAGGCGGTAGACGATGTTGCCCACGCCGTGGCCGATCATGTTGTTGGCGATGGCGAAATCCACCATGGGCTTGGCCTCCAGGGAGGAGAAGCCCATACGCAGTAGGACGGAGCGCTCGATGGAGGGGGTGGTATGGGTGCGGCCGTACTCCAGCAGGGGGTCCACCACCTGCTGAGCCAGCTTCCAGAAATAGGCCTTCAGCTCCTCATCGCTCATGCCGGCCAATTTCTGGTGGCGCACAGAAAAGTCGTCGTTTCTCTTCATCTTCTCAATTACCTCACTGTCTATTTCCTAAGAAATACTTCATTTTTGGGGGGAACCGCCCGATCATAGGGGGATCAGGCGCGCTCAGAAGCTGTCCCAATAGATGTGTGCCGAGCCTATTGGTGCCGCTCCTTATTTGCCCAGCTCCTCCAAAACCTTCTTCACGAAGGCGGGGGAGCTTCTGGTCTCCTCCACCAGATAGGCGATGTCCGCGTCGGTGAGGGGAGCGGCGGCGTGGCCGGCCTGACGGCGGATCAAAGAGCTGCGCATCCGGTCCAAATCGGACTCCTGGGCCTTCAGCTGGCCGGGGTCGGCGGGGAAGACGATGTTCTCACCGGGGACCTCGGTGCGGGGATCACCGAACTTCAGCTCGATGCCGTTCTTCCGTGCGAAGGCCAGCTGGGGCTGGATGTGCTTGCCGGCGCCGGTGTACTCGGTCTCCTGGGCCACAATGATCTGATCCTGATCCAGCTCCTGGGCCAGCGAGAAAGCGGCGGCCAGGCTGGTGTTGCCGGCGGGGCCCTTCTCCATGCCCTCCAGGGCGGCCAGCGCCTCGGTGATATAGAACACCTCGCCCTGCTTCACGGTGACATAGCGGTCCATGTAGCGCAGGGGGCGGGCGGCGGAGCGGGGCACGTCGGAGTGGTCGGGATCGGTGGCGTAGGGCACGCCGAAGCCGGTGTGGGCGGTGGTAAAGCTCTTGCGGTTAAACTGGGTGTCGCTGGCCATGCTCAGCCCCTTCAGATCCACGCTGGCGGCGATGATCTGGGCGTCGCAGCCGGCCTTCTTCAGGCCCCGGGCGGTACCGGTGAGGTTGCCGCCGCCGGCGTTGGCGCAGACCACCACATCGGGGTTGCGGCCAAAGCGGTCCTTAAACTGATGGCCCAGCTCCCAGCCCAAGGTCTCCACGCCGCCCACGCCGAAGGCGGAGTACAGCGAGGCATTGAAGTAGCCGGTATCCTCCAGCATCATCAGGACCTCATAGAACAGCTCCGGGCCCACGCTGAGCTGGAGCACCTCGGCCCCTAAGGCCTCGCACTTGCGGGCCTTCTCGATGATCTCCGGCTGGCCGCTGGCCTTGGAGTCGTAGCACTCCTGCACGATAATGCACTTGAGGCCCTGCATGGCGGCCTGGGAGGCCACGGCGGCGCCGTAGTTGCCGCTGGTGGCGGCGATGACGCCCTTATAGCCCAGCTTCTTGGCGTGGTACACGCTGGTGCAGGCCCGGCGCTCCTTGAAGGAGCCGGCGGGGTTGGAGGCCTCGTCCTTGACGAAGATCCGGGCGCCCTTGCCGGGGGCCGCGTACTTCCGGGCCAGCGCGGTGAGGTTGTGCAGCTCAAACACCGGGGTGGAGCCCACGTTATAGGTCTGCTGAATGCGGATGTGGTCCTCCAGGGAGTAGCCGGTGTCGTTCATCAGCGCCTCATAGTCAAAGACGATGCCCTCGCGCTCATAGCGGCTGTAGTCCACACCCATGGCCTTCTCGATAATCTGGGCCATACGGCCGGTGACGGCCTGATAGCTTCTGTCCACAATCATTTCCCGTCACCTCCAAAGAGAGCTGTTCTGAGAGACTCCTCCATCTGGAGGATCTCCGGCACAAATTCACCGTATCCCAAATCATAGCAGGGATTGACCTCGATCATCCTCCCGTGCTCCAGACGGCCCACGCAGGTCATCACCGTAACCTCGTCGCCGATTTCAGCCTTCTCGTCCTGAAGCCGCCCCTTCACCCACATCTCAAGGGGCACCTTCTTGGTATCCTCCGGCAGCTTGCCGGTCCGGTCCTCCGGCTCCAGCACATTCCGGTGGATGCGCACCCAGTCGTTTTTCAAAGCCATGGCAGTTTCGACCCTTTCTGAAATTTATAGTACCGCGCCAAGCGAGGAGCGAGGAGTTAGGAAGTTTTCCCCGACCCAATCTCCCCCCCTCTCGTGAGGGTGGGGAGCAAAGAATAGAGCGCGGAGATTTCCCCCTTCCCGATCCTCCTCATTCTCTTCTCAGCGCAGAAGGAGTGAGGGGAACCTCCCCCACTCCTCTGCGTCGGTCTCGTTACCCTGCGGGACAAGAGCAACGATGTCGTTCCTTTTGATTCTTTTCCTTCCAAAGGAAAAGAAAAAGCCCTCCGCAGGAGTTTGCGCCAAGGCGCAAACCAATTGAAATCGTTTTTCCGGAAACCGCGTTTTCGGAAAAACACCTTACGGGCCCCGCTGGGCCCGGTCCTTTTTTCCGGGAATCGCCCGAAGGGGCGCTTCCCGGAAAAAAGCCTCCCGTCATTGAAATCCTCATTTGAAATCCGCGGATTTCAAATGAAAACCTCATTCCCCACTCGTTTGAAATCCGCAGATTTCAAACGAAATTACTTCACGATTTTTCTATCGGGATTGATGCGCTTGCGCATGTCGCCCATGATGGCCCGGGGCACGGGGAGGGTCAGCATGGTGTGGAGGCCCGGCTCGGCGTTGATGATCTGGGGGATCATGTTCACGCACATGGCGATGGTGCCGATGCCGCCGTCAATCTCCGGGGAGTTGACCATGTTCACGTTGGGGGTGCCGTTGATGATCACATAGTCTCCGGTCTGGACGCCCACCTGCTCGGGCTCGATCTGCTGGGGATGGTCCATCTCGATGACGCACTGGCCGTTCTTGTAGCCCCAAGCCTTCATGGCCACGCCGGCCACGCTGCCCGCGGCGGCGAAGCCGTAGGGGCTCTTACGGTCCACGTCGGTGACAATGGGCTCCATGTCCTGCTTGAAGTCGTCCAGCTCCCAGCCGATGCCCTCGGCGATCATGCCCACGCTCTCGGCGAAGCCCACGTGGCCGGACAGGTGGCGCTCACCCTTGCCCTCCTTGCGGAGATAGAACTCCTCCTTGCTGATGCCGATGCCCTGCTCCTCCATCACGGCGGGGCCGAAGGGGGAGAGGCTGTTGACGCGGCGGGAGACGATGTGCTCCACGCTCTCCTGGCAGCCGGTCCAGATCAGCACCAGCAGATCCATGATGAGGCCGGGGTTGATGCCGGTGCCCAGGATGGACACGCCGTTGGCCTTGGCGATCTTGTCCAGCTCCTCAGCCAGCTCCGGCTCCTGGGCCTTGGGGTAGGCCATCTGCTCGGCGGAGGTGATGACGTTGATCCCCTGCTCCAGGATGAACTTCATCCGGGGGAAGGCCTCCTTGGTGAAGGAGTCGGTGCACAGCAGCACCACATCGGCGGCGCCGGGCTTGATGACGTCCTCGGGAGCCCCGATCAGCACATCGGGACGGTCGCCCCGGGGGGTCTTGATGTAGTCGTACATGCTCTTGCCGATCTTCTTGTTCCGGCCGGCCACGCCCACAATGTCCACGCCCTGCTTCTTGAGCAGCATGTCAGCCATGCCGCCGCCCATCGCGCCTAAACCCCAGATGATGACCTTTACGTTTTCCATAAGTAATCTCCTCCATTTCTGTCTCCCCTCGCCCAAGGGTTAGGGGATGGTCCTGTGCTTCCTCTTCCTCTTTGCTGTGCCGAGACATGCTCTCCGCATACCGCGGACGGAATTGCTCTGACTTTGTCGTTAACTTTCACAAAGATTCAGAAAAATGGCTTGCACTTTTCTACCATTTATAATACAATAGCCTCAGCCATTACACAAGAGAATCTTTTTCATATTATCTATTCAAATTTGGAATGGAATTTCCGGCCCCGCCGGCCATTTCAGAATGGAGGCTTTCCATGAACCTGCAAAAGTGCGAGGCACTGCTGAAGGCCATCGAACTGGGGAGCATCAGCCGGGCGGCGGACCAGATGGGGTACACCCAGTCCGCCGTCAGCCGAATGATCGCGGATTTAGAGAGCGAGTGGGACATGGAGCTGCTGCGGCGCAGCCGCTCAGGGATCACAATCAGCTCCGCCGGGCAGCAGCTTCTGCCCATCCTCCGCGCCATCAGCGCCGACTGCGCCCAGCTAAAATACACGGTAAACGAGATGCACGGCCTCCACATCGGCCTCATCCGGGTAGGCACCTTCACCAGCATCGCCGACCAGTGGATCCCCAAGATGCTCACCTCCTTTCAGAGTCTCTATCCCAACATAGAGTTTGAGCTGATCAACAGCGAGATCTACTCGGACATTGAGGAGTGGATCCTCCGGGGCAAGGTGGACTGCGGCTTTGTAAGCCTCCCCACCGTCAACGACTTAAACACCCGCTTCCTCCGCCGGGACATGCTGGTGGCGGTGCTGCCGGAGCACCACCCCCAGGCGAAAGCGGATACCTTCCCCATTGAGGCGCTGGAGGGAGCGCCCTATATTATGATCAAGGAAGAGGACGACTACGAGATCCGCCGCTTTTTGGACTCCCTGCCCTACCGCCCCAAGCTCCGCTTTGAGGTGAGCAGCGACCACACCACTTTGGCCATGGTGGAGAGCGGCCTTGGCATCAGCATCATGCACTCCCTGATGGCGGACAACGGCCGCTACCGGGTGGTCTGGAAGCCCTTCGACAACCCCCAGTACCGCAGCGTAGGCATCGCCACCGCCAAAAACGCCCGCCTCTCCAGCATCACAAAATTCTTCATCGACCACGTCTGCGAGCAATTCGCGCTCGATTGAAATCCGAGGCTTTCAATTGAAAAGGCCTGCGCTTCGCTCTGCGCCTCGCCCCCGACCCCCGCGGGGAGGTCAGGGGGGCGACGCTCGCTCCGCGAGAAGTATTTTTCCGAAAACGCGGTTTCCTCTGCGCTCCGCGCTCGCGTGAAATCTCCGGATTTCACGCGAAAAGGCCTGTCCTCCGCTCTGCGCCTCGCCCCCGACCCCCGCGGGGAGGTCAGGGGGTCGACGCTCGCTTCGCGAGAAGTATTTTTTCCAAAAACGCGGTTTCCTCTGCGCTCCGCGCTCGCGTGAAATCTCCGGATTTCACGCGAAAAGGCCTGCCCTCCGCTCTGCGCCTCGCCCCCGACCCCCCGCGGGGAGGTCAGGGGGGCGGCACTCGCTTCGCGAGAAGTATTTTTTCCAAAAACGCGGTTTCCGGAAAAAATGATTTCAATTTATTTCGCGTCTGCGGACGCGAACCCCTGCCGGGGGCTTAGGGGCGGGAAACCTGTAAAGTTTCCCGCCCCTTATGATGGATAAAAATCGTCCGGCTTCGTCGGGCACATTCACTCCTCGCTCCAGCTTCCCCCTGACTATTTATGCACTTTTCCCAAATTTCTATTCTCCTTGACAGGAAACTTGCCGCTTGTTACAATAGGGCCACATCGCAGGCGGCGCCAGAGGACCGCCAAGAAAAAGGAGGAGCCCCTTATGAAGGTCGATCTGCTGATCCACGCCCCCCATATGTACACCATGGCCGGGGAGGGCTTAGGCTACCGGTGCGGCGAGAGCGTGGCAGTGGACAGAGGAAAAATCGTGGCCGCAGGCCCGCGGGAGGCGCTGGAGGGCGCCTACACCGCCGAGCGGACGGTGGAGGGACGCCATCACGTCCTCCTCCCCGGCTTTGTGGACTGCCACATGCACACCCGCCACGCGGTCTACCGGGGGGTGGCGCAGGACATCACCAACTGGATGTGGGGCGGCGTGGCCCCCTTTGAGGCCGCCGGCACCTCCGCCGCCCGCCGATCCGGCAGCCGCCTTGCCATGGCGGAGGCCCTGATGAGCGGCACCACCACCGTAGGGGACGACGGGCCGGACCTGACCGGGGCGGCGGAGACTGCCGCGGACTTCGGCCTCCGGGCCAACCTGAGCCCCCGGATTCGGGAGGTGGACATGGGAGCCTACAGCCCCGGAGAGCTCTACCGCTTCTTCCCCAGCTTAGGCCAGGAGTCCTTGGACGCCTGCCTGAATCTCTTCGACCGCTTCCACAACTACGACAACGGGCGCATCCGCGTCCTCTTCGGCCCCCAGGGGGCGGACTTTGTCAGCCGGGAGCTGATGGTGCGGGTCTGCCGCATGGCCAAGGAGATGGGCACCCGGGTCCATATGCACTTCTCCCAAGGCAGCCGGGAGGACGAGCAGATCCATCTCCGCTACCACATGCGCCCGGTGGCCTACTTGGACTCCCTGGGCGTCATTGACGAAAACCTCATCGCCGTCCACCTCTCCAGCGCCACAGAGGAGGAGGTGGCCTTGACGGCCAGGCGGGGGGCCAGCATGATCTTCTGCCCCTCCTCCATCGGCGTCATCGACGGGGAGGTCCCCCCGGCCAAGATCTTTCTGGACCACGGCGGCTTGGTGGGCCTTGGCAGCGACCAGTCCCCAGGCAATAACAACCACAATATGTTCAACGAGATGAAGCTGGCGGCGGTGCTGAACAAGTGCAAGTACGGCACCCCCCTCCTCTTCCCGGCGTGGAAGGTCCTGCGCATGGCCACCATCGAGGGCGCCCGGGCCATCGGCTTAGGGGACGTCACCGGCTCCATCGAGCCGGGCAAGGCGGCGGACCTGATCCTCATCGACCTGCGCCAGCCCAGCCTCAGCCCGGTGATCACCACCCCCATGCGCAACATCGCGGCCAACCTGGTCTACGCCGGCCGTGGCCATGAGGTGGACACGGTCATCGCCGCCGGCAAGCTCCTGATGGAGCACCGCCGCCCCCTGACCTTCGACTTGGACGAGGTCTTAGACAGTGTCCAGCAGGAAGCCGAGGCCCTCGCAGAGCGCGCCGCCCCCCGCTTCCAGGAGACCAACAGCATCATAGCGGAATACATGCGCAGCGATCAGTTATAACCGCCCTGCCGCCGATTTCCGCCGCATATTTAGCACATTTGGATTGTCCCGCCGCGCGGGACGCCGCAGCTCCTGATTCCACACTCAACGAAAGGGGGTTTGCCCATGCAAACCACACTCCCCACCGGCGAGGGCATCCGATGGCCGGAGGGCCGGCAGATCGCCGTCCTCCTGACCTTCGACTTTGACGCGGACCGCCTCCAGAGCGCCTACTTCCGCCAAGAGGACCTCCCCTTCGCCGACCGCTCCCGGGGCCTCTACGGCCCGGACGAGGGCCTGCCCCGCATTCTGAACATGCTATCGCGCCAGAACGTCCCCGCCACCTTCTTCGTCCCCGGCGTCATCTGCCGGCGCTGCCCGGAGCAGGTGCGGGCCATCGCCGCCGCCGGCCACGAGATCGCCGCCCACGGCGACGCCCACGACAGCCACGGCGCCCTCCTCTCCCTGGAGGAGGCCCGCTTGGACATGGAGCGGGCTGAGGCATCCATCGCCGCGATCACCGGGAAAAAGCCCGTGGGCTGCCGCCTCCCCGGCGGCTACCAGCAGAGCCACACCGTGGACCTGCTCCTAGAGCGGGGCTACCGGTACAGCTCCGCCGTCAACCCGGCCAAGTGCTGCGACTGGGCCTACTGCTACCAGCGCCAAGGAAAAAAGCAGCCCCTGGTGGAGTTCTCCACCGACCCCATGTTAGAGGATCTGCCCTACTACTTCTTCACCTTCGTGCCGCCCCACCACAAGGCGTCCTACAACAACGCCGTGGTCCGGGAGATCTGGCAGGACGAGTTTGACGGCCGCCGGCAGGAGGGGGATAAATTCCTCTGCCTGAAGCTCCACCCGGCCCTCATCGGCCGCGCCAGCCGCTGCAAAATGCTGGAGGAGCTGATTGTCTACATGAAAGGAAACGGCGCTTGGTTCGCCTCCTGCGAGACGGCGGCGGACTACGTCATAGCCCAAAACGGCCTGACAGGAGAGGGGGATGCGCCATGAACTGGCCCAACAACGGACGTATCGCGGTGATGATGGCCTTCGACCTGGACGGGGAGTCCCTCTGGGAGGCCAACCACACCCCTATCGACACCCTGAACGCCCCCCGGGGCAGCTATGGCCCTATCCAAGGCATGCCCCGCATCCTGAACCTGCTGGACAGGCACGGTATCCCCGCCACCTTCTTCGTCCCCGGCATCACCGCCGAGCGATACCCGGAGGTGGTCCGGGAGATCGGCCGCTGCGGCCACGATATCGGCTACCACGGCTACATCCACGAGACCAGCAGCGACCGGGACACCGAGCACCAGGACATGCTCCGGGCGGAGCAGCTGATGTATGCGCTCACCGGCCAGCGCCTTGTGGGCCACCGAGGCCCCGACGGCGGCCTCTTTGACTACAGTCTCCAGCTCCTCTTGGATCACGGCTACATCTACAGCTCCAACTACCGCAACAGCGACGGCCCCTGCCTCCACCGCCTTGACGGCAGGGAGGTCCCCCTGGTGGAGCTGCCCAAGGACTCCATCTTCGACGACACCGTCTACGACATGTACGCGGACCGGAACTACCAGTCCGCCGCCTTCCTGCGCAGTGCCCGGGACTTCTGCCAGATCTGGCGGGACGAGTTTGACGCTTTGGCTGAGGAGGGGAGGATGCTGAACTTCGTCCTCCACCCCCAGTTCATCGGCCGCGCCAGCCGCCTGAACGCCCTCAGCGATCTGATCGCCTACATGAAGGACAACGGCGCCTGGTTCGCCACCAACGCCGACACCGCCCGCCACGTCCTGCGCCAGCGGGGCTATGAGGTGGTGGTTTGACATGGCCCGCCCCGCCGCCGCGCGCCTCCTCGCCGCCGCCCTGTCGCTGTCCCTCCTCACCGGCTGCGCCGGCTGGAACCGCCCGGGCATAGACGACATGGCCGAGGACTTCTTCGCCGCCCTGGACGCCCGCGATCAGGAGGCCCTCCAGTCCCTCTTCGCCCCCAGCGTCCTCTCCGCGGACCCCCGCCTGCCCGAGAGCGTTGAATCCCTCCTCGCCCTCTGCTCCGGCCCCACGGAGACCTGGCGCACCGACGCGCCCCCCAGCGTCTCCACCCGCCGGGGCGGCCCCGCCTTCCGAAGTGTCTCCAACTGGTACCCGGTGACTGCCGGCGGTACAAACTACTACTGCCTGATCCGCTATACCAGCATAGACGAGGAGCACCCGGAGAACGAGGGCCTCCAGAAGGTGATCTTCGTCACGGAGAAGGTCCGGTGCAGCGAGGAATTCAACCGCACTTGGAAGGACCTTCCCTTGGGCCTCCACGTCCTCACCGAGGCGGAGGGCGACTATGAGACCTGCCGCATCGGCGGCCGCGCCTTCCGCTGCACCCCCACCCCCCAGCCCCCGACCTTGGAGGACATCTCAGCCTTTTTAGAGACAGAAACCAGCCAAGCCGCCTTCCTCTCCCGCTTCGGCCCTCCCAACGCCGTCTCCCCCTACTCCGACGCCTTCCTCTACTACGCCCTCCCCGACGAGGACGGGGAGAAGCGGTACGCGGAGATCCATTTCACCGGCGAAAACAACACCGCCCAAACCCTCCTCCTCTGGTCCGAAAACGGCTACCGCGCCCTGGAGGTCCCTTGGCGAGCCGAGGAATAACCCCCCGCCGCAGGAGGAAACATACCAAAACGGCCAGCCGAAACCCCGCCCCCACG
>CANPBB010000015.1 GCA_947572235.1 uncultured Clostridia bacterium
CTATCGCTATTTTGTTGATTTAGCTCATCCTTCCCTATTTTTCAAACAAGGCCCATTCAAATCCAAGTAAATGTGATAAGTTTGGACTCCACCTGCATTAAGGCTCATCCGGATGGAATGGGCGCTTTGAAAAAAACGGGGCTCAATCTATCGGAAGAACACGGGGCGGATGGAACACCAAACTTCATATGGTCGCCGCATCTGATCGAGATATGGTCGCCGCATCTGATCGAGATGGGGTAATCTTTTCGTTGTCTGCGGGAAACTGTGGCGATGGACCGGAAGGCCGTGCCCTTCTGCAGCAGCTCGGTCCGACAAATCATCCGGTTTACCTCCTGATGGACCGGGCTTATGAGGAGGATGAGACGAGGGCTTTGGCAGTGGAGCTTGGTTATATGCCTGTTGTTCCGCCAAAAAGCAATCGTAAAGGCCCTTGGAATTACGATAAGGAATTGTATAAACAGCGTAATCAGGTTGAGAGACTTTTTCGCCGCATCAAGCGTTTTCGTCGTATTTTTACCCGCTATGACAAGCTTGACGTCATCTTTTTGACTTTTGTCTATTTTACTCTTGTTGTAGATGCTCTTATGTGAACACCTTATAGTAAGAACAATTCATGGCCGGATAGGACAGTTGCCGGATTTGTCATGGCAATGACAAAGGAGCTGGCAAAGCAAAGCGGCCATTTTGCCCTGTCAGGCTCCCCTGCCTTGTCCAGCAGGAGCCGGACTGTGGTGGTAATGGTCAAGCCTGGTTTCTCCGTGTTCTGGTCGAATCCGGGGCGGCCCTCAATCATCAGCACCGCTACACATAGGCCCTTTTCGTTCATGCCATCCATGGGGAGCAGGATCGGCAAAAAGCAGCGGCATTAGCGAGTGCTTGGCCAAGCTCGTGGACGAAAGTATCGGTGTTATGGCATTGTCGCCGCTCAGATAGGTGACAGAATTCTTGCGTTGTTTCGGTATAACGGGACGATGGACCACAGGCTTTTTGAGTTCCGGTTTTCCAACCCGCTTCTGTCTTCTCTGGAACAAGATACCATAGTTGTGATGGATAACGCTTCATTCCATGCCAAAGAGCGGCTGTTTTTTGCTGCTCAAAATGCCGGATACAGCCTTCTCTTTCTTCCGCCCTACTCCCCGGAACTCAATCCTATTGAATATTTCTGGGCTTGGCTAAAGCGCTTTTTGAGAAAAATCCTTCCCGCTGTCTTTTCCTTTGATGCTGCCTTTTGTTCCGCATTTTAACTGTGGTTACTTTAACCTCGCGGAAATCTGCTTTCGGTCTGCGAATGTCAAATATCTGTATTTCCGCAAGATTTCTCACCCCCGATTCTGTTGTTCTCCTATTTCTTTGCAAAAAAATCAGTCTACACAGGTCGTTTGACTTTGTGTAACCTAATTGTAATGCTTGTGCTTCCTCTGTGCACAGAGACTTTGGCTTGTCAACAGAGGGAGGAAATGGTATAATGTCCGCGTAGCAGTGCTGCGGCGCCGGCTTCCGCTTTTGGCGGGACGGCACTCGGAAGCCTGCATGATCACCGCAGACAGCTGGCAGAAGCCCCTTTCATCGGCAAACCCGGTTGTGTGTACAGGTGCTTTTGAATCCCAAGGGGCCCTTGTGGAGACCGCGCCCCATCAACAGGAGAGGTCTGAGACTATGAAGAAGTTCATTTGCCTGCTTGTATCTGTCGGGATGCTCCTTTCTCTCACCGCCTGCGGCAGAAAGACGCCGCCGGATACGGATCTTGATAAGACAGACCAAGTCGTGGAACTGACTGTCTGGGGCGCGGAGGAGGATGAGGCCCTCCTTCAGGAGATATTCAGCTCCTTCCAATCCCATTACGCCGGCGAGGCCAGCTTCCGCATCACCTTCCATCCCCAGAGCGAGTCCAGCTGTAAGGACGCGCTGCTGGCGGATCTGGAGGGCGGACCGGATGTGTTCACCTTTGCTGACGACCAAGTGGCCGCTTTGGCTGCCGCTGGAGGATTGGACCCTATTGAGAACGCGGAGGAGATACGCTCCGTCAGCCTCTCGGCTGCGGTAGATGCCGCCAGCGTCAGCGGAGAGCTCTACGCCTACCCTTTGACAGCGGACAATGGCTACTTCCTCTACTATAACAAGGCCTATTTCTCCCCGGAGGATGTGGAGAGCATGGACCGGCTGCTGGCCGCGGCGGCGGAGGCCGGGGGGCTCTTTGCCATGGACTGGTCCTCCGCTTGGTATGTCTACGCCTTCTTCGGCAACACCGGGCTGAAGGTGGGTCTGAACGCGGACGGGCTCACTAACTACTGCACGTGGAACGACACCGAGGGCCCCATCACCGGTGTGGATGTGGCCCAAGCTATGCTGGATATTGCCGCCAGCCCCGCCTTCTCTAACCGCACGGATACAGAGTTTATGGAGGGGGTGCGCAGCGGCACGGTGGTGGCCGGTATCAGCGGTGTGTGGAATGCGGTGGCCATCCAAGAGGCTTGGGGGGAGAATGCCGGCGCCGCCAAGCTGCCCACGTATACCTGCAAAGATCAGCAGATCCAGATGGCCTCCTTTTCCGGCTGCAAGCTCATCGGGGTGAATGCCTACTCCCGGCAGCCGGAGTGGGCCGCCCGTCTGGCGGAGTGGATCACCAATGAGGAGAACCAGCACCTGCGCTTTACCCTTCGGGGGCAGGGGCCGGCCAACACCCAAGCCGCCAACTCCCCGGAGGTGCAGGCCTCGTCGGCCATTGCGGCCCTGCTGGCCCAGTCGGAGTTCTCCCAGCTCCAGCGGATAGGGGGGAAGTTCTGGGACCCGGTGACTGACTTTGCCGGCAGCTGTGCCTTGGGCAATCCCTCCGGCGCCTCCCTTCAGTCCCAGCTGGACCGCTTGGTGGAGGCGGTCACCGCCCGTTAGGGGTGTGGGGGCTTTTCCAGTTTGATTCTGAAATTTATCCTGTCTTTGGAGGCATATCTATGAAAGGCAAGCTCACACTACAGCGCCGCTTGGTTCTGCCCATCGCCCTGCTTGGGCTGGTGATTTTGCTCTCAAACCTCTTGGCGGTGTTCAGCATCAACAACGTCCACGCCAACGCCGGCACTATTGTTGACGAGTATATGGTCAGCGAGGCGAAGCTGGAGGAGATCCGGCTCTCCATCATGGATCTGCACCGCTTGGCCCTTAGCCACATAGTGGCGGCGGACCACGCCACCATGATACATATTGTGCAGGAGATCAAGGCGGAGGAGGAGGCCTTGGACGGAAAATTGGCGGAGTATGAGGCCTTTGTGACTGAGGCGGACCAAGGGGTGTACCGCGGTGTGCTGGAGGAGTACGACGCCTTCAAGCACGCCTTGGTGGATTTAGTCAGCGCCAGTGCCGACAGCAAGACGCAGGAGGCCTACGCCACGGCCAACGGCGACGTGGCCCGGCGGGGCGCCGCCGCGGAGGAGGGGATTGACGCGCTTTCCGCCTCTGTGGCCGCGCAGGCGGAGGCGGCACGGGGGCGCCTGTTCTGGGTGTACATAGCCGCTCTGGTGATCAGCACCGCCGCTCTGGTGGTGGGGGTGCTGCTGGTGTGGGCGGCGCTGCGGATCATCCGCACCTATGTCATTGACCCCATCCACGGCGCCATGGGGACGCTTCAGGACAGCGCCCAGCGCCTCAGCGGCGTGGTGGGGGAGGTTCGGGTGCGGACCCGAACCTCCAGCGGCAGCGCCCGGGGGCTCTCCGGTCTGACGGATCGGCTCTCCGCCGCCTTGGAGGAGATTGCCGGCAATACCGCCGCCATCACCGCCAGCACCGACCGCACCCAAGGGGACGCGGTAAACATGGCCGAGGCGTGCGCCGCCATTACCGCCTACTCCGCCGAGATGCGGGAGCGGGCAGAGGAGATGGAGCGTGACGCCCACAGGGAGATGGAGGCGGTTCAGGCCAAGACGGCAAAGATCATGGGCCTCTTGGAGGGCGCTATCGAGAAGAGCCGCAGCGTGGACCAGATCGGCGCGCTGACAAAGGATATTCTCTCTATCGCCTCCTCCACAGATCTGATTGCCATCAACGCCTCAGTGGAGGCCATGCGGGCCGGCGCGGCGGGGAAGGGGTTTGCTGTGGTGGCGCAGGAGATCCGCCGCCTGGCGGATTCCTGCGGAGAGACCGCCAGCCACATCCAAGCGGTGAGCAAGGTGGTGACCGAGGCGGTGCGCTATCTCTCCAGCAGCGCCCAAGAGCTGGCGGACTACTTGGGCGGGGCGGTGTCCGCCCAGCTGGAGCGGTCTGTCCAGCTGGGCCAGCAGTACCGCGGCGACGCCGCCTACATCCAGAGGGCCATGGAGGACTTCAATGGTCAGGCGGATCGCCTGCGCCATGCCATGGCGGATATTGCCGGCTCCATCTCCAGCATCTCCGGCGCGGTGGAGGGAGCGGTGTCCGGCGTCACCGGCGTGGCCGGCAGCACCCGGAGCTTAGCGGAGGATATGGCCGGCATCACCGCCGGCATGGACACCAATCAGGAGATCGTGGGCGAATTGCAGCACCAAGTGGATGTGTTTGCCAATCTGTGAGCACCATACGGCGCATATAAGAGAAGCAGGAGAGACGGACGCTGGCGTCCGTCTCTCCTGCTTTTTCACATACCGCTACTCTGTAGCCTCGTCCAGCGCCTGAAGCAGCTCCTCTTTGGAGAAGGGCTTATAGAGGAAGGTCTTGGCCCCAATACCGCTGGCCTCATGAACCGAGTCGTCGTTGGCCAAGGAGGAGACCATAACGATCCGCGCCTCCGGGTGCTCCTCCAAGATGATCTGAGCGGCCTCCAGACCGTCGATGCCGGGCATGATGATGTCCATAGTGACCACGTCCGGCCAGAGATCGGCATAGCCGGCAATGGCATCCTCGCCGTTTTCGCAGTAGGCCACTATCTCGTAGTCAGTGCCCTCCAGAAGTCTGCGGATGTGCAGCTCCATCATCCGGGAGTCGTCAACCACCATGACCTGTTTCTTCATAATGTAGTTCCCTCTTTCTTACTGTTATCCTTATATTTACGGCTTTTTAAGGTGCCCTCTCCGGCGCATCGGATGTGTGCGGACGTTCTGTCCGCACACAGGAGCGGCCCTTCCACAGGAGGGCTGGCTTGTGGGTGGGCGCCAGTACATCCTAAAAAACGGCGCTACAGCAGTACAATCTCGCCGCAGACCAGCTTGGCTACGCACTGCCGGCGCTCTTGGCGCACGCGGAGCATCTCATCGCCAAAGCTGATCTCTGTTCCCGGATAGACCACCGCGCACTCCAGACGCCCGTGCTCCTTCTCCATCAGCTCAACCTTGATGTTGGCCAAGTCGTCCTCCAGCTGCTTGAGCTTCAGCTCAGCCACGGAGAGCTTCATCCGCGTCTTATTGAGGAGGCTGGTCTTGGCGGGGCTGTCCAGCTGGCACTCCATCTTCTCCAGCTCGATCTCCAGATCCTTCAGCTCCTGCTGGATGACCTCCCGCTCAAAGTTGGTGCAGGGCAGTCCCCCTAAGGCCACAGAGGTCCGGCACTCGGACTGGGAGCCGATGGAGGTGACATTGATCAGCTTGGCGGCCCAGACCCGGCCCCCCATGATGCAGCCCCGGCCGGAACGGACGATGACCTCCCCGTCGCAGTAGATGCTGCCGTTGATGATGCAGTCAGTCTGAAGATTCTCTCGGGCGTAGATGGTGGCGTTTTCGATGTACTTGGAGAAGATGCTGCGGTGGGAGCGGACTACCGTGGTCCCGTCCCCCAAGATCCCCTTGACTACCACCAAGTCGCCACCGGACTCTACAGAGCTGCCCGCCTCCACCACGCCGGCCACATGGATGTTCCCCATGGCCCGGACGGTGAAGCCGGTAAGTACATCGCCCTTGATATTGATATCCCCCAAAAAGTTGATGTCCCCGGTGGAGAAGTCCACATTGCCCGGAATGTCCAGCACCGGCTTCACTTGGAAGCTCCGGCCGGTGAATTCCACATGGCCCGCGATGGAGGCCAGCAGGGAGAGGCCATCCTCGCTGATCTCGGTGTTTCGGCCCTTGGGGAGGGGGACAGACTTCCCGCTCTTGGCGGGGATCTCCTGATCCTGCACGGTGCGTCCAGGCTCGCCCTCGGTGGGCAGGATCAGGCGGCAGATCTCCTGATCCTTGTTGACATTGAAGATCAGATTCAGGTTGGTGTAGTCCACCTGACCATACTCATCCACATCCAAGGTGTGTACAATGGACCGGGGGAAGTAGTCCACAATGTTGCCGTTTTCCCCGTCAAAGGCGGGCTTCCCTTGGGCGAAGGGGAACAGGTGGAAGTACTTTCGATCATGGACAGGCAGGCGTTCCACCAGATGCTCGTCTACGCCGTAGGTGACGCCTTGATCCAGCATGGCCTGAAAGAGCAGGTCCCGACTGACCTCCTGCCCCTCCCCGATAGGGGGGAGGACGATGATCCAAGCGTAGAGCTTATCTGTGGAGAGGAAAAAGTAGGGCTGGGCGTCCAAGGACAAGGTTTCCTCTGGCTCCGCCGACTCCTCTTGGTCCTTCTTCTTGCGGAGCTTACTCTTATTGAATTCCTTTACCTGCTTCATACGGGCACCGCAGAGGCCGGTGAGGGCTGTACGCAGACGGGCCAGCTCCCTCCGGATCATCTCCTCGGGGAGCGTACCCTCCTCGTCTAAAGAGAGCCGGGGGGAGGGCAGATAGCCGGACTCCCGACGCCGCAGCTCATAGAGCTGGTAGAGGGGGTGTTCCGCTGGCAGCTCCAAAAAGGCTTGGTCAAAGACCCCGTCCGCCTTGGCCTCCGCGGTCTGATCCACCACCTGCTCCTCCTGAACTTGGTCCTCCGCCTCCGCAGCGGCTTTGGAACCGAAGAGCAAGGATACCAGCTTTTCTTTCAATGACATAGTTGTCGCACCACCCTTTCATCGGAATCAAAATATATCAATCGTATGCCGGACCAACGGCTCCTTGGCAAGCGGGGCGCTTTCTGCCTGATAGGGGGCCGTCTCAGCGGTCCACCATGACGCAGGGGAGGCCGTGGGCCTCCACGGCGGCGGCCATATCGGCGGGGAGGGCCAGTTTGGCGGTGCGGTAGCCCTTGTAGAAGCAGGACTTGGCCGAGCCGTCCCTGCGGACCACCTTCACTGTCATGTTATAGGAGAGCCGGCTCTCCAGCTCCCTGGCACTGTACCGCAGCTCCACATGGTCAATCTTCTCTATGGGGATGGCGTAGGGCGCGCCGGTGTTCAGCACCAAACAGCCGTCCTCGAAGAAGAACGCGCCGGCGTTGGAGATGTTCTTGTACCTTCCCCGGGAGTAGCCGAAGGCGGCCAAAATTATGACCAGCGGGACAAAAACAACGACAGTGGAAATAATCGCATAGGCATCCATAACAGAATCTCCCCCTATTTGGTCCGGTATGCCCGGATCTTCCCGGCCAGCCGGGAAATTTAGGCTATTTCATCCGGCTCTCTGTGTCCCCTCAGAAATCACCATGTCCGCCCTGTTTTCTCCCGGCCGGTCCGGGACTGGGGCGGTGCGTCGGGGGGCATGGCGCTGAGGAACACGTCCCCGGCGTTTTTCAGCAGCTCCATGTCGCTGAGGATCAGGGCCTTCTGTTCTGCCACCGGCACATCCACCACACCGTCGAAGATGCTGCGGGTACGGCTGATGGCTACGAACATGGCCTCCCCCCGGAATGTTACCGCGATCTGCTCCCCCACCAGCTCCTGAAATTTCTGGATCTTCTCCATCAGGTGGGGGGTGAGGATATAGAAGGCGTTGTGCTCGTCGGCGGCGTAGATCTGGAACTTGCTGTTGAAGGCGGCGCTGTCCGTCTCCACCTTGTACTCCGCCGTCCAGCCCCGCAGATCGGAGAGGAACTCCTTTTGGAAGATCTGCAGATGTCCATTGCTGATCTTCTGGTGGTCGAACCGGTCGAAACGGATCACCTGACCGTCAAAAAGGGTGTCCAGCTCGTTGCGCTTTCCCCGGCGGACCATCCGCTTGGTGGTCACGTCGCTGAAAGCAAAGCGCACATTCTGATAGCAGCCGGTGAGCAGATCCTCGCTCTCAAAGTACCGCTTGTCACCGCAGGCCACCACGGCGGCGTTGCGGATGTCGTCATGTGTAAAGCCGGCCTTGGGATCGTAGCTGAGCTGGCCGAAAAGCCCCATTTCCGTGATGGTGCTCAGTACATAGCGGCTCTTAAAGACGTCGTTAAAGGCCTTGTAGGGCTTTTGAAAGAGCAGCCAATAGAAGAAGGCCAGCGCGCCGCAGGAGAGCGTAACCGTGCCGAAGAGGGTGGCGCCGATCTTGACAAACAGGCTGTCATCCTCCTCCATCATCAGCCTCCACACGCCGTACAGGATCAGCAGGGCGGCAAGGCCGGTACATAGCAGCATGATGCGGTAGCGCCCCCGGGCCTTCAGGCGCAGAACCTCCAATTCCGCGTCAGTGATGGTCTCTCGCATGGTGAATTCCCCCTCAGTCAAAGGATACCTTGAAGTTTTTCTTGTGCTCCTCAATCTCGTAAAAGTCCGCCGGCTCCATGCGGCACAGAGCGGCCACCAAGGACCAGGGGATGGAGGCCAAGGTCTGGTTGTACAGCGACACATTGGCATTGTAGAGCCGCCGGGCGGCTTGCAGGTGCTCCTCTGCGTCAAAGATGGTCCGCTGGAAGTACTCCATGGACACCGAGGAGTAGAGGGTGGGGTACTGCTCCATCAGGGCGTTGACCCCCGCGCCCACCCCGGCAAGGTCCCGATGGACAGAGGTGAGGATGCCGATCTTCTGGTTTACATGCATCTGACGCTGCGCACCGGCACTGGCGCCCCGCTGCCCGCCGGTGCGGCGGGGGGAGCTCTCGTGCATCTGAACCCGGACCCGCTCCAGCTTCTCCGACTGGCGGGCGATCTCTTGGTCAATGGTCCGCAGGGCCTCCTCAGAGAGGCTCTGCTGCTGAAGCTGGCGCTGGGTGTCCAAGGCCGTACCGGTGCGCACGGCGGTCAGGTCCATCATGATCTGGTACTCGTGGGAGAGGTACTTCTTCACTGCCTCGATCTCCTCGGTAAGCAGGTCATAGCGTTTCTCCAAGGCCACGTCGATGCCGGCACTGCCCTCGTCCACCTTCACCCGCAGCCGGTTCAGCCGGTTAAAGAGGAGAATGTAGGCCAGTACCAGCAGAACCAGCAGGCCCAATACAATCCACATGGGGTCCATAGGGACGCCTCCTTCTGTGATGATTTTGGCATGGAAATTGGCTGCTCCCATTATAGTAAAATTTTTGATAAAAGTCTATACCCTGTTAGAGGAATCGGCGTGTGTAAAAACCCTTCCGGTTTTTACACACGCCGAACGCGCTGCCTACCTTTTTTGACAGCCTGTCTCAGACAGCCCCTATTTCGCCGTCTCCGCTCCAGCACTGAGCAGGGACTCTGTCAGGGCCTTGGACAGGTTGGAGACCACGGCGGCAAAGATGATCAAGCTGTCATCTGCCAAAGCGTCGGGGAGGATCATCTCGGAGTATTTGGAGAAGGCTGTCTTGGCCTCCTGATACTGCCGGACAAAGTTGGTGTAGATCCGCTCCACCTCCCCCTCGTCAATGCCCATGGGTAAAAGGCGCTGGATAGAGGCGATGCTGAGACTCTGCTTCAGTGTGCAGAACACCAGCAGATAGGCCAGATGCACCCGGCCATACTTCTTTTTCACCGGCGGAGGCATAACCTTCATGCGCACATAGTTGTTGACGATGCTGGCGGTGATCACCTTATCCTCCCCGCTCTCGCCGGACAGGGGGAAACTTAGATAGCGGCTAAGAAGCAAAATCACTTGGTCCATATACAGCTCCAGCTCTGGAAGCGCCTCCCATGCCGGCAGGGAGAAGGACAGCATCCGTTCCTCCCAAGCCTTCAACTGCTGCCGCAGCATCTGATCGCCCCTTTCTCATGGTGATAGTTGTTTCCCCTACTATACCAGAAAGAGCGGTACACTGCAATACTAAGTAATGGTCGATTGTAAAATGAAGTTGGATACTTAAGCACAGAGGAAGAAACAGCATAGCCGAGCGGCTTCTGACAGCGGTGTCTATTCGTCTCCCGCCATCTGTCCAAAAAGCCGCCGCTGTCTGGGGCGTAGGGGTTGGTTCACTCTATGGAGGGGGAAATTTCCCCAAAAGTGATCAGTTTACTGGCATGTTAACATGCGTTGCTTGCGGCCACGGACTGTTTCGGCTGCAATAGCGGCAGCATCGGAAGGGAAGGAGGTTCCCTCATGTTTAGTGAAAATATGAGGGCAATCCGGAAGTCAAAGAGGCTGTCCCAACAGAAGCTCGCTGTCATACTGAACGTGGTGCAGCAGACAGTTTCTAAGTGGGAGCAGGGGCTCTCCCTTGCTTAAAGATACAGAAACAGGGGCAGCCCCCACACAGGCACTTTCTAACACCAGCTCGGAGAACATAGCTAAAACGGAAGAAACAGGGGGCCGCACCCGGCCCCCTGTTTCTTCGTACCGTTTCCCGCAAGGAAATGCGAGAGCGTCAGCGGGTCGCATCAGAGCGACGGCAATTCCCACGGGTGCCAGCCTCCCCCATACCGCCAGCCTATCGGCGGGGAATTGCCAGGGAGCGGAACCAACCGCTAACCCCGCCTTGCGTTCAGCCGCCGACAACCGCCAGCGTTCTCCCGTGGCGGGCCACCCAGCCGCCGACACGCTCACACGTCACTTTGTCAACAACAATACAAAAATCCCTTGCGCAATTTACCTCTATCGGCTATAATGAAGCAAGAGACAGCAGAAGCAAATAAAGGCAGGGCGTGAAGTGTTCCAGCACCCCACGCCCCTATGCAGGAGGCCCAGTTAAGACCCAGTCCCACACAGCAGAAATTTTCTGCGCCCAAAGCCCATTATAACGGTTTTCCCGGCAATAATCAATGGGGAAATCAATGGCTTGTGTGCGTAGCTTCGGCGGTGTAGGGATTTACAACCCCTGCGCCGCTTTTGTTGTCTTGATGGGAACGCCTACGGGGCCGGGAGATCCCGCCCCCAAAGGATTAAGACAGGGGGAGAAAACCCCTATTAAAAACAAAGGAGAGAACAATATGAGCAAAAAATTGCTATCCCTTGCGCTGGCCTTGGTGATGTGCTTGGGCCTGACTGTCCCCGCATTTGTAGCTGGCACGGTGAAGGTGGTGGAGGATAAGACCCACAGTGTCAAAATCACCATGAACGGGTTTTTGTGAAAGAAAACCCGCCGCTATAACCGCATGGTCATGGAGATGGATGAGCGGAGCGGGCTGGAGGGATATACCGACGCCTTCACGATTTACGTGGTAGCGGACAATTCCGCCGTCACCGTGGAGGCACTGGAGGGCCGGAAGTATGCCGACCCAAGCTTTGTGGAGGCCATGAAGGATTTCAACGGGATAGGGTTCCCAAGCAACGTGGAAGAATATAAAACCTTCCAAGAGAATATGGACAGCTACGCTTGGGAGAGTTTTTGCAATTATGATTGGGATTCCGAAGGAAAATGCTTTGTGGGCTGTGGCAGTTACCTGCGACCGCTGGAGCAGGCAGCGGCCTTCACCGTCTCTCCAGCGGAATACGATATCACGCTTCAGGAAAGGTATGGAATCTTCCTGCTGTGCGAGAGCGACTACGCCAAATTGGTTCCCGCCACGATCCAGTCCAGCGGTTGGGGCAAAGAGGGGCTGGAAAAGGCATATGATGCGGAGCTGATGTACCAAAAGCTCAACCCCTATCTAATAAACTGCACCCGGGGCATGACCCGTGCCGAGTTCGCCGCCGTGACGGTACTGCTCTACTCCGCTATGAGCGGGAACGCAGGTTACTGGCCGAACGTCAGCGAGGAACACGCTTTCACCGATGTGGACTGGGAAACGACCTCCTACGAAAGCGAGATAGACATGGCCTATAACTTGGATTTCATCCAAGGCAAGGACGGCAATCTGTTCGACCCTGACGGCACCCTCACCCGCCAAGAGGCGGTGGGGATACTGGCCCAGTACACCAAGGTTCACGGCAACATTCCCAAGGTGACCAGCACCTCCTTCGCTGACGACAAGGATGTGGCCTCTTGGGCCAAGTCCGAGGTAGCCGTCATGTCGGCCAAGGACGTGGTGAAGGGCGTGGGCAACAACAGCTTCGCCCCCACCAAGACCCTCTCCATCCAGGAGACCGTGATTATGGCTAACCGGATGTTGGAAAATCTAAAATAATCGAATAGCTGTATTAAGGAGCGGAGCGTTCATGTCATTACAGGCATGGACGCTCCACTTCTTATTTCTGCTGTGCCATGCCCGTTGCAGTTGTCAATTTTACACAAAAACTTCCTATTCTCGTATTGTACAAAAGAATTAAGTTGCTCAATCTCAATCATTATCTCCGCTTTTATGCCGCTTTACTTCGTCGCGTTCTCGGGCTTGTCCAAGTCCCAGTCCAGCTCCTTCAGCTCCTCCAGAAGCTGGAGCTGGCGCTCGTAGAAGAGCAGGTCCCGGTTCCGCTGGAAATACTCCTTGCAGCCGTAGCGGCCGATGAAGCGGGCGCAGATGTGGCTGATGGTGAGCTCGGTGACCAAAATCAACAGCTCCTGCCCATCGCCGAAGGCGGCCTCGCAGAAGGCGAAGAGGTTTGTCAGCTGCTTGCCGCCGGCGGCGGCGGACTTTTTCAGGGACTTGGTCCGCTGGTCGAAGTCCGCCTTCAGAAGGGCGAAGGCCTCGGCGGGGGTGCCGGGGCGGATCTGATCCAGCTGCTCCCGAAGGGCGGCGAGGGCGGCGATGACGCTCTCGTGGGTGAGCTGGTCCTCCCGGGACATGGCGGAGGAGCGGCGTCCCTTCTGTAAAGCCTCCTGTTTTTCTGCAGCCTGCGCGGCGAGAAGGGCGGGAATGTCGGCAGCGGGGCCTAAGCGGCCCATGTCGAGGCGTACCGATTTCAGAACGGACATGAGCATGGCAGCGGTGTCTTCGGCGGTGCAGGTCTGGCGGAGGGTATCGGTAACTCCATCGAGGAGGAGGCCAAGAAGACTGAGGCGCTCGTCGAAGCGAGCGGCCTGCGCACGGGCGATAATGGTGCTGTCGGCATTGCCGGAGAGTATTTTATCCACCTGATAATCCGATTTGTATTTATTGAAGAGGTCGTAGTAGACAGCGAAGTCCTTGGCGATGCGGCGGTTTTGCAGGTACTGGCCGATCAGGTTCTCGTCCACGGGAAGGCTGTGGGTCTCATAGAGGCGGATCATGTCGGAGAGGTCCGACCAGCCCCGGGCGGTAACAAAGGACTTGCCGTCCACGGTGGTCTCCACCCGGTAGAAGTCACCTTTTTTGATCTCGAGGTAGGTCATGACGGCGGCGTGGGTGCCCCGGCGGTAGGCATACTCCTTCCACGCGTCGAAGTCCGGCTCCACATCAATGCGCTTGAGACGGTCCCAAGTGACGATGTCGAAGTCCCGGACGGAGTTGTTGTACTCCGGCGGATTGCCGGCGGTGACAACGATCCAGCCCTCGGGCACCCGGTGGCGGCCGAAGATCTTGTACTGGAGGAACTGGAGCATGGAGGGGGCCAAGGTTTCCGAGACGCAGTTGATCTCATCGAGGAACAAAATGCCCTCCCGCAGGCCGCTGTCCTCTATCAGGTCGTAGACGGAGGCGATGATCTCGCTCATGGTGTACTCGGACACATCGTACTCCTTCCCGCCGTAGGTCTTGCGGGTGATATAGGGGAGGCCCAGGGCGCTCTGGCGGGTGTGGTGGGTCATGGAGTAGGAGATGAGGCCCACATTCAGCTCGGCGGCAATCTGCTCCATGACGGCGGTCTTGCCGATGCCCGGTGGGCCCATCAGAAACACCGGGCGCTGCTGCTCGATGGGGATGACGTAGCCGCCGTAGGGGGTCTTGGTGAAGTAGGCGGTCATGGCGTTTTGGATCTGCTGCTTGGCTTCCTTGATGTTCATGGGACGGTCTCCTCCATCGGGATAAATTTGATGCCGTACTTCTTGGCGTAGGCCTCGGCGGCGGAGCCGAGGGGGGCTTGGATGGCGGCGGGGGTGTTGTGCTCGAAGGCGTTGTCGGCGATCTCCGTCACGCTCCTCGGCAGGGTCACCCGCTCTAAGGAGCGGCAGTTGTAAAAGACGAAGCCGTAGATCCCCGCTACCCCCTCCGGCACCGTGAAGGCCGTCAGGCCGGCGCAGCCGGCGAAGGCATGGCTTCCGATCTCCCGCACCGGCGCGGGCAGAACCAAGCGGCGGAGGGACTTGCAGCCTTGGAAGGCCCGCTCGCCGATCTCCGTCACCCCCTCCGGGATTTGGATGCTCTGCAGCTGGCCGCAGCCGCTGAAGCTGTAAGCGCCGATGCGCTTGAGGCCCTTTGGCAGCGTCACACGGCGGAGAGCACGGCGGACAGCCATGTACTTCTCCGATGCCGCCGTATAGAGACCAAAGGTCCCCTCAATGGCAGTGACAGGGGACTTGCCGATGACATCGGGGATGGTGACCTCGCTCTCCTCTCCCTTGTAGGAGGTGATGGTAGTACTGCCGTCGGCCTCCCGCCGCCAGCTCCAGATCTTCTTCAGCTCACTCACCGGCAGGGTGCCGTTTTTCTCGATGTAGGCGGCGATACGCTCCGCCTTTTTGTACTCCTCCTCCATCTCCTCGAAGGGGTCCGGCGGACCGCCGGCCCGGTTCTGGTACTCCAAGATGGCGGCCTTGGCGGCGGTGTTCTGCTGCGCCTCCGCTTCGGCGAGGAGCAGAGGGTAATCCTTCCCGGTCAGCATCCCCTCAGCGGCCATGAAACGCAGGAACTCCGGCTCCCGGACGGCCATGGGAAAGAGGTGGCGGCGCTGGTTTTTGATGTACCTCAGCACCTCCTCGTTCCGCTCCTCCCCGGAGGTGATGCGGCGGACGGCGGTCATAATGGCCGCGTCCTTCACCTCCCCCTTGGGCAGGGCAGCAAGGGACTGCTGGGCGTAAACCGTGGTAAGACGGTCGCAGCCCTCAAAGGTGGAGGACACTAATTTGCCCTTTTGCAGCCGCAGCGTCTCCACACCGGACCGGGCGAATACCTCGTAGGTCAGCTCCGTGTCCCCGGCCACCGTGACCTCCCGCAGATCCCGGCACACGGCAAAAGCCCGACGGCGGACAATGGTGACGCCGGCGGGGATGGTGAGGGAAGTGATACCGCTCTCGGAGAAGGTGTACTCCCCGATGTCGGTGAGAGAATCGGGCAGGTCGATCTCCGTCAGGGCGGTACATCCGCAGGCCATGCCGCTGCCGACCTTGGTGAGGCCCTTGGACAGACGGAGGCGGCGGAGGTTCCTGCACTGGGTGAAGGCCTCGCCGCCGATCTCGGTAACGCTGTCGGGGAGGATGATCTCCGTCACACCCTTACAGGCGGCGAAGGCCAGCCGGGCAATCTTCTGCACCCCCTCGGGCACTATGGCGGCGCCGGCGCGGCCCATGGGCCAGCAGAGGACCTCCTTCCGGCGGATCAGAAGGCCATTTTCAAAGCGGAACGCCTTGTTCCCCGCCGCCACGGTGATCTCCGTCAGCCGGGCACAGTCCCGGAATACCTCCCGGCCCAGTTTTTTTAAGGACTTGGGCAGGGCCACGGCTGTGAGCCTTCCGCAGCCGGTGAAGGCCCCGGTGCCGATCTCCTCCACCCCCTCGGGGAGGTTTACCTCCCCAAGGCCGGTACATCCGGAGAAGGCGTACTCCCCCACCGTCCGCAGCCCGTCCGGCAGACGGACAGCGGTCAGGTCCACCAGATCAGCGAAGGCCCCCTTGCCGATGGCCGTCACGCCCTCCGGCACCGTCACCGTCCCGCCGCCCTCCCGGCAGCGGATGAGGGTATCGTTTTCAATGATGAAATTTTTAAGATCAGACATGGCACCTTCTCCTTCTATGTCGCTTCTGTTTTGTGTTTGGCGCGATGCAGCGAGGATGGGGGGATATTGGCAGAGCGGGAGCACAATGTGCGCCCCTGCGGATGGGGGATCGGGCCATTTCGGTTGACGGACACAGTGCGCCGCACCCTGCATAGATCCTATCGGGGGTGCGGCGGGAAAATCCCTCCACCGCCATTCGGCGGTCCCCATCCCTTTAGCAGGGGAGGCTAAAGACGCAGGCACTGCCGATTTCCGCCAAAACATTCCAATCCGTCCCACTCCGCGGGAAACCGCAATCCCTGACTCCCAATTGAATCAGATCTCATTTTTCCGCAGCACCAGCTTAATCGCCCACGGCGGCACATCATAGTTATTCACCCCCTCGTCCACGAATACAAAGGCTGCGTCGTAGTCCGGTTTTCTCGCCGGGAAGGTGCCGTAGCCGTCTGTGAAGTAGATGAGGCCCTTCAGGTTCTGGAACTCCCCCTGATCCCGGAGGGCATCCACATGGGCGAACACCGGCCGGAAGTCCGTGCCGCCAAGGCCGCGGATGGTCATGCTCTCCAAGTAGGCATCAAACTCCTCTTGGGAGGTGATTTTCACGTCCTCCTGTACGACGGCGTCGCATTGGATGATGTGCAGGTTTATTTTGCTGAAAAAGCTCTCGGTGGATTTCAGAACGTTGTAGGTTTTCTGCACAAAGGTCTGCACCAGCTCACCGGAGACGGAGCCGGAGGTGTCGATGGCCACCGCAAACTCCCGGATGCGCTTGACCTCCTTGTACTCTAAAGGCTCGATCAGAGGCATCTTTTGGTAGAGCTGGAGGCCGTAGGTGTAAAAGATGTAGTCGAACTCATCCAAGTTCAGCCTCATCACCTCGCCCCGGACAGCAAATTTTCGGAGGAAAGCGGTGTAGTCGTACCGTTCTCGGTTCACCTCCCGCAGGTTCTGTGCCAAGGCGCCGGGGACAATCCCCTGCCGCTGGACAAAGGTCTCCATGTCCACCTGCATCCGGCGGGCGATCTCCTTCCAGACCGCCTCCAAGGGGGCGCCCTCCGCCCCGTCCTTGCCGCCCTTGCTGTTGGCGGCGGTGTTTTTTCCGCTGTCCTTCCCCGGGCCCTCCCCCCGCTTCTCGTACCAGAGGGTGTGGTCGTCCCCCCAGAAAAGGCTTTGCAGCTCCGTCAGGTCCTCCGGGGGCTGGGTCTGGAAATAGCTGTAGAGCCCTTCCGCGGTCATGGGGCGGATCTCCTCCCGCATGGCCTCCAAGACGGCGGCCTGCCGGATCTGGCGGCGGGAGGCCGCGCAGGGGACGGCCAAGGAGGCAATCACCTCCTCCACAGCGATGTCACAGGCAAGGTCCCACAGGGGGCGATCCACCAAGGAGTGGATGTACATATGGCGGAATACGCAGTGGAACACCATGTGGAGGTAGTCCCTATTCACCGCCTCCCGCTCCTCCCGGTAGCGCAGGAGCACATGACGGGGAGAGAAGCAGAGGCGCTGGCCATCGGTGGAGAGGGGAAGATCTGAGGGGACAAGGGTGAACTGGCTCAGGGCGGCGTCCAAAAAGCGGAGGTTCACCAAAAGGGTGTTGCGGGCAAGCTGAAGTACGTCGCGGGCGAGGACCTCGGCGCGCTGTTGGGCTTCGGACATGGGGAGGCTCCTTTCGGATAGGAGATATTGTTTGAGAGTGGAGAGTCGAGGTAAATGCGGGAATAAGGAGTTGGGGATTTGGGGGTGGCGGCAGGGATTTATAGGAGTATTAGGGAGAGATTGTGCTCCTTGGCGTAGGCAGCGGCGCTGGAGCCGGCTTTGGCGTGGACGGTCAGATCCTCACAGCCGCTGAAGACATCGGCGGTGTTGAGGATGAAGCGGTTTCTTAGGTCGGTCACGTCGCCAAATTTGGTGGCGTTGGCCCGGATGGTGACGGTTTTTAGGGCGGCGCAGCCCTCAAAGGCCCGGCCGCCGATCTGATTGATGATCTCCGGCAGGTCAATGGACACCAGCGCGGTGCAGCCCTGAAAGGCGCTGGTGCCGATGGAGGCGAGGGTGATGGGGATGTCGATGTGCCGCAGGGCGGCGCAGTTCTGGAAGGCGTAGTTCCCGATGCGCTGGACAAAGGGCGGGAGGAACACCTCCTCCAAAGCTGTACAGTTTTTGAAAACGGTGCTGTCGATCTCCTTGATACTCTGGGGCAGGGTGATAGAGCGGAGGGCGGTGCAGTTTTCAAAGGCGCCGATGTGAAGGTCTTGGAGGGAGTTGGGCATCTCCACGCTGCTCAGGCTGACGCAGTTCTCAAAGGCGTTGGCGCCGATGCGCGTCATGGTTCGGGGGAGACGGATGCTTTCCAATTTTTTACAGTTTGAAAAGGTGAAGGGGCTGATGACCCCCAGATTTTCCGGCAGGGTGATGCGCTCTAAGCCGGTACAGTTTTTGAAGACGCCGTACTCCAGCTCCCGCACCCGCGGGGGGAGGTCGATCTCCGTCAGGGCCCAGCAGCCCTCGAAGGCAGAGGAGCGGATGATCCGCACCTTTCGGGGGATAGTCACCTCACGAAGCCGCTCGCAGGCCTTGAATAGATCATCGGGTATCTCGGCAAGCTCCTCGGGCAGGACGGCCCGGAGGAGGGACTGGCAGTCCTGGAACAGCCACTTGCCCAGCTTTTTGACCTCCGCAGGGAGCTCGATCTCCCGGAGGGCGTAGCAGTGTCCAAAGGCCCCGTCGTGGAGGTACTGGAGGCTCTGTGGCAGCTCGATGCGCTCCAAACGGGCGCAGTACTCAAAGGCCCTCTCCTTGATTACCTTCAGCCCCTTGGGAAGCTCCACAGCGCGCAGAGCGGCACAGTTGCGGAAGGTCTCCTTCTCCAAGGCGGCGACGGGGGCATGGATGTGAACCTCCTCCAAACCGCGGCAGCCCGCAAAGAGCCTGCGGCCCAAAGAGGCGATGGTTTTCGGGATGGTGACGGAGGTGATGGCGGTTTCCCGTAGCTCCTTCTGCTCCGCTGTGAGACGGATGGCATAGGGGGAGAAGGCCTCCTCACTGACAGCTGTGACAGCGTCCTTGCCGATTTTCTCCGGCACCCACACCGCACCGCCGGGGCCCTTATAGCCGGTGAGAATAATGGTGCCGTCCTTCTGCTTCTTAAAGCGCCAGAACTTCTTCATCATGTACACCGAGTCCGGGGCGGCGGTGAGGTCCTTCAGATCTCTCGCCTCCTGCTGGGCGGCCTCTCTCTGGAGGTCCGCGGTGCGGTTCTTATAGGCCAGCAGTGCCGCGGTGTGCTCGGGGCGGTTCTCCGCGATGGACTGCTCGATGAGCTTGTCCCGGGTGGCGATGCTCCGGCAGAAGCCCCGGTTCAGGCAGAGGGTGAGGGTGCCGGCGTTGGCGGCGGCGAGGGAGCTTTTGAGGAGCTTGGTAGTATCCAATTTGTTGGGGAGCTTCCCCTCGTCCAAAAGGCGCTCCACCAAGGCGGCGTCGTCCTGAACGGACTGGAGGATACCCAAGGTCACAGGGACCTGACACCTCTGCTGGGCCTTGGCCACATTCAGCATGCGGGGAAGGACATCCATGCGCTGCTGGGACTCCAATCGGGAGACATCAAAATTGGTGAGGGGGATGTTCTGGTCCAAAAATACCTGTATGAAGGGGTCACGGCCCTCTGTCACGGCGGTGTAGAACAGGCCCTCCAAATCCGTCTGAGCTTTTTTCGCCGCGGTGAGGCAGCGGAGGATTTCAAGGCGCTCTGCCTCCGGGATGGGCGGGCGCTCCCCTTCCCCCTCAGGCAGGATGCCGGTGAGGCCCCGGAAGTCCCCGAAGCGCTCCTTGTCTGTCAGGGTGTCGGCCATCAGCATATACTCAAACCGGTGCCACACCAAACGGCTGTTGAAGTAGCCGGTGTAGTTGGTGTAGATGTCATACTTGGCGGTGAGCCCCGTGTCGCGGGTCAGGTGGAAATCACACCCGGCCTCCACCAGACGGCGCACCATGGACAGGGATCCGAAGCGGCAGGCAAGGCCTAAGGCCCGTGCGGTAAATTCAAAGGTTTTGCAGCCGGTCAAAACCGCTTCTACGCGGTCCATATCGCCGGAGAGTACCGCCTCCTCCAGAGCCAGTACCTTCTGCTTCTCGCTGAGCTTTTTGTAGTTGACGGGCTTCTCCGGCTCCTCCGGGAAGTATTGGAGGGCGGCGGTGAGGCCCATCCGCCGGGCGGCGCTCTCAAGGCGCTTGCGCTGGCCCTTAGCGTACCGGGCGTAGGCCGCGGCCACGTCCCCTTTGTACAGCTCCGGGGCAGTGCAGTAGCCCAAGGCCATGCGCAGGCGGCTCTCCGCGTCCCAAGCGTCTCCCGGCGGGTGCTGGGGGGCACAGACCGCCAAGTTTGGACAACGGGCAAAGGCGTCGGTGCCGATGAAGTCCATTTTCCCGTCAATACGCAGAGTACGCAGAGTCTCGCATCCGGCGAAGGCGTCCGCGCCGATACTGCGCACCTCCGGCGGCAGGACCACGTCCCCGCCAGGGCCGGTGTATCGCTGGAGCATACCGTTTCGGATATCAAAATCGCTGCTGGCCATAGCTGTTTCCTCCATATTGATTTCTGTGTCCACGCGGCCATATTTTTCTGCTGACATTATACCGCCCGCTTGGCGCAAAAGCAATAGCCCCCCGAAAGAGAGGGGTAAACTGCCTGTCTGCCTCCCTCCGTCTGATCTCCCACATGCCAGCGCTGCCAAGCCAACCGCTCAGGGAAATTCACTTTGATTCGGGAGCGGCTATATTGCAAAAATGGGGCTTCCCTTTTCGATCTCAGTATGGTATACTATGACGCGAAGTCTCCCAACCGCTGTCATGGCTGGCCTTATGGCGCCGCGGCATGTTGGTGGGCTTTTCCTATGCCCCAAGACACCGCGGGCCGCAGGCTTGGGGACGACAAAGAAAAGGAGAATGTGGACGTGTCCGGGAATAGAGCGGACTCCCCAAAACGGGAGATCAAAAGGAGCCTCAACGGCAAGATCTTGAAGAATACGATTCTTAACATTCTGGTGCTGGTGATTGTGTGCTGTGTGATTATGGCGGTAGCGATGCAGTCTCTGGCCAACAGTATTCTGCTGGACAGCATGCAGCCTATGGCGCGGCAGTCGGCCAAAACCGTGGAGGCTAATATCCATATGCTGGCGGACCGTATGATGTCCATCGCCGCAGATTCCCGCATGGAGGAGGCCGCCGCCGCAGACCCGGAAACCGGGGCGGTCAGCGCCAGCCTGCTCCGGACGAACCGCAACTTGGTGCTCACCGAGGCCGCCGAGGTCTATGAGTTTCACACCATCGCGCTCTATGATCTCAACGGACGTCTGCTCCAAGGGATCAGCGGCGCGCCGGAGAGTCTGAACAGCAGCTTCTTCGCCCTTCTGAAGGAGACGGACAACCTGACCACAGACGCCTCCACTTGGTTTCAGAACCAGCTGGGCATCACCATGGGAATGCCTGTGAAGAGCGGCGGGGAGACCGCGCTGTATGTGGTCGGTGTCTACAAGTACGACACGCTTAACGATGTGATCAGCAGCATCAACTTGGGCCGGCACGGCATGGCCTACATGGTCAGCCACACCGGTGCCGTCACCGGCCACCCGGATCAGTCCCTGATTCTCTCCGGGAGCACCATGGAACAGCTCTGCGGCGGAAACCAGGCGGTGGTTAACCGTGTCACCAGCGACGAGACAGGCGCCACGGAGTTTTCCGTGGGCGGAGAGACCATGCTGGCAGCCTTCGCCCCCATCCGGGGGACCCAGTGGTCTCTGGTGATCCAGGTTCCCAAGGCGGACTACGCCTCCTACATCAACGGCGCCATGCTGGTGGCGGTGCTGGCCACCCTGCTGGTGCTGGCCCTGTCCATTTTGGTGGTGCTGCGTCTGGCCCGGTCCATCTCCCGCCCGGTGAAGAGCGTGACAGAGCGCATGGTGGCCCTGTCCGGCGGCGATCTCCATACGGAGGTGGTCCAAGTCCGCTCCGGGGATGAGCTGGAGGTCCTGACCTGCACGCTGAGCGCCACCGTGGAGAGCATCAACCGCTACATATCCGACATCCAGCAGGTGCTGACGCAGGTGGCCCAAGGAAATCTGACAGCGGAGCCTCAGGTAAACTATCAGGGGGACTTCGCCCTGATCCAAGCCAGCCTTGGCACCATCCTCCAGTCCATGAACGCCACCATCACCGGCTTCCGGGACGCCGCCAGCCGTCTGGCGGAGATGTCCGAGGAGCTCAACGGCCAGTCCGGCCAGCTCCAGCAGGCCTCGGCGGAGCAGACCCAGTCCACAGAGGAGCTGGTCAGCGAGGTGGCCCATGTAAAGGAGCGCCTGACCAGCGTCACAGAGAGCAGCGGTCAGACCCGCATCAAGACCGAGGAAATCGCCCAGTGCATCCAGGAGGCCAACACCCGCATGGACGCCCTCTCCGCCGCCATGGGCGACATCAGCGCCAACGCCCAGAAGATCACACAGATTGCCAAGGACATTGAGGACATCGCCTTCCAAACAGGGATTCTGGCCATCAACGCCTCGGTGGAGGCCGCCCGGGCCGGCGCGGCCGGAAAGGGCTTTGCCGTGGTGGCCGGTGAGGTCCGTCAGCTGGCCTCCCGAAGCAGCGAGGCTGCCCAAGGCGCCGCGGACATGGTCCGAAGCACCCGCTCCATCATCCAGACCGGCGTGGAACTCACCGCCGACGCCGCCAGTTCCCTGCAGGATATCTCCGCCGTCTCCGGCCAGATCAGCAGCATCACCGACCATCTGGTGGCCGCGGTGCAAAGTCAGGAGAGCGCCCTGTCCATCATGGAGGAGCGGATCGAAACCATCGCCGCCATCGCCGAGCGGAACCTTGAAAACGCCACCGGCACAGAGCAGTCCAGCGGGCTGCTGGCCAAGGAGGCGGAGTCCCTGCGCTTCCAAGTGAAGAGATTTGTTGTGAAGGAGGAGAGAGACAGATGAAACGGATGGTCACGATTATTTTAGCCCTGCTTTTGGTGGCAGTTCTGACATCCTGCGGCGGGGAGGACACGCTCCAAGACGGCTACTACACCGCCCAAGCCGCGGAGTACAGCCACGGCTGGAAGGAGTACATCACCATCATGGTAAAGGACGGCAGTATTGTCTCTGTGGAGTACAACGCTGAAAACCCCAGCGGCTTTATCAAGAGCTGGGACAACGCGTATATGCAGAATATGCTCCATGTCAACGGCACCTATCCCAACGAGTATACCCGCTACTACGCCGGACAGCTTCTGGAGGGACAGGGGAAGGGCAGGATTGACGCTCTGACCGGAGCCACCTCCTCCCACAGCTCCTTCCAAAAGCTGGCGGAGGCGGTACTGGAGCAGGCCCGTAAGGGGGACTCCAGCATTATGTTGGTGGACACGGCACACTGACGAGGGCACGGCAAGCGTGCTTTATGGATAGGGTCAAGCAGCAGGAAACGAGAGGCGGCTGCCTCTCGTTTCCTGCTGTTTGCGGGGGCGGGCGCAGGAGGATTTGCGATTTGGATCCTCCATTTTTACCGTACCCGCTTTTTTCGGTAGGCCACTACAACAGCGGCGGTCTCGGCGCAGCAGAGGGCGGCGAAGAGGACATGGCGGCGGCGGGCCTTCTTCACCGCCCGGTCATAGTCGTCCTGCGTGTAGACGGTGATGGGCAGGAGGGTACCATCCTCATTCTCGCTGTACTGGATGGAGATGACGCTGTAATTTCGCTGGATGTAGGTGCACACCACGCGGCCCTCTGCGTCCTCCAAGGTCCGGCGGTTGGCCTCCTCTTGGCTGATCTCATGGCCGGACTCGTCGTAGTACATCATTGCCTCCGGCGGCAGAGGACGGCTGCTGCTATATGGATCCGGACAGATGTCCTGCTCCATGTAGGCGGTGAAGCTCTCATAATCGTCAAATACCTGTCCCTCCATAATGGTCCAAGGGCCCCAGATGGTGGTAGACGCTTGGTGCGCTATGAAGGTGAGGGTCAGCAGGCCTGTCAGGACAGCGGCACAGCGGCGGAGCAGCGTACGGTTGTGCCGATAGGCCGCCTCCTGTCCGCCCAAGCTGTACACGCCCCGCCGCAGGAGGGCGGGGGTGAGAAAGTACCAGATTACGGCATAGAGCAGCAGAATGGCCACGGCGCACGGCAGGCCCAGAAGCAGCATGGCCTCGGTCCCCAGCCCCGTGTAGGCTTCCGCCAGCAGCAGCGGGGCCGTGAAGCCCAGCAGCACCGCGGTAAGGCCAAGGGAACGCCGGGCCAAGGTGATGACGCGGCATTTGAAGGCGGAGAGCTCCTCGGCACTCATCTCCGCGTCCTCCACACTGAAGAGGGCGCGGTTGACAAAGATGGACAGGCAGACAATACTGGCGATGTGAAAGACGGCCCCCAGCAGGAAGCCCAGCAGTCCCCGGAGGAAAGCCAGATTCCCGATCATCGCCACGATGAGACCCACAGCGGAGAGGCCCATGGCAATATAGACGCGGGACTGGTACTGGGAGAGGGCCGTCTTGACAAGCCGGCGGCGCTGCTTCTCCCCCCGGAGGGTGCCGCCCGCTTCGACAATCCCCGCCCGCTCCTCCGGAGGCCTGCGCTCCCCGCGGAGGAGCTCATCGCAGGTCACGCCGAAGATCTCTGCCAGCACCGGAAGGATGGATAGATCCGGCGCCCCCTCGTCCCGCTCCCAGCGGCTGACGCTCTTATCCGACACCCCCAGCCGCTCCGCCAAGTCCCTCTGGGTCATGCCGCTGGCCTTCCGCAGGGCGGCGATGAATCTGCCGATGGTTCTCTGTTCCATGGTGATTTGCTCCTTTCTGGCTGCCTCTTGGTGATGGATTCTGAGAGAATTCTACCATCCCGACAGTGAAAATGCCACCCAAGAGGCTTAGAATCTCTCTCGGATGGCGAGAATTTTGAAAAAGCAGGCCCCCAGACAGGGTGTGTCCGGGGGCCTTGCTTGGGACTTGTGTTCCCTTCTGTTCAGTTCAGGGTCAAATCGCCCTCCTTGATCCAGCCGATCTTCCGCAGAAGCTTGCAGAAGATAACGGACAGCGCGGCGGGGAGGATAAAGCACACCAGAAATAGGCCTGCCCAGTGCATAGCCGTTGGGCTAACCGCCGCAGCACCCACCTTGCTGACAGCCATCTCGCTGGGGGCAAGCCAGCCGGTCCACACACCGATCTGTCCGCAGAAGCCGCAGGTACCCATGCCGGAGTTGATGGGCGCGCCGTTCATCTCCAGCTTAAAGAGACAGGTGGCTATGGGTCCGGTGATGGCGGAGGCCAGCGTGGGAGGAATCCAGATCCGGGGGTTCTTTACGATATTCGGCATTTGGAGCATGGAGGTGCCCAAGCCTTGGCTCACAAGACCTCCCCAGCGGTTCTCCCGAAAGGACATCACCGCAAAGCCTACCATCTGGGCACAGCAGCCTGCCACTGCCGCCCCACCGGCCAGCCCCACCAAGCCCAAGGTGTGGCAGATGGCCGCGGAGGAGATGGGAAGCGTCAGGGCAATGCCCACCAGCACCGAGACGGCAATGCCCATCCAGAAGGGCTGCAGCATGGTGGTGCGGTTGATCAGGGTGCCGAAGCTGTCCGCCAGAGCGCCGATGGGGGGCGCGATCAGATAGGCCAGCGCCACACCGGAGAGGATCGTTGCCGAGGGGGTCACCAAGATGTCCACCTTGGTCTCCTTGGAAGCCGCCTTGCCCAGCTCTGCGGCGATAATGGCAATGAACAGCACCGCCAAGGGGCCGCCGGCGCCGCCCATGGCGTTGGCCGCCTGTCCCACCGCCGCCAAGGAGAACAGCACCAGAGGCGGGGCTTGGAGGGCGTAGCCGATGGCGATGGCCATGGCCGGAGCCGACATGGCCTTGGCAAAGGTCCCAACGTCCGTCAGGAAAGGGAGGCCAAGCTGCTGGCCCAAGGTTTGAATGATGGTGCCGATGAGCAGGGAGCAGAACAGGCCCTGGGCCATGGCCCCCAAGGCGTCTATGCCGTACCGTCTGGCGGAGATGACAATGTTTTTTCGCTGGAGAAACGTCTGCATTTTGTCCATGGGAGAATCCCTCTCTTTTCCATTTCTATATAGGTGTCTTGACAGGTGTCATATGTATTGTACGGTTTTTCTCGGATTTGTCAACCGTGTTTTACGATAAAAAGGAGACGGTTTCCCGTCTCCTTTTGGGTCGTTTTTTTCTACAGCCGCTCCCAGGCCTGATAGTCCATGACCGCCGTCAGAAGGTCAAGCCTGCCGGCCTTGCGCAGCTGGTTTTCCAGAATGGTGTATCGCCAAGAGCCGGACCGATCCGCGAAGGTCAGATCCGCCCGCTCCAGCTTGGGCATGGCCGGCAGTGTCCCCGCCAGCTTGGAGCCGGTGATTTTGTCCGCGATCGAGGAGGCTGCTAAACAGCAGATATGTGAGCGGGTAAGGCTCTCCAAGCCGCTGAGCTTGTGGAGCTCATAGAGCTTTAAGGCATAGAGGCTTGGGAGGGCGGCGCAGTCCACCGGCCCGGAGGGGCAGAGACACAGGCGGCTCAGCTGGCGCAGGCCCCTGAAGGAAGAGCTTGGTGACATTGGGGCAGTCGGGGAGGGGGGAGAGGTCGTTTTTCTTGCCGGAGTAGATCCGCAGGTCTGTCACCTGCTCCAAGGTCATGCCCCCAAGTCCACAGTGGTCTCCTGCCGCCGGATGTGGATTTCGGCCAAGCCGCCGCTGAAAATGTCCCGCTCTGTACTCACAGTCTGCCCTCCTCTGTACGAAATCCTATGCTTATTCCGCCTGTCCCTGCTGATACCGCATGAGCACCGCGGCGACCATGGCGCGGGAGGCAGTGTCGCGGGGGGCCAAGGTGGTGGGGGTGGTGCCGCCGACGAAGCCGTTCTCCACCGCCCAAGCCATGGGGTCGGCGGCGTAGGCGCTCACTTGGCCGGCATCGGTGAAGGCAGAGAGGTTGGACTGGACAGGCTTCGCTTGGGCGTAGCGGTAGAGGAAGGTAGCCAGCTGCTGGCGGGTGATGCTGGCGTTGGGGGCAAAGGTGTCAGCGGTCTGACCTTGGACGATGCCGTTTTTGCTGGCCCAGAGCACCGCATCGGTGTACCACTTGCCCGCCGGCACGTCGGTGAAGGGGGAGGTCCCCTCTACCGCCGGGGAACCGGCCATACGGTAGAGCACCGTTACCAGCATGGCCCGGTTCATGGCCTCACCGGGGCGGAACAGGCCGGCGGAGCCCTGCATCAGGCCCGTGGCACTGACATAGTTCACCGCCGAGGCATACCACCTGTCACCGGTGACATCCTGATAGCCATAGCTCGTGATCCAGCCCATGCCCTCGCTGTAGAGGGAGAGATTGGTATCCTCCTCTTGGAGGTAGAAGGCCATCACGTCCTCCAACGGCACGCCCCAATTGATGCGGCTGCGCTCATAGAGGGAGAAGGCGGCGGGCTTGAGGCCGCTGTTGAGGGCGATGGTATAAGTCTCCTCCGGGTCAAAGGACCGGCCACCCACCGCGGTGACGCTCACGCGGCGAACAGCGGCGGGCTTCAGCTGGTCGGTATTGGGGTAATAGCCGCCGCTCTCAAATTTCTCCAAGCTGTTCAAGGCAATACTCATTCCCGCCATCTGAGGAAAGCTGGGGCTTTCCTGGGGGGCGGCGGCAGTCATGGACTCCAAGGCCTCCAAGAGGGCTCTGCCGGTAACTTTGATGGTGCACAGCGTCTCCCCTGGGGTCAGGGCGGCGGCGATGTCAGCCCGAGAGACCTCCCCGGCGGCAATACCGTCCTGCAGGACACCGCCGGAGAGAAGCACCGCGTCCACGGTATTTTCCTCCGTCAGACCGGCTCGGCGGCCTGTCCAGACCAGCATGGCGTCGGCCAGCAGGTCGCCCAAGTTGGTCTCGTCCCTCTGGGCCTCCGTCCCGCCTGCAAGGAGGACGGGAGCGCTGGCGATGTCCTCCTCCTGCCAGCGATCCACCTCGGCGATTACGGCGCTGGCCTTGGCGGCCACCGCCTCGTCAGAGACAGCGATGGTGTCCAAGGGCAGGGACCGGGCAACGATCTCCCCGTCCATGTACACCGCCACACCCACCTCGGCAAAGCGGCTGCCGGCGGCGGTGAGGGCGGTTTCGCCCACCATGCAGGTGCCGCCGGTGGCCTTCTTTACCTCCTCCAAGGTGGTATGGGCATGGCCGTCGATCATCAGGTCGATGCCCTCCGCCTGCCTCAAAAGGCTCAGGGCCCCATCGTCCCCCTGCAGGCCCAGATGGCTCAGGCAGATCACCAGCTCACAGCCGGCCTCCCGCAGGGCGGCAACCTCGTTTTTGGCCGCGCGAACCAAGGCGCTGCCGGTGAGGAAGGTAAGGCCCTCCCTGGCGCTGGGACTTAGGGTATGGGCAGCCTCCGGGGCGGTGAGGCCGAAAACGCCGATTTTCAGACCGCCTGGAGCCTCAAAAATCTGATGGGTGGGGAGAATCGGCCCCCCCTTCATCACGCTGGCGGAGAGCAGGGGGAAATTGGACAGATCCATCAGCGTCTGCAGCTGCTGCTGCTCATAGCAGAGCTCACTCTCCCCCACTGCGGCGGCATCGTAGCCGGCGGCGTTCATCAGCTCCACCGCAGATGCACCGCTGGAATGGCGGACATAGGGGCTCCCCGAGGCAAAGCCTCCTGTATCCAGAAGCAGCACATAGGCCCCCGCCGCCTCGTAGGTGCTCTTCATGGCGGCAACCTTGGCGTAGCCCTCTATAGACCCGTGAACATCGCCGGTGTGGATAACCACCACCGCGCCGGTCAGGTCGCCGCCCTCCTCAGCGCTGACGCATAGGGAGAGGCTAAGGGCCATCGCCAAGGATAGGACTAAGGACAGCGCTCTCTGCTTTCTCATCTGTGTATCTCCTCCTTGTGTTCTGTAACGATGGACTGTATTATAGCGCATTTTCCTCCTGTTTTCCACCTCTTTTTTCAGGAAACCGCAGGATGTCAACGCTGTGCTTGGGTCGTCCCACGGTAAATTCTGGCTGCGGGACGAAATTTGTCACCTGTCGGCGAACGATTGGCCATTTGACAGCAGACAAAAACAGACCGACGGATATCCGATCCGTCGGTCTGTTTTTGTCTTTCCGCTCCCCACTCTACCGCGTTTGCCGCCTCAGCGGTAAAGCGCCAAAAGTCTGTGCCCCGCAGACTGCATACGAAATCCTAAAACTCTTTGCGCCGGTACACCCCGCAGGCCGCTGCCAGCATAACGAGGAACACCGCGGCGGCGGCGAGGAGTGCCAGCAGCACCGCCAGTGCTATATGCCCCTCCAGCCACAGGCCGAAGGCCTGAAGCCGCTCTATCGGAAAATCCTCGAGAATCCCCGCCCGGTCCAGCAGATAGAAACCGGCAAAGATGGCCACAAACACAATGAAAAAGTAGGTTCGGGCCTTCTCCGGGCTGAACTTGATGGCCAAAAAGTATATCACACTGGTGGAGGCAACAACGATGGCAGTTATCAGTCCGGTGGTGGATAGCAGCCCCCCCCAGCTGTGGGCCAAGGTGCCGTTGACAATCCGGCTGACCACACCCATCACGATGCTGTAGGCCACGGCTATGCCTATATAGAGGAGGCCAACGACAAACTTGGCGGCCACGATCTTCCAGTCCTGGATGGGCAGGGTCCGGGCGTACCGATCCCAGCCGCACTGGGTATCCAAGGAGAAGGCGGTGAGGGCATAAAAGCTCATCATCCAGATGCCGAAGTAAAGGAAGAAGTCATTCTTCATGGCAACGGCCATGAAGCCGTACAGAACCGCCACCAGCAGCAGGTTCTTCTTATAGACCCCCATCAATGCACTGAAATCCTTATAAACCAGTCCCCTCATTGAATGTCCCTCCCTGCGATAAACTGCATCATCTCGTCGATCCTCGCTTGGTCCAGCACCGCTCCGGGCAGGCAGCGGCGGACCTCCTCCGGACTGCGGACCAAGGCGGCGGCGCCCATGGGCCCGCTGTGCCGGGCCAGCACCAGCTCCTTTGGCAGGCGGTCGATCTCCCCGGCGGCGCAGCGGAGGATGGCGGTGTCCTCCAGCAGCTCATCCTTGTCCCTCTGGAACAGCAGACGGCCTTGGTGGATGTAGGCAATCTGGTCCGCCACCCGTTCCAGGTCGGCGGTGATGTGGCTGGAGAGAAGGATACTGTGCGCCTCGTCCTGAATGAACTCCAAAAACAGGTCCAGCAGCTCCCCCCGGACCACCGGGTCCAGTCCGCTGGTGGCCTCGTCCAAGACCAGCAGGCGGGGGTGGTGGGACAGGGCGGTGGCCAAGCTCATTTTCATCCGCATACCCCGGCTGAAATCCTTCACCGGCTTTTTCTCCTCCAGCTCAAAGCGGCGGCAGTAGTCAAAAAACAATCCGCTGTCCCAGTTCCGGTGGATGCCGGACATGATGCGGCTGATCTGCCGGGCGCTGAGGCCGCCGTAGAAGTAGGCGTCCTCAAACACCACGCCCACCTCTGAGCGGGAGGCCTCCTCAGCGGGGTCGCCCCCCAAAAGGCGGATGGTCCCGCCGTCGGGACGGATCACGTGCAGAATGGACTTGAGGGTGGTGGTCTTCCCCGCCCCGTTTTCCCCGATCAGACCCACAATGGTCCCGGCGGGGACTGTCAGATCAACGTTCTCTAAGGCAAAGCCCTTGTAGTGCTTGCAGAGGCCATGGACCTCAATCAGATTTTCCATAGTGGTATCTCCTTACTTGTTGTACTCCCCATCCAAGAGCACCTCCATTGTGTCGCGGACCTCCCCGGCGGACACGCCTCCGGCCCGGGCGGCGTCGATAGCGTTTTGCAGATGTTCCTCCACCTTCCGCAGAGCCTCCTCCCGATGGATGGCCGGGTCCTGGGCCGCCACGAAGCAGCCCTTGCCAGGCAGAGTGTAGAGAAATCCCGCCTGCTCCAAGTCCTCATAGGCCCGCTTGGTGGTGATGACGCTGATGCGCAGCTCCTTGGCCAAAAGCCGGATGCTGGGCAGCATCTCCCCCTCCCGCAGCTCCCCGGTGAGGATCTTATTGCGGATCTGGTCGGTGATCTGGGCGTAGATGGGCACGCCGCTGCTGTTGCTGATGTAAATCTCCATAAGGTACCTCATTTTCGAACTGTACATATTCGATAGTTACAGTATATACGCTATATACACAGTTGTCAAGGGGTGCGCGAAAATTTTTTTGCCGACAGCTTTGGGAGAAGAAAAAGGGCGCCATCCCGGAGGATGACACCCTGATGACGGTTCTTGACCCTATATCTGCTCCACCTTCAAAAGGTTCGTGTTCCCCGAACGGCCATTGGTCACGCCGCCGGTGATAACGATCTTGTCTCCCTTCTCCAAGTGCAGGACCTCCTTGGCCACCTGCTGGGCGGTATAGAACAGCACATCTGTGGAGGCGAACTCGTCGCACATCATCGGTGTGACGCCCCAGCTGAGGGCCAGGAGCCGCCAGGTGCGCTCGTTGGTGGTGAGGCCGATGATATCCACCGGCGGGCGGAAGCGGGAGACCATGCGCACAGTCATCCCGGAGAGGGAACAGGCCACAATGGCCTTGGCCCCGATATCCACCGCCACGCCGCAGGTGGCGTGTGAAATGGCGTCCACGGTGTCCTTGATGGTGAAATCGCTGTTGTTGAGGCGTTTCTTGTAGTTGATGGAGTTCTCCGTCTCCTCGGCAATCCGGGACATGGTGGCCACTGTCTCCGCCGGGTATTTGCCCACGGCGGTCTCGCCGGAGAGCATGATGGCGGAGGAGCCGTCGTACACCGCGTTGGCCACATCGGAGATCTCCGCGCGGGTGGGGCGGGCGTTCTGGATCATGGACTCCAGCATCTCCGTGGCGGTGATCACCCGCTTGCCCAAGAGGCGGCACTTGGTGATCAGCTGCTTCTGGATGGCGGGAAGCTGCTCAAAGGGCACCTCCACACCCAGATCCCCCCGGCCGATCATGATACCCTCGCAGGCGGCGCAGATGTCCTCGATGTTGTCGATGCCGGACTGGTTCTCAATCTTGGCGATGAGACCGATGTTCCCCGCGCCGTTCTCATCCAAAAACCGCTGGATGTCCTCCAAGTCCTCCCGGCGGGAGACGAAGGAACAGGCAATGTAGTCCACGCCGTTGCGGATGCCAAAGAGGATATCCGCCTTGTCCTGCTCGCTGAGGTAGACCTGATTTAAGACCTTGTTGGGAAAGCTCATACTCTTGTTATTGGAGGTCTCTCCCCCCACCAGAACGCGGCAGATGGCGTCGGTGGCGGTAAGCTCCTCCACCTCAAAGGAGAGGAGTCCGTTGTTGAGGAGGATCTTGTCCCCCACAGCCAGATCCTGGACCAGTCCCGCGTAGCTGACGGCCACACGGTGCTCATCTCCCACAATCTGCTCGGTGGTGAAGGCGAAGCGGTCCCCCTCGCGGAGGGTGATCTTCCCGCTCTGGAAGGTGCGGATGCGGTACTCCGGGCCCTTGGTGTCCAGCATGATGGCGATGGGCAGGTGAAGCTTCTCCCGGACCTTCTTAATAAGATCGACCTTCTGCTGCTGCTCGGGGTGGGTGCCATGGGAGAAGTTCAGACGGGCCACGTTCATGCCCGCCTCACACATGGCGGTAAGGACCTCCTCCGACTCGCAGGCCGGGCCGATGGTACAGACAATCTTTGTTTTTCTCATAGAATCGTCTCCTTTATCACAGTGTCTTTTCCGTAGGCAACCATTATAGCGGGTCTCCACGGTGTTGTAAAGGCCTATACAGACGGAGAGGGGGAGCTGCCGCTGACAAGGCCCTATAGCTTTCGCCAAGAGGACGGAGGGATATGGAGGCTTGCCGCAAGTCAGCGTTGAAAAAATTCTGCGGCGCGGTATAATAGGGTTGTCCTCCCCCCGGGGCCGCAGCCCCTAAACCTTTCGGAGGACGGCAAAGGAGCACCTATGTTTACCGGTTTTACGCAGGACACAGTGGATTTCCTCTGGAATATCCGCTTCAACAACGACAGGGCTTGGTTCGAGGAGAACAAACAAACCTACCTCTCCCACGTCCAGCACCCTATGAAAGCCTTAGGGGAGGAGCTTTACGTTTACATGGCGGACCGCTACCCCAAACTGGGGCTGAATCTCCACGTCTCCCGGATCTATCGGGACGCCCGACGGCTCTTTGGACGGGGGCCCTACAAGGACCACCTCTGGCTCTCCCTGCGGGTGGAGAGCGAGGCTTGGACCTGCCGTCCCGTGTTCTACTTCGAGATCTCCCCGGAGCTCTGCTCCTACGGCATGGGCTTCTACAGCGCCACCGCCCAGACCATGGAGCGCTTCCGCCGGGAGACTGCCGCCAATCCCCGGCCCATGGAGGATTTGGCCCGGAAGCTCCAGCGGCAGGAGGATTTCCACCTGGAGGGACCGGAGTACGCCAGAAAAAAGACCGCCCCCTCCCCCATTTTGGAGCCTTGGATCAGCCGCAAGAGCCTGAGCCTCTGCTGTGACCGGCCCTATGACGAGCTGGTCTTCACCCCCGCCCTATTGGAGCGGGTCGAGGGGGGCTTTGACTTCCTTGTGCCCTACTATGAGCGATTCGCCGCCCTGTGTACGCAGGAGTAATTTGAACAGGAGGCCGCAGCTATGTGGTATATGACAGACCCCGAGGAGCTGAAAAATTACCAGTGCAACATATCCCTGAAAAAGGCGAAAGAAAACCTGATCCGGCGCTACAGCTATCTCAACGGCGATAATCTGCGGCACGAGCCGGAGCACTCCCTATCCCGCCGCCTGTCGCCGGTCCTCTGGGACAACCTGCGGTACACGGGGATCAGCTCCAACCCCCTGTTGAGCCTAACCGCCCACGGCGCAGACCTTAACCAGTCCAACCAGTTCGCCTGCTGGGTCATCCCGGTAAAGTACGCCCGGGAGCTGAAGGCAGAGGCCCTCGCGCTTGATCAGTTCCAGCACGTGACCGACGGTGGCAGCGACTACATCGCGGCGGAGCAGCCCCACACCTATCTCTACAACTTTCTGGCAGAGGAGGGCCGCATACTCTCCATTGACACCACCGGCTTCACCCCATTGAAATATATCCCCTCCCGCCCCGCGCAGCTCTTCGCTTAGCGCTTGGACGGGAGCCGCTTCTCTCAAACTATCGAGACCAAGGACCGGGACAGCTATCCGGAAATCCTGCAAAGCCTTCTGACAAGGGCCCAAGCCAAGGAGTTCGCCAGTCTGCTTCTCCGCTGTCGGAGGGCCACGATCATGCAGTGCGATATCCGGGAAAGCGGCTATGACCTCTATTTTGACGCCTGCACCTCCCAGAGCGGATAGTCCACCGGTATCTCCCGGAGGAGGGCCGGGAGGGGGATTGGGAGGCGCTCTGCGGCCTTCTGCTGCACTTTTTGCGGTTCTATAAGAAGCCGAGAGGCACGAAGTGGAAGTATGTCCGAAAGGTCCTGGCCTCTGATAACATGCGCTTTGTAAATGGGATGATCTGCCCCGACTGACGCGGACCGCCTGCTCTCTCCCTCCAAAACGGAGATAATTTACATTTCTGTGATAATTTTCCCGCCTGTTTCGGGTAAACTGAATTGATAAGAAAAAGCACCCGCAAGGAGGATCTACCCTTGAGAAAGCTCTACGACGCCCTGGACCGCTTCTGCGGCAGGCACCCCTACTGGGGCATCCCCAATCTCATGCGCTACATCATCGTCGGCACCGTCATCTTCTACGCGCTGAACTTAGTCACCGCCGGCGGGGCCTACTCCCTGCTGGCCTACTCCACGGCGGGCGTACTGAAGGGCGAGGTGTGGCGGCTGGTCACCTTTGTCTTCGTGTCGCCCTACGGGTATTCCAGCATCTTCTCCAGCAACGTCATCAATTTCGCCCTCTTCCTCTACTTCTACTACTGGATCGGCAGTATCTTGGAGGACTACTGGGGCACGCCCAAGTTCACCATCTACTACCTCAGCGGTGCAGTGCTGACCATTCTCGCCTCCATCATCCTCCAAATCGCCGGCGGCGGGGACTATATAATGGGTACCCACTACGTGAACTTGGCCATGTTCTTGGCCTGTGCGGTGCTGATTCCGGAGACGGTTATACGCCTCTTTTTCATCATTCCGGTGAAGATGAAATGGGTGGCTTGGGCCGATCTGCTCCTGCTGGCCTATGACATCCTCCGCGCCGTCGGCCAGCATAACTGGGGCGGCGTGATGGCCCCCATTGTGGCCCTTCTGAATTTTGTGCTGTTCTTCTACCCCCACTTCAGCCGGAGAGTCCAGCGGGAGCGGGTCCGCACCGGCAGACAGGCCGTCCGCTTCCGTCAGACCGTGAAAGCCAGCCAAGCCCCCAAAGCCTTCAACCACCGCTGCTCCGTCTGCGGCAAGACCGACGCGGAGTACCCCAACATGTCCTTCCGCTACTGCTCCCGCTGCGCCGGCTACCACTGCTTCTGTGAGGAGCACATCTTCAACCATGTGCATTTTACGGAGGAATAGTCACTGCGCTCTGTGCCTTGCCCCCATGCCCCCCTCAAGGGGGACATGGGGGCTGCCGCTTGCCAGCGGTGAAGCTCTGCCGCGAGCTTTGTCAACCTTCTATGTGGGTGCCTGCCCCCTCTTTTTGACGGTATTTTGCAAGACAAGCGGCATAAAACCGGGTATACTCTCGGCAAAGGAGGCAGTTCTATGGAGCACAAGATCACCTGCCGCGACAGTCTGCTGGGCGTGGAGGCCCTGACCCTCGACGGTCTCTCCCAGTCCTTCCCGCCCCATTTCCATCCCTATTACGTGGTGGGACTGATGGATGGCGGCACCCGTCGTCTCACCTGCCGGGGAGAGGTGCTTACTGTCCGGGAGGGCCAGCTTCTCCTCTTCAATCCCGGCGATACCCACAGCTGTGCACAGGAGGGACATATCCCTCTGCGCTACCGGGCCCTCCACATCCCCGTCGAACGGATGGCCGCCCTCACCGGAGGCCCCCTCCCCCGGCTGTGCCCTGCCGCCGACAGTCCGGAGCTCTTCGATGCCCTCTCCCTGCTTCACCGCATGATCCTAAGCGGCAGCAGCCGGCGGGCGGAACAGTGGCAGGAGGCCATGTCCCGTCTGCTGGACAACTGCACCTTGGACATGCTGACGGAGGCATCAATCCGGCCGGAGGTCTCCGCCGCCTGCCAGTACCTCACAGAGAACCTCCACCGGCGGGTAACGCTGTCAGAGGTCTGCCGGCAGGTAGGGGTGAGCCAGTCCTCCCTCCTGCGCTCTTTCGCCGCGGAGAAACAGGTCACTCCCCACCGCTATCTAAAGGCCCTGCGGGTGGCCGAGGCGGGACAGCTCCTCCGCCAGGGCGTCCCCTTGGCGGAGGCGGCCATCCGCGCCGGCTTTGCCGATCAGAGCCACCTCACGAATCTGTTCCGCGCCCTGATCGGCTGCTCCCCCGGAAGCTACCGGCAGGAGCCGGCAAAAAAATGAGGCCCGCCTGCCGGAACAGGCACAGGCCAAAAGGAGTATCCTATGTGTGCTGAAAAATGCGTTATCCTCCTCTCACCCGCTCTGCCCATCGGCATGGCCGCCAACACAGCCGCCGTCCTGAGCGTCACACTGGGCAGGCTCCGCCCGGACACAGTAGGCACCGATGTCTGCGACCAAGAGGGCGGTGTACACCGGGGGATCATCACCTTCCCCATCCCCATTCTCGCCGCCGACGAGGAGCAGCTGCGGACCCTGCGCCGGCAGGCGGAGACGGTCGGGCTCACCGCCGTGGACTTCACCGACCTCTCCCAAGAGTGCCGAACCTATGAGGAGTATATTGAGAGGATGGGCCATACCCCGGAGACGGCATTGCGCTACATAGGCCTAGCCCTCTGCGGGGAGCGAAAGCAGGTTGATCACCTCACCGGCAGCCTGCCGCTGCTGCGGTAGGACGAAACGGCGGTATCCCCTAAAAGCCTGTTCCAACAAAACCCTTCAGCAGAGTTTGCGGCCCGCAGGCCGCAAATATACGAAAAATCATTTTTGCCGAAACGCGGTTTTGGGCAAAAATTCCTCTCGCGAAGCGAGCATCAAGCTCCAGTCCCTCCTCACAGGAAGAGGCCAAGACGGGGTGCAGAGCACAGCGCATCCCCCCAAATATGCTTGAAATCCGCAGATTTCAAGAGAAAAGTGAAGAACAGTCCAGAGTGAACTGCCCCCCCATTTGTTAGACAAGTATGGTATACTACTAACAAGTGGGGAGCTTCATTA
>CANPBB010000016.1 GCA_947572235.1 uncultured Clostridia bacterium
CCACGGCCAGGGTCCACTGGGGCATGATGTAGGGGAAGATGAAGATGGAGCTGAGATATTTCCGCCAGGCCAGATTGGTGCGGGTGATGAGAAAGGCGAACACGCCGCCGAACAGGATGGATACCACGCAGGTGCCCACCGCCAGCAGCACGGTGTTCAAAAGAGGTGTCCACAGGTTGGTCTTGGCCAGACGGCTGGTGAACAGGTCTATGTAGTTCACCACGGTATAGCCCGCGGCCTGGCCGGTGAGGTGGGCGTCAATGGTGCCGGGGTGGATTTTGAAGGTGTCCTCCACAATGGCGATGATGGGGGCCACGGTGGTCACGGTCAGCACAATGCCCATCAGCACCAGAATCACGTTGTGGGGCTTGGAGAAAAAGGTCTTGACCTTGTTGAGAAAAATCGTGGATTTGCTCGCCTGGAGGGTGGCTGTTTGATTCATAAAAACGCCTCCTAACGTTCCGAAGCGACGGGGATTCCGGCCTCACGCAGGGCGGCGCGGAGCCGGGAGATGTCGTTTTGATAGTGGAAGGCCCGCATTCCGCACCAGCGGGCGGCCTCCACGTTCAGATGCAGGTCGTCGATGAAAAAGCACTCCCCGGGGGACAGGCCGAACCGGGAGAACAGCCGGCGGTACAGCTCCGGGTCCGGCTTGAGGAGCTTTTCCTCAAAGGAGAGAAGAGCACCCCGCAGCAGGGGCAGTACCTCGATTTTCTCCCGGAAACGGTAAAAGCGGGCGGAGGTATTGGACAGCAGGTACAGCGGCACGCCCAGGGCGTCCAGCTCCCGGGCCAGGGCGTTCATCTCCGGCTTGGGAAAGAGAAACTCATCCCAGTGCTCAATTACCCGGGCCGCGGCCCCGTGCAGCCCCTCCGGCAGCCGCTTCCGGGCGGCGGAGAGGACCTGTTCCTCCGACACAATGCCCCGGTCCAAAGCCACCCATTCCGGGCATTTGAAGATGGCCTGGTCTAGGAGCCGCGCGTCCTCCGGCGTGTCGGAATAGGCGGCGGTGAGCTCCAGCATGGGGAAGTCCAGCAGAATGCCGCCCATGTCAAATATGACTGCTTTGGACATAAGAATCCGTCCTTTCAGAGCCAGTGGGAATAGAGAAGGCCCGGGGCGCGCGTCCGCGCCCCCCGGACCTGATTGGGTGAATGGCCTGCGGTCAGACCGTGCGTTCAAAAGAGATCGTCAGCTGGCATCTCGTGCCCTCCCAGGGGTTCCAGGGCGTGACAGCCCGGACCTCCCAGCCCTCCCGGGCGCGGGCGTTCATCTACGAATCCGCGTCTTCAGGCGTGTTCACGGTCACCACTTTGTACTCTTTCATATCCGCGGATCAACCGGCGGAGTACTTGGTCAGCATCTCCACCCAGCTGCCCACGGTGAAGGCCACGTCGGCGCAGTACTCGGGGTCCTCCAAGACCAGTTTGCCCTCGGTGGTCCACCAGTCGTAGCCCCGGTCGTTCTTGGCCTCGAACTCCACAGTGGTGCCGTCCTCAGCCATGCCGCCCTTGGAGTGGCCGTACTGGGCCTCGGTGCCCTCAGCCACGGTGGGGTTGGAGGAGTAGCCGCCCATGTCCTTGCCCCAGGCGGAGAAGCCGTCCACGGTCTCGGTCATGTAGGCGATGAAGGCGCAGGCGGTCCAGGGCAGGGGGGAGTTGTCGGTGACGAAAAGGTAGTGGCAGTAGCCGTAGCCGCCGATTCCGGTGAATCCGTCGTCATAGGCCGCCACATTGATGTTGTTCACGGAAACGGAGCTGGACTCCTCCACGCTGCGGAGCTTGGAATACACCAGCAGTCCGAACTGATCCGTAGCAGACTTGTCTACCAGGGTGTTGCAGATGGGGCCGTCGTCGGTCTGGGCGTTGTAGCTCTCCACCCACAGCTTGATCCAGGCCAGAGCGTACGCGCCGTCGGCGCCCAGGCCCAGGTCGGCGGCCTCGGACTCCATGGCCTTGATGGTGGGCTGGAAGTAAGCCTGCTCGTCGGCGGTGAGGGCGTTGAAGGCCTCCTTCAGCCAGCCGGCGTAAGTATCCTCGGTGAGCATGTACAGGAAGTTCTTGCCCACGATCTCAGAGTCGATGTCCATGAAGAGGCCGTGCTCGCCCTCGGCCACGAAGTCCCAGCAGTTGTCATAGGACTTGGAGCCGGTGTTATTGTACATAAAGACCTTGTTCAGGGTCTGAAGGGCCAGATAGCCGTCGTAGCTGTCGGCGCTGACGCCGTTGGCCTCGGCCCACTCCTTGGGCACGAAGGTGTCTAAGATGCCGGTCTGGACCATCTTGGACTCGATCTGGTTGCCGTCCTGGATGAGGGTCATGGCGAAGGTGCCCTCGGGCTTCAGGGAGTCAGCGGTGAGCTGGTCGAAGATCTTGTTGTTCTTGGGCTGCTGCCAGTCAAACTCCATGTTGTAGCTGGGGTCGATGGACTGTAAGTACTCAATGAACAGGGGCAGGGCGCTCTTGCCGCGGCTGGAGTTGCCCACGCCGAAGAACTTCTTGCCGTTGGACTCCTCAATGGCCTTCTGGGCCAGCTCCTCCAAGGTCATGCCCTGGGCCTCTTTGATGATCTTCTGGGTCTCGGTCAGGTCCGCGTCGCTGGGACCGGGGTCCGGGGTGCCGGTGTCACCGGTGGTGCCTTGGTCCGGGTTATTGGTGCCGGGGTCGTTCTGGCTGTTGTTGCCGTTGTTGCCGCAGGCAACCAAGGCAAGCATCATGGCAAGAGACAGAAGCAGCGCGATGAAACGTTTCATGACAAATCCTCCTTCGTTGTTTTCGACAAAGAGCGGACAGGCATGTCCGCGTCTGTTGGTGTATTTCATTGTATGATGTTTGGCGGAAAAGGTACAGGGGACAAACCTGCGCTTTTTTGTTTTCTTTTGATATTTTTGTCAAAATGTAATGAAACCATCCGGCCCTCTGTGCTATAATAGGGCAAATCACCCATCCCCTGTCCGTGTCAGGGGTACGGAACCGCTGGGAGGTGTTTTCATGATCCGCCGGCTGCTGGCCCTTCTGCTCACGCTTCTGCTCACCGGCTGCGCGGCGCAATCGACGCCGCCGGAGCTGAGCTTTGCCCCGGGGGAGGGGGAGCGTCTGGTGCTCTACACCTCCCACAAGGAGGAGGTCTACTGGCCCATCGTCAAGGAGTTTGAGGAGCGCACCGGCATCTGGGTGGAGGTAGTCACCGGGGGGACCAATGAGCTTTTGGAGAAGATCCAGAGTCAGGCGGACACGCCCTTGGCGGACGTGATGTTCGGCGGCGGGGTGGAGAGCCTCACCTCCTACGCCGACTGCTTCACCCCCTACCGCTGCGCCGGCGCGGAGGCCATTGCCCCGGCGTTTCAGGCTCCGGGGGATCTGTGGACCCCCTTCTCCGCTTTGCCGGTGGTGCTGATCTACAACACCAAGCTGGTGGGGGCCGGAGCCCTCACCTGCTGGGATGATCTGCTCTCCCCCCGGTACCACGGGCGCATCGCCTTCGCCGACCCGGCGGTGTCCGGCTCCAGCTTCACCGCCCTTGTCACCGCCCTCCACGCCGTGGAGGGGACGGACGAGGAGGTGCTTCGCCGCTTTGCCGAGAGTTTAGGAGGCCGTCAGCTTCAGGGCTCCGGGGACGTGGTGGCCTCGGTGGCCGGAGGGACGGATCTGGTGGGAATCACCTTGGAGGAGACCGCCCTGAAGGGGGTGGCCGCCGGGTACGACATCGCACTGGTCTATCCCTCCGACGGCACCAGCTGCGTCCCCGACGCCAGTGCCCTGATCCGGGGGGCGCCCCACGCGGACAACGCCAAGCTGTTTTTGGACTTCACCGTCAGCGCCGAGACCCAGCGGCTGCTCACCGGGACATTCTGCCGCCGCTCCGTCCGGGAGGACGTGCCCGCAGAGGCGACCATGCCGCCTCTGGACCAGCTGCCGGCGGCGGAGTATGACGTGGCATGGGCCAGCGAGCACCGGGACGGGGTCTTGATGACCTGGGCCTTCTATTTGGGCGGGGAGGAGGCGGCATGAGACAGACCGTCCCCTTCCGCCGCCGGCTGTTCGCGGCGTTTTTGATCGTCTCCCTGATCCCCCTACTGATCTGCTCGGCTATGCTGCTGCAAATCTTCCGTCTGCGCTTGGTCCGGGAGGCCCAGCGGGAGATGGAGGAGCAGCTGCACGCCGTCAGCCTCTCCATGGACACGGCTTTCTCCGCCCTGCAGGAGGCGGCGGAGGCCCTGCGGGAGGACCCCCTTCTGGCCCAAGCCCTCGCCGGCGGGGTGGAGGACACCGCGGTGTACAAGGCCCTCTTCGCCGCCGTGGAGTCCGCCAGGAGCTATGCCGGCTTCGACCTCTACGACCTTACAGGCCTCTGGCGCTACTCCACTTGGCAGGCCCCGCAGGAGAGCCGCCTGCCCACGGACTGGGGCGTGCTCTCCGCCGCTGCCGCCGCGGGGGAGCCGCTGCGCTTCACCGCCTGCGCGGATGTGACCGACACCGCCTCCCCCCTGCTCCAGTGCGCCGTCCTCCTCACCGACGACGCCGGACAGCCGGCGGGGTACGCCCTTGTCAGCCTCTACCAGTCCCACCTCCGGCCTCTTTTAGAGGGGAAATACGGCGCCCAGAACGATCTCCTTCTCCTCAGCCGGTACTGGAGGCCGGTGTACTGTGTCCAGCCCGCCTTAGCCGCCTCCCTGACACCTGTGCTCCGGGGCCGTCTTTTGGCCGGGGAGGCCCTCAGCAGCGGGGCGGACCCCTTTCTCTACGCCGTGTCCCGCCACGAGGCCAGCGGGCTTTACTTGGTGCTCCAGCGGCCTCAGGTGTTCACCGAGGAGACGATGCGCCTGCTGTACACGGTGAGCCTCACCTGTGCGGTGTGCTGCATCGCGGTGTCGGTGGGGATGAGCTTTAAGCTCAGCCGGCAGCTGTCCCGGCCCATCGAGCGGCTGCACCAAGGCTTCGGCGCGGTGGAGCGCAACGACCTCAGCGTGCAGGTCAGCGCCGAGGGCCGGGATGAGCTGGCGGAGCTGGAGCAGCGGTTCAATGGCATGGTCGCCGCCCTCCGGCAGAATCAGGAGGTGCTGGTGGAAAACCAGCGGGAGCTGAACGCCGCCCAGATCCGGATGCTCCAGGCCCAGCTGAACCCCCACTTCCTGTGCAACACCTTGGATACCATGAAGTGGATCAGCAAGATCAACAAGGTTCCCGAGGTGGCCCTGATGTCCACGGATCTGGCGGACATTCTCCGCTTCGGCATCTCCCCGGAGGAGTTCGTCCCCCTGCGCCGGGAGACAGAGATTTTGCAGCGGTATATCGAGATCCAGAAAATCCGCATGTCCGACGCCTTCACCTTCTTGCTGCGGGTGCCGGAGGCGCTTTTGGACTGCTTGATTCCCAAGATGATTCTGCAGCCGCTGGTGGAGAACGCCATCCTCCACGGCTTAGAGGGCGTCAGCGCCGGGACCATCACCGTGGAGGCCCGGCAGGAGGGGGAGATGCTCCGCATCACTGTGGAGGACAACGGCAGGGGCCTGCCGGAGGACATGAATCTCAGCCCCGGCCGGGAACACCTTGGGCTCTACAATGTGGATACGATTCTGCGCAAGCACTACGGCGGCGGCGCGGGGCTGGAGCTGCGCAGCCTCGCCGGCGGCGGGGCCGCTGTGACCGCCGTGCTGCCCGTGCGGAGAGAGGAGGAGGAAGGATGCTGAAGGTCTTAGTGGTGGAGGATGAGGAGATGATCCGCAGGGGCATCGTCCTCACGGTGGACTGGGCGGCGCTGGACTGCGTGGTGGTGGGCGAGGCCGCCAACGGCTTAGAGGCCCTGGAGGCGGTGGAACGGCTGCGGCCCAGTCTCATTATCACCGATCTGAAGATGCCCCAGATGGATGGGCTGGAGATGCTTCGCCGCCTCCGGGAACTGGGGAACAATGTTTATGTGATCATCCTCACCGCCTACGACAGCTTCACCTATGCCCAGAGCGCCCTGCGCTTAGGGGCGGTGGATTTTTTGGTGAAGCCCTTCCGCGACGGGGATTTAGAGCAGGCGGTGACGGCCCTGCGCCGGCGGATGGAGTCCGACAGCGGCGAAGCGGCCCTCGCCCTGCCGGAACTGCGCAAGGGGGACAAGAGCAAGTATGTGCTGGAGGCCATGGATTTTATTGGCCGGCACTACAGCGACTCCAGCATCTCCATCGGTCTGATCGCCCAGCACCTCGGGATCAGCGAGGGCCATCTGAGCCACCTCTTTAAGAAGGAGACGGACTATACACTGCTGAACTATCTGACCCGCTACCGGATCCACAAGGCCATGGGGCTGCTGAAGGACTGCCGGGTGAAGGTGTACGAGGTGGCGGAGCAGGTGGGGTATCGGGACATTACCTATTTTTCGGCTACATTTAAGAAGCTGGTTGGCGTGTCACCGTCGGAGTATCAGGACACCAGCAGGTGAGAGGGATGTGTACCGCGGCGCAGTATGTGGCTTTTTTCGCGCGGTTCCCTCGGGATTTGGGGACAACGGGCGCCTCCGGGCGACCTGCTTTCCCCGCGCGAGGAAAGCAGGCAAAAGCGCGCTTAGGGGGCGGATCGGCGTCCTTAACCCCCTTACAAGGCACGGTCTTTATCCCCGTCCCCGTCGGCCAGAACGCTCCAATAGCCCCTGCTCTATCGGTTGGCCAGCGCAACTGCCAGTAGGGACAGCAGCAGACACACCGTGATGCAAATTCCCACCGGGGAAAAATACCCCGCCCCAAGGAGCACCGGCGGCAGCAGGGAGAATACCGCCGCCAGCGCCGTGCCGAGGAACAGCGCGCCCCCTATGCGCCGGCTGTCCCATCGGAGCCGCCATAGGCTCAAGGCCAGCAAGGCCGCTGTCAGAAGTCCGGTGAGGAAGGGGAAGAAATTGCCGTAGCCCACCGGCAGCAGGCTGAAATAGGAGTAGGTCTTCCGAAAAAAGCCGATGCCGCCGTCCTCCGCTTGGCGGCCGAAGCGCAGGATTACGCCGTAGGGGGTCAGCTCCAGCACCAAGGCCAGCGCCAAGCATACTGCCGCCAGCACCCGGGCTGTGGAGCGGCGGGTCAGCCGCTCCGCCAGCGCCTGCCAGCGGGCTTTGAGGCGGCTGTGACGGCGGCTTCGCAGCAGGAGGGGGGCCAGCGCCAGCAGTACCCCGCCGGCGAGGCACGGGCCCAAGGCTCGGCTGGCGGTGAACAGGGGCGAAAGCAGCAAAAACACGCCGGCTGCCGCGACCAGCAGGGCGGCGGTTTTCCGCCCCATGCTGCCGGTATAGCGCAGGGCCTCCAGCAGAACGCTGTCGCCGCGGGCGGTGCGCTCCTCCTCGCTCAGCGGCTCTCCGGCCAGCAGCTCGGTGACGGAGGTGCATAGGGCACCGGCCAAGGGGGACAGGAGGGACACATCCGGCAGGCCCCGGCCCCGCTCCCAGCGGCTTACCGCCTTGTCCGTGACGCCGATGGCCTCCGCCAGTTCCCGTTGGGTCAGACCCCGCTGTTTGCGCAGGATGCGGATGAATTGTCCGATTTTCTGTGGCTCCACAGGGATCACCTCCTGTTTTTGGTGACTTCAGTATAGCCGATAGGATCTATTTTGTCACCCGATGGAGCGTAGAATGGGCGGAGCCGCCGGGATTTTTTCCCGGCGGCCTTGCAAATCTGGGGGAAATCCTTTATGATAGAGGCACTGTTGTGACCTGAAGAGGAGGAGAGACTGTGCGCTTGACCCTTCCGCTCCCCGCCCTGCTGCGGCGGGTGCTGACGGCGGCCTTGGGGGTGGCCGTGTTTGCCGTGGGAAATTTTCTTACCGTGAAGGCCAACGTGGGACAGGCCCCTTGGAATGTGCTGTGCGTGGGACTGAGCTTCCATCTGCCCCTGAGCTACGGCGCCGCCACGGTGGCCATCAGTCTTTTGATCGTGCTGACAGATCTGCTGCTGGGGGAGCCCATCGGCGTCACCATGCTGTTGGATACGCTGATTGTGGGGCCTGTTTTCGACCTGCTGGACAGCATTGGGCTTATGCCCATGCTCCAGAACCTCTGGGGCGGGCTGGCGCTGATGACCTTCGGCATGGTGCTGCTGGCGGTGGGACAGCTGATCTACATGCCCGCCTGCTTAGGCTGCGGTCCCCGGGCGGCGCTGACAGTGGGCACGGGCAAGCGGCTGAAGCGGCTCCCCATTGGCGTGACGGAGATTTTGATCCAGTCCTCCGCCTGCCTGGCCGGCTGGCTCTTAGGCGGCGGCGTGGGGATCGGTACGCTGTGGTTTGCCTTGGGCAACGGCCTGATTATGCAGGTGGTGTTTCACATCGCCCGGTTTGAGCCCAGAGGGCTGGCCCATTTGGGTATTCATCAGCTTGTCGCCCGCCGCCCCGCTGTGGAGGCGGGGAAATCCTGCAAAGAATAGAGGAGAATGGCTATGCGTCTGACAATCCCACTGCCCGCCCTGCTCCGGCGGATGCTGCTGGCCTCTGTAGGCTTGGCGGTGTTCGCGCTGGGGAATTTCCTCACGGTGAAGGCCAACATCGGGCAGGCCCCTTGGAATGTGTTCAATCTGGGACTGGCCAATTACCTGCCGATGACCTATGGACAGGTGTCTATCTTAGTCAGTTTCTTGGTGGTGGCTGCCGACCTGCTTCTCCGGGAGCCTATCGGCTTGGGGACGCTGCTGGATGCGGTGCTGGTGGGGGCATTTTTTGACCTCTATGACGCGGTGGGACTGCTGCCGGAGATAACGGCCTGGTGGGCGGGGGCGCTGGCCATGCTGGCGGGCATGGTGCTGATGGCCCTCTCCCAGTACCTGTACATGTCCGCGTGTATCGGCTGCGGCCCCCGGGACGCCCTGCTGGTGGGGATCGGCAAGCGTCTGCGGCGGATTCCCATTGGCGGCGTGTCTATTTTAATCGCCGGGACAGTGCTCCTTTTGGGCTGGCTCATGGGGGGCCAGGTGGGCGCGGGGACGCTGCTGTTTCTGGTGGGCAACGGTGTGGTGATGCAGATGGTGTTCCATCTGATCCGGTTTGAGCCGAGGAATCTGGTGCATGTGGGATTGCACCAGCTTTTTTCCCGTGAGCGGGGCGGTGTGGAGCGGTAGATGAAAGAACGCCCCCTTGGGAGAGGGGGCGTTCTTTGTCAGAAGGTGTCCAAAATCCGCTGCAATACGGACATGTCGTTGGTATCCGTGAGGAACAGATTGTACACGATGCCCTCCCGGATGAAGTAGGCCTCGCAGGTGTTGTGCTCCCCGGCGGTGCGGTAGATGAGGGCGGGACAGCCGGTGCCGGTCTGGGCGGTCTCTTGGGTGAGCTCGATCCCGCTGGTACCGTCGGCGGAACCGTAGGTAGGAAACATACCACCCTCCACAAAGGCGGCGGCACTGAACATCACGCCCGTCTCCTCCAGCTCGTATATGGTACTGAGGGTCACCACGTTGCTGGCGGTGGACACCCGGATTTTCCGGCTGCTATGGCCCGCGAGGGCGGCGCTCTCCGCCGCCAAGGGGATATTCTCCCCCAAGTAGGCGGCGGCCTCGGCGTAGGTGTCAAACCAAGGGACGTCTACCTGTATCTTGGAGACATCCATGCCGCTCTCATTGGCGGGGGACTCCTCTATCACCGTGGTGGGATCGCCGCCGCCGGCGATGCGCTTCTGCACCGTCTCACCGAACTGCTCCACCGGGAACTGGACCGCGTCCTCCACGGTTAGACTGTACCGTGTGCCCTCCTCGTCGTTTCGAGCCTCCAAAATGCGGAAGCCAAACAGCTCCTCTGACGCCAGCACCCCCACCGCCAGCAGCAGGCAGGCCGCCGCGGCGATGCACAGTGTCCGGCCCAAGGGCCGCCTCCGGCGGGCGGCGGGCAGGTCCGCCTCCTCAATCAGCAGGGGGTCCATGTGCGCCATGGCCTCCCATAGGCTTGGGTTTTTCATGGGAAAAATCCCTCCTTTTCCAAATACGCCCGCAGGCGTTTCCGCGTCCGAAAGAGGACGCTCTTCGTCTTGCTTACGCTCCAGCCGAAGCGCAGGGCCACAGCCTCCACGCTGTCGGCGTACCAGTAGCGCCGGAGGAAGGCCCTTCGAGCTTCAGCATTCTCCCGCCGGAGAAAGGTGGAGATAGCCTCGCCCAAGGCCTTGGCTTCCCAGCGCTCGGTGACGGTGTCCCGTCCGATCAGGGCTTCATCCAGCTCCAGCGCCGGTTCGGGGGCGGTGCGCCGCCGCCGCAGGGCCGCGTTGCGGACCGCTGTGCCTAAATACGCCTTCAGGCACTGGGGCTGGGCCGGGGGGATGGCGTTCCAGAGGGCCAAGTAGGCGTCGCTGAGGCATTCCTCTGCGTCCTCGGCGGTGGTCAGAATGTTCCCGGCGATGGCGCGGCAGTAGGCTCCGTAGGTTTGGATGAGGGCGGGGATGGCCTCCTCCGACCGCGCTGTCAGCAGCGCCAGCAGCTCCTCGTCCAACATGGGCATCACCTCCTTGCAGTGGGCTTGAAAGGTCCTTTCCCCCTTATAGAGACAAAGCACCCCGCGCCGGTTGCGCGGGGTGCGGAAATTTTTGCGGTTTTTACAGCTGACCCGCCGCCTCTGCACGGCGCCGGAAGCGAAGGACCCCCTCAGCCAGCCCGGTGTAGATAAAGGGGTTGAGGAACAGCAGCAGCATGTACCCCAAAAGTGTCTCCAGCAGGAAGGGGAACCAAGCGGCCATCCACAGGGTAAACAGGCCGGAGGCAATGACCCCCGCCGCCGCCGCAAAATAGAAGCGGCGGCTGGACACCGTATTTTCCGACGGTCCAGCGTGTTTTTCATACAGGAATACGGCCAACTCCGTCACCTTTGCCAGCAGGAATATGCGAAGTGCCAAGGGCAGCAGCAGGGTAAGGGGAAACCATGCGCCAGCAAGGACTACTCCGATCAAGCCCTCAACCTCTCGGATCACAAGCGTGCTCACGAATGCGCCGGCGAGAATATAGTGGTTTCGCTCCATAGTACCAGCTCCTTTCATAGATGGTGTGAATGCGTCGTAGGCCTCCGTCCTGCTGATCACGCTTGTTTGTGCCCTCAGTAGGCCAGTTTCTCCACGGTCCAGCCTCGGATCAGATCCCGGTAGTACGCGCACTGCTCCTTTGCCAGGGAGACCTCCAAATTCCGGTAGTTTCCGCATTCAACGGCGCTCTTGCCGGGCATGGGACCGCTGAAGTCCGCGCCGGCGGCAAAGACAGCCTTCAGCAGCTCCACGGCCTCGCCGTCGGTGAGCTGTTCGCCGTCAAAGAGGAAGTAGAACCCGGTCTGGCACCCCATGGGGCCGAAGTAGACAACCGCGTCCTTCTGAGGGCTGTTGCGCAGCAGGGTAGCGATAATGTGCTCCACCGAGTGCATCTCCGCGTTGGAGAGCAGATCCCCGGTGTTGGGCTTCTTAAAGCGCAGATCGAAGGTGGTCACTTTCCCATCCCGGCGGGAGAGATACAGGCCGGGGACGAGCTTGTTGTGGTCCACCTGAAAGCTGGCAATACGTTCCATAGTATAGTCTCCTTTTTTTCAATTAGGAATGAGGAGACAGAAATTGCGGTGCCCGGCTCTGCGGCCTCCAAAATTTCTAATTCCTGACTCCTCCTTCCTCATTTACCTCGCGTCCCGCAGGGCTTGGGCGAAGGGGAGGACGATCTGGTTCAGACGCTCCATGGCCTCGCCGAAGTTGAAGTACTCGCCGGGGCTGTTTTCCATGCAGAGGCGGTCGGACACGGATTTGAGGGCCATGAAGCCCACGCTGTTGCGCAGGCACACTTGGGCCACGGCGCAGCCCTCCATTTCGCAGAGGGTGGGGGAGAAGGTCCGGGCGACCCAGTCCGCCCGCTTGCCCTTGACCATAAAGGCGTCCCCGGAGGCCACCCGTCCGGTGACATAGGGCACGGCCATGCGGTCTAAAATAGACTTGGCCAAGTCCGGCCTGCTGGTGGGAAACTCCACCCGGTTCACGGTGGACACAAAGCCGACGGGGTCGCCGATGGGACTGGTGTCCACATCGTGCTGAAGGAAGCTTTCAGCCAGCACCACGGTGCCGATAGATAGGTCCTGAAAGCTGCCGGCAACCCCGGCGTTGAGGATCAGGTCCGGGTGGTAGCGGTCAATGCAGAGCTGGGCGGCCATAGCGGCGTTGACCTTGCCAATGCCGCCGCAGCAAGCGATGATGTCGGTATCAATAGCGTAGAAGGGAACGCCGGCGGCGCTCTCAATAGGTCTTGCGTCGGGGGGGAGAATGCTGGCAATCTCGCCGGTCATGGCGTAGGAGAGGGCAATTTTCATCAATAGCACCTTTCATTCAGATAGAAAATTAGGGTATGCGGAGACTTCGCTTTTTCATAGGGATTCTGCGCATTTATTATATCATAACCGGCTCGGCGCGTAAAGGGATAAAGTGGGAGATTGTGACAAAAAGCGGGGGGATTCCATATATTTCCGGTTTGGGGCGGGGACAGGATGGGATTTATGACACAGGGTCCGGCGTTTTGGGGGAAGGCTGCGGCAGACGGGGGACGGCGCGCCGGGGGCATCGCGCCCTGCGAGCGGGGTTATCGGAAGTGCCTGCGGGGAATCCCTCCGCCGCCTTGCGGCGGCCCCCCTTCCCGTTAGCAAGGGAGGCTAAGGCGCGAAGCGCCATAAATATCCTTCCCCTCCCCCGGAGCACACCGCCCCCACAGGAACCACATGTCCACTCAGGCACATTTAAACCAAAGAACACATAGAATACTGCGGGGCAAAGAAGCACAGAGTGGGAAATCTCACCTGCCCCTGTGTATAAATTCCTTGGCTGCGTGGGAGAATGATAGTGGTTACCCAAGGGAGGCCCTCAGGGGCCTGCTGGTGACACTTTCTACCGGCGGAGCGTGAATTACAGTGGATACAAGCGTAAAACGCGGCGACATTTATTACGCCGATCTTAGCCCGGTGGTGGGCAGCGAGCAGGGCGGTGTGCGCCCGGTGCTCATCATACAAAATGATACCGGCAACCGGTACAGTCCCACCGTGATTGCGGCGGCCATTACCTCTCAGACCGGGAAGGCCCGTCTGCCCACACATATTGAACTGTCCGCCCACCGCCACGGTCTGACCAAGGACTCTGTGGTGCTCCTGGAGCAGATCCGCACGCTGGATAAGCGGCGGCTTCGGGAGAAAATGGGCCGCGTGGACCCAGAGCTTATGGGCCGCATCGACGCTGCCATTGCGGTCAGTTTCGGTCTGCCCAGCGAACGTATGGTGTAAGCCCCGGCCTGACAGCGGCCCTGCGGCTTGACCCCTGCCGGGCGCGGCGAATCCAGAATAAATTTGGCCCCTCTTGGCATACACTTGCCGGGAGGGGCTTTTGTTTTTTGGCTTTTCGCGATGATAAAAAACGAGTCTGCCCCCATTAAGGAGGTGCGTGTCACGATGGAGCTTCCGGTGGTCTATCAGGGTTCTCCCGCGGGGCGGCTGGTGCTGGAGGAGACGGGGGGACGGCTTCGGGCGGAGATGGATTGTCCCTTGGACCGCACCGGGCTGTTCCGGGGCAGCCTGATCTGCCGGGATGGGGAGAAGATTTTAGGGGTGCTGGAACCAAAGGGGGAGCGGCTGCGGCTGTGCCGGATGCTGCTCAGAGAGGAGATACAGGCCTTGGGACCGGCGGAGCGGGGGGAGCTGCGGCTCTCCTTCGCCTTCCGGCGGGAGCAGGGGTGGCAGACATTGCCCCGCCCGGAGCAGTTCTTCTGTCATGCTCCCTTTGGGCAGGCCATCCAAGGCAGAGAGGGGGCGCTGTGGCGGGAGAGCCGGGGGCTTCGGCTTCTTGCCCTGCCCTTCGACAGCGCCCACCCCTTCCCCCTGACCGGCCTGTTCTGCTTCGCCCAAGTGTCGGAGATTCAAGGGCGCCGGTTTGTCGTGTTTGCTTTCGATGCGGAGGAGCGCCCCGTTATGCCCGACCCCTGCTGCAAGCTATAGCAATTTTTAAACACCAGCAAAAATTATGCCTACCAATTTCCCATGAAGTATGATATAATAAACTGAACTCTTGTAGCGCCCTTCCTCGCGGCCCCGGCTGTGAACTGAGCCTTGCCGTCCCCGAGGGGAGGGATGAGGGGAGGCGCGCGGCGAAACTCTTTCGCCGAAGGGCCCGGAGAAGCGGGGCCTTGGCGAATATCGGAGGTATGTTTTATGAGGTGCCCCTATTGTGGATACAGAGAGAGCAAGGTAGTGGATTCCCGTCCTGCGGAGGAGGGGACCAGCATCCGCCGCAGACGGGAGTGCCTGTCCTGTGAGAAGCGCTTCACCACCTATGAGACTATGGAGTCCCTGCCTATGGTGGTGATCAAAAAGGATGGCAGCCGCCAGAGCTTTGAGCGGGGCAAGGTCTTAGGCGGCATGATCCGGGCCTGTGAGAAGCGGCCGGTGCCCTTGGCCGACTTGGAGCGGCTGGCCGATGAGATTGAGCAGAACCTCCAGAACGCCTTGGAGCGGGAGGTAAACACCGCCGTCATCGGTGAGCAGGTGATGGAGAAGCTCAAGGGTGTGGACGAGGTGGCCTATGTCCGTTTCGCCTCGGTCTATCGGCAGTTTAAGGACATCAATACCTTCATGTCGGAGCTGACCAAGCTGCTGGAGGAGAAATAGGGTTCTCCTGAAGCCCGCGGCGATTTCGCGGCGGACCCGCTTGAAACATCTGCGGAGCGCCTAAGGCCTGCGGCCTCAGCCACAGGCCTTAGACGGAGAGCATCAGAGTATATTTTTGACGCTGATCTCCTGTGTCTCCGCCAGAAGCCTCAGCTTCTCTGACAGCTGGTTCAGCGCGGTGTGGAAGTCCGGGATGTCCTCCTCGTCACAGGCGGCGAAGGCCGCGGCGAAGAGGGTCTCCACCTCATCCAGGTCGTCGTGCTCCACCACGGTGTGGAGGAAGGTCCGGCTCTTTTGCCAGCTGTCATAGCTCTGCTGGAGCTGCTGCCCTGTCTCCTCCCAGCGCTCCTCGCCGGCGGCGCGGTCCGCCTCGCCAAGGAGGGCTGTCCAAGCCTCCGCTTGGTTTTGGATATAGCAGCCGCTCCACAGAGCAAAGGCCAGCACCGCCGCCAATACCGCGGCGGGGATGATCAGCGCCCTCATGAGGCCACCTCCTTGGCCACGCAGGTGACGCTGCCTGTCTCGTCCACTGTCAGGAGAAAGACCTCTTTGGGAGAGGCCAAGCGCCGCTCCTGGAGCTGCTTGGTGAGCCATGTCTCGTTGTAGCCGCTCTGGCGCAGGTTCTCAGACATCACGTGGCCGTCGTTGATGAGGAGAACCGGCAGCGTCACATCGTCGCTTACCTCCGCCCCCATCACCTTTGGCGTCATGGGGCTGTCCTTGGTGTAGGGCAGGACGGATACCTTGCCGCTTGTCTCCAAAATGGCGTACTTCACGTTGGCGAGGTCCGTGATCCCCTGCCCCCGGAGCTGCTCATAGAGCTCGTCCACGGTGAAGCGGTTTTTTGCCATGGCCCGCTGCACCAGACGCCCCTCCCGGATGATCATGGCGGGCTGGCCGCAGAGGAGGGAGCGGAAGCGGACGGATTTCAGATTGCAAAAGCTGAGGATCATACTCAGGCACAGCAGCGTTACAATGGGCAGCACCCCGTAGACCAAGGGGATGCCGAAGTCCTGCATAGGCACCGCCGCCAAGTCGGAGATGATCAGGGTGAGCACCAGCTCACTGGGTTCCAGCTCGCCGATCTGCCGTTTGCCCATAAGCCGGAGACCCGCCATCAACACGAAATAGAGAATGATTGTTCGGAAAAACGCAGTTATCATAGTCACACCCCTTTCGGAGTAGGATGACCGGAGGAGCGTGCAATTATCCATCCTATAGAGGGCTTTGACCGCCCTTTTTATAGTGCTTCGCAGAGAGAGGAGGATCTATAGACTTTTGTCTGTCACAAGCGCCAGCGCCCCCGCGGCTTCGCGGGGGACAACGAGGTGGGGGGAGAATCGAGATTTTTCGGCGGATGCCCCTCCGTACCGCTCCAGGTGCGTAACACAGCCGACAAACACGCGGGCGACCGCGGAACAAAGGGGCTGTGGCTGGAGAACGAGGCAAATGGTCTGCGCATTTGTCCTCTTGTCAGAGAGCCGCCTTTGGGAGACTGGAGACGGCGGTGTTTTTATGAAAACAGGAGGAATACTATACATGTGCGGTATTGTTGGATATGTTGGAACGGAGCAGGCAACCCCTATTCTGCTGGAAGGCCTGAGCCGTTTGGAGTACCGGGGGTACGACTCCGCCGGCGTGGCGGTATACTCCCGCCAGCAGGAGGCCCTGCGGGTCTACAAGGCCAAGGGGCGTCTCCGGGTCCTATCGGATATGCTCCAAGGCGGCGCGGCGGCGGATGGCACCACAGGGATCGGGCACACCCGCTGGGCCACCCACGGCGCGCCCAGCGACGTGAACTCCCACCCGCAGGTCAGTCACAGCGGTAAGATCGCCGTGGTCCACAACGGCATCATTGAGAACTACGCGGAGCTGAAGGAATTTTTGCTGTCGGAGGGGGTGCCCTTTACCTCCGAGACGGATACCGAGGTGGTGGCCCAGCTCATCGCCTACTTCTACGAGGGGGAGCATCTGAGCCTTTTGGAGGCGGTGGGGAGGACCCTGCTGCGCTTGGAGGGGGCCTATGCCTTGGGCATCCTCTGCGCCGACGCGCCGGACAAGCTCATCGCTGTGCGCAAGGACAGCCCGCTGATCTTGGGTTATGGGGAGGGCTGCTCCTTTTTGGCCAGCGACGTCACCGCCATCCTCCGGTACACCCGGGAGGTGGGCTATATGGACGACGGGGAGGTGGCCGTCCTCACAAGGGACGGCATCGCCTGTTACAACTACCTGATGCAGCCCATTGAGAAGGAGATCATACACATCGACTGGGAGATCGACGCGGCGGAGAAGGGCGGCTATGAGCACTTCATGTTCAAGGAGATCATGGAGCAGCCCGAGGCCCTGCGCCGGTGCATCTTCCCCCGTGTCCGGGACGGCGCGGTGTACTTTGAGGATTTCCACCTCAGCGACGACTACATCTGCGCTTTGAAAAAGATCTGCATCATCGCCTGCGGCTCCAGCTACCATGTGGGCGTGGTGGGCAAGTACCATCTGGAGCGGATGACCCGCATCCCGGTGGAGGTGGCCTTGGCCTCGGAGTTTCGGTACATGGATCCCATTGTGGACAGCAGCACCTTGGTGGTTGTGATCAGCCAGTCCGGGGAGACCTTGGACACCATGGCCGCCCTGCGGGAGGCCAAGCGGCTGGGTGCCCACGTCCTCTCTATTGTCAATGTGGTGGGCAGCTCCATCGCCCGGGAGTCGGATCAGGTGCTCTACACTTGGGCCGGCCCGGAGATCGCCGTGGCTACCACCAAGGGGTACTCCACCCAGCTGGCGGTGGTGAACCTTTTGGGCGTCTACTTCGCCCGTGTGCTGGGGACGATGACGGCCCAGGCCTGTGTCGATCTTCTGGAGGAGATGCTTCTCCTGCCGGGGAAGATGGAGCAGGTGCTGGCCCATCCGGAGGATATCCAGTACTGGGCCTCCCAGTATTTTAACCACGACAGCGTGTTCTACATCGGGCGCAATGTGGACTACGCCTTGGGGCTGGAGGCGTCGCTGAAGCTCAAGGAGATCTCCTATGTCCACTCCGAGGCCTACGCCTCCGGCGAGCTGAAGCACGGCACCATCAGTCTGGTGGAGGATGGAACGCTGGTAGTGGCCTTGGGCACCTATGGCAGACTCTTTGAGAAGGCCATGAGCAACGTGGTGGAGGTGAAGGCCCGCGGGGCCGATGTGCTGGCTCTGACCACCGAGAGCCGGGCCGCGGAGATGGCCAAGACCGCCACAGCGGTGCTGACCATCCCCGACACACACGAGCTGGTGCTTCCCAGCTTAGGGGTGGTGCCCATGCAGCTTTTCGCCTACTACGTGGCCCTGATGCGGGGCTGTGACATCGACAAGCCCCGGAATTTGGCGAAGTCGGTGACGGTAGAATAATTCGCTTGAAATCTGCGGATTTCAAGCGAGGTTGGGAATAAGGATTTCGTTTGAAATCTGTGGATTTCAAACGAGGATTTGAATGACGAGGGGGCTTTTTCCGTGGAAGCGGCGTGGCCGATTCCACGGAAAAAGGTGCGGGCCGAGCGCGGCCCGCAGGGTGTTTTTCCGAAAATGCGATTTCCGGAAAAACGATTTTGATTTATTTCGCGCCGCAGGCGCGAAACTCTCCCGAGAGGCTCTTTGCGGCTGGGGCCGCAAATTCGGCGGGGGAGGGGGGCGGGAAGGTCGTGGAAGAAAATGGATTTTCTGTGACGTTGGAGGCTGCATCGGGCTGGTTTTTGACTTTGGTTTTTAAGATTTTTAAGGCTCTGGGCTTGCCCAGAGCCTTAAATCGTGCGTTTTACGCACGATTATAACGGCTGTTCGCCATTTGACAGGGGGAGTATAATACTCTCAAGCGACAGCAATGCCGCGCAACAACAGAAAGGGATGTGTGCTATGAAACAACTGCGAATCACTGCTTGGGCACTGCTCTTGAGCCTGATGCTCTCCCTGCTTCCTGTTACGGCTCTGGCCGAGGAGGTCCCCGCCGCGCCGGAGGCCCCTCTTACACAGGAGGCCATGGCCCAGACCATCGCCGAGACCGCCATGACCTATGGCGGAGCCGCCAGCGTCCAGTACGCCCTGTGGCAGGACGGCAGGATCGTCTACGCCGGCCACGCCGGGGTCTATTCCAAGAGCGAGAACCGCCTCCTCACCGATGACACCCTCTACGGCGTGGGTTCCATCAGCAAGACCTACACCGCCGCCGCCATGATGAAGCTGGTGGAGCAGGGGCGGGTAAACTTGGACGCGCCTGTTACCCGGTACCTGCCGGACTTCAAGATGGCTGATGAGCGGTACAAGCAGATCACCGTTCGGATGCTCTTAAACCACTCCTCCGGCCTCATGGGAGCGGCGGGCGGCAACTCCTTCCTCTTAGGCGACGGCGATTATGACGCCACCGACGATCTGCTGGAGCGCCTCTCCACCCAGACTCTCCAGGCGGCCCCGGGGGCCTACAGCGTCTACAGCAACGACAGCTACTCTCTGGCCCAGCTGGTGATTGAGGCCGCCAGCGGCATGGACTACACCGCCTACCTCCATAAGACCATCACCGGCCCCTTGGGCCTGAAAAACACCCTGACCCCCGCCGACGACTTTGATCAAAGCCGTTTGGCCAAGGGCTATCTCACCCCCACGGAGGTCCGCCCCCTGCCCCCGGAGACCTTGGCCATCGCCGGCTGCGGCGGCATCTACGCCACCGCCTCGGACTTGGCGTCTTTCGGCGGGGCCCTCTGCGGAGACAAGCTCCTGCGCAAGTCCTCCCGGGACGCCATGGCCGCTGACGAGTTCCTAAGAGGCATGTGGCCGGAGAACAGCACCGACAGCGCCGTGGCCTACGGCTTGGGCTGGGACAGCGTCCATATGTTCCCCTTCAGCCGCAGCGGCGTGCAGGCGCTGGTGAAGGGCGGCGACACCATCGTCTACCACGCGGGGCTGGTGGTGATTCCGGAGCACAATATGGCCGCGGCGGTACTCTCCTCCGGCGGCGTCAGCACCTATGACCAGATGGCGGCGGCGAAGATGCTGATCAACGCCTTAGCCGCCAAGGGCGTTGCCATCACCGAGACCGCCGATCTGGACGAGGCCGCTTCCGCCCCCATGCCCCAGGAGCTCACCGCCCTCAGCGGCTGGTACGGCAGCTCTGTACAGGTGGGCAAAATTGACATCACCGCCGACGGCGTTTTGAAGCTAAACCTAAGCGGCACGGAGCAGACCTTCACCTACCGCGCCGACGGCAGCTTCCGGGACGAAGGAAACACCGCCCTGCTGCGGCTGGTGGAGGAGGACAACGGGAGAGTCTACCTCTATCAGTACGGCTACGGTATACTGGAGGGCCTTACCGGCATGGTTGCCGCCGAGTACGTCCTCCAGCGCCTCCCCGAGGCGGAGACCGACCCCGCGGTGCTTGCCGCTTGGCAGAAGCGGGAGGGCAAGGTGTATTTAGCACTGACGGAGCGGTACACCTCTGTGATGTACCCCGCCAGCGGCGTCTTTGCCGCCGTCTCGCTGGAGGGCTCCCCGGAGGGCTACATGATGGGCAGCCGCCTGATAGACGAGGACACCGCTGTCTCCGATATCCAGATCCCCGGCACCGGCAGCCGGGACAGCGGCACAGCGTCGGCCATGGTCATTGACGGCGTGGAGTATTTGGAGATTAACGGCACTGTCTATCAGGATGCCGCCTCCCTCCCCGCCGCCTCCGCGGCGGAGGCCTCCCTCTGCACCATCCAGCCGGAAGGCTATGCCCGGTGGTACAGCGTCGGGAGCTGTGCCGGCCGGACTATGACTGTCACCGTGCCCGAGGATGCCGGTTTCTGCGTCTACGACGCCAATATGCTGGTGACGGCCTCCTCCTACGCCTATGGCGACACCGCCGTGACCCTGCCCGAGGGGGGATATATCGTCTACACAGGCGCCCCCGGCGCCCGGTTCGAGATTGCCATGTCCCCCAATGGGTGATCCCGCGCCGGCGGACTATCAGGAGGAACGGACAGATGGAGCAGGCCTGTGCGGACTACTGCATAGACGGTTGGCACCTCCCATTTCCCCAAGAGTGGTCCCTGTCTTGGGACAAGAAGGTGCAGCCGCCCCAGCTCATCTTTGAGGTCACCGGGGAACCGGTTACCATCTACGTCTCCACTTGGAACTTCCGCAGGCCGGAAACCGGCGAGGTGCCAAGCGCGGAGGCCATGTGCGTCCTCATGGAGCAGGCCATCGTCCAGCAGGGGGGGCGGCTGGAGAGCTATCAGGACTGCCTCCCTCCGGGCCTTGCCGCCTGCATGGGCCGGAGCGCCACCAGCGACGGCTGCGAGATGACCTCCTGTTTTCTCTGCGCGGATGGCTGCGCGATCTCCGTCTACTTCGTCTGCGGCCAGGGCGTGGACTGCGGGAGGTATCTCCCCTGCCTGAAGCGGGTCCGTCGTGAGGAAGCCCCGCCCGCCTCTTGGCCCGCGCCGATGTATCCATAGAATACAGAAAAGTGAAGAAAACGCGCCTGTTCTCTCTGTTTTGGACAAAAATCCATGGGGACAGGCGCGCTCTTTTTTAACCGCCCGGTCTTGCAAAACCTGACAGGGCGCGGTATCATTAGAGGCAGAAATACAGGGGTTCCTCAAAACAAGAAACGGGGGGCAGTGTGTGAAACATCTTTTCAAGGAGGTGCCGGAGGGCTACCTCTTCAGCAACCGGGGGCTGGTGCGGCTGATCGTTCCTCTGATTGTGGAGCAGTTTTTAGCTATCTCGGTGGGCCTGTTCGACTCCATCATGGTCTCCTCTGTGGGGCAGGCGGCGGTGTCGGCGGTGTCGCTGATTGACAACATCATGATCCTGATCATCAATATCTTCGCCGCCCTGTCCACCGGCGGGGCCATCATCGCCGGACAGTTTCTGGGCCGCCGTCAGGAGGAGAAGGGCTGCGAGGCCACCGAACAGATGCTCTTAGTCTCGGCGGGCCTGTCCGTTCTGATTATGGCTTTGGTATACATGGGTCAAAATTTCATCCTCCATGTGGTCTTTGGCAGAATTGAGGCAGATGTGATGGCCAACTGCCGCACCTACCTTTTGATTGTGGCGGCCTCCATCCCTTTCATCGCCCTCTACAACGCCGGCGCCGCGGTGTACCGGGGCATGGGGGACTCCAAAACCTCCATGCTCACCGCCCTCTTTATGAATGGGGTGAATCTGATCGGAAACGCCATTTTGCTCTACGGTCTGAAGTGGGGCATTGAGGGCGCGGCCATCCCCACTCTGATCTCCCGTGCTTTGGCGGCGGTGTGGATGGTGGCGCTTTTGAAGCGAAAGGAGAAGCTTCTGCACATCGGCAGCCTCCGCCGGATTCGGCCCCATCCGGCCACCATCCGCCAGATCCTGCGTATCGGCGTTCCCTACGGACTGGAGAACGGGGTCTTTCAGCTGGGGAAAATCATGGTGCTGAGTCTGATCGCCGCCTTTGGCACCGCCTCCATCGCGGCGAACGCGGTCAGCGGCACCTTGTGCAATTTTGTCATCTTGGGCGGCATGTCCATCAGTTACGCCATCTCCTCTGTCTGCGCCCAGTGCGTAGGGGTGCGGGACTATGAGCAGGTGCGTTACTACACCCGCAAGCTGATGGGGCTGTCCTACCTCAGTGTGCTGGTGCTCAACACACTGGTTTGTCTCAGCCTGCCGCTGGTGTTTGCCCTCTATCGCCTCCCCGCAGAGACGGCAGTGATGACGAAGCAGCTGATCTGGCTCCACGGCGCCGGGGCGCTGACCTTCTGGCCGCTGGCGTTCAATTTGCCTAACGCCCTGCGCTCCTCCAACGACACGGCCTTCTGCATGGTGGTGGCACTATTGAGCATGTGGATTTTCCGTGTGGGATTCAGTGTGGTGCTGGCGCAGTATTTGGGGATGGGGGTATTTGGTGTCTGGGTGGCGATGCAGCTGGATTGGATTGCCCGAACGGCGGCGTTTGTGCCTCGATATCGGGGGAAGCGCTGGTATCTCCCTGCGGAGGAGTAACGGCTGCCGTTGGGCTTGGGCTTTTTATGTGCCGCGGCGGCGGGGGATATGGCGGAAACGTCCTTACTGTCATAAATAAACCCTCCTAAACGAGGCAAAAAAGGGAAGACTATGCTGGATATTACAGAGTTTGGAAAAAGAGGATATCTGACCGAGGATTTTCGAATGTTCCATCTGCGGGACAGCAGGGCCGAGGAGCTGGACTTCCACTACCACGAGTTTGACAAGATCGTCTTTCATCTCTCTGGCCGTGTGACCTATCACTTGGAAGGGAAGCGGTATTTTCTCAAGCCCTATGACATCCTAATGGTAGGGCATAGCCTGATTCACCGGCCGGTGATTGATCCGGCGGAGCCCTATGAGCGGATGGTGCTTTGGATGAAGGAGGATTTCCTTGGGATGCGGGGCGGGGCGGACCTGCGGACCTGCTTTCGCCTCTCTCAAGAGCGTAGAGTCCACCTCTGCCGGCCGCGAGGAGAGGACCGCCTGCGCTATCGGGAACTTTTCTGGCGATTGAGGGAGGCGGCGGAGACCAAGGGATTTGGGGCGGCGCTGCTGGCGGAGGCCTGCTTGGTGCAGCTGCTGGTGGCACTGAACCGGGATGTGCTCCGGGGAAGCGATACCGAGGAGGGGGCCTACCGCTTCGATCCCAAGATGGAGGAGGTGACCCGGTTCATCGGTGAGCACCTGAGTGAGGAGCTGTCTATTGACCGCTTGGCGGGGGCCTTCTATTTGAGCAGGTACCATTTGATGCACCGCTTTAAGGAGGTGTATGGGATCACCGTGCACCAGTATGTCCGGCAAAAGAGGCTGCTGCGGGCCGCGGAGGAAATCCGGCGGGGAGTGCCGGTGCTGAAAGCGGCGGCTGAGGCGGGATTCAATGATTATTCCGTTTTTTTGCGGGCGTTTCGGGAGACGTATGGGAGAAGCCCCAGGGAGTGGAATAGGGATGCCGAGGCCGTGGAGGGACGGGAGGCTGGACGTGGCAGATGGTAAAAATAGAAAGTTATTCATCGAGGGCAGCAATATCAACGCCTGCCCAAAAAAGTGCTTGCAATTTGCAAAAAAGCGTGTTATAATCAGCTTTGGCATTCAAGGCCAGTTTATGAGGAAAGAGGTGAACAAGAGCAATGAAGGAAGGTATCCATCCCAATTATCAGCAGACTACGATTAAATGCGCCTGCGGTAATGTAATTGAGACAGGTTCCACGAAGAAGGACATTCGCGTGGAAGTCTGCTCTAAGTGTCACCCCTTCTTCACGGGCAAGCAGAAGCTGGTCGATACCGGCGGGCGCGTGGCCAAGTTCAACAAGAAGTTCGGTTTGGACAAGTAAGAGCGGTCAAACATTATGTTACTAAGAGACACCGGGTTGCAGTCTGTGCTGTGACGCGGTGTCTTTTTGCGCCCTTTTTAGGCCCTGTTTGAAAATTGTCGGAATGCTCGGCGGCAAGAGATTTTTGCGCTGGGCGCGGCGATTTGCCGCAGGGATCCTGACGGGTTTCAAGGGGAATCAGCGACGCATCAGCGGAAAAAGATCCGCCGTGCGGGTGTTTTGGCATTTTTCAAACAGGGCCTAAGAAAAGAGGGAAAAAGATGGGAATATAGAAAAAAGCTGCTGTCATTTCCGGCAGCCTGTGCTATACTATTACTTCCGAACGGAAAGGCAGGAAGTCATATGTGCCATGCTTTGCGGTTGCCGCTGTAAACAGCGGCGAGCAGAACAGCTCATATCAAATGTGTGATTTCCGAATTGTTCATTCGAAAATACGATCTGCAATCCAATATAATGACGTAACAGAGAGGTTCTATGGAAGATAAACAGACACAAAACCTGAAACAAAATGAGACCGACATCCCCCGGGACCGGGCGGTGCTGGCGGGGCTGTGCAGCCCCAAGCTGGACCGGCGGGACAACGCCGACGAGGACACCATGGAGGAGCTGGAGGCCTTGGTGGAGACCGCCGGGGGCACGGTGGTGGGGATGGCCCTGCAGAACCTGCCCTCCCCCAACCCCCGAACCCTCATCGGCGAGGGGAAGGTGGCGGAGCTGAAGGCGCTGGTGAAAAACGAGGAGGCCACCATGGTCATCTTCGACAACGACCTGAGCCCCTCCCAAATGCGGGTGCTTACCTCGGAGCTGGGGGTGCAGGTGCTGGACCGCAGCGGCCTGATCTTGGACATCTTTGCCCAGCGGGCTCAGAGCCGGGAGGGGCGGCTTCAGGTGGAGCTGGCCCAGTACCAATATCTGCTGCCCCGTCTGGTGGGCATGTGGACCCATTTGGAGCGGCAGGCGGGTACCAGCGGCAAGGGGCCCATCGGTTCCAAGGGCCCTGGTGAGACCCAGCTGGAGACGGACCGCCGCCATATCCACCGGAAGATTGACAAGCTGAAGGAGGAGCTCTCGGACGTGCGCCGGGTCCGCTCCACCCAGCGGCGGCAGCGCCGCAAGAATGAGATCCCTGTGGCGGCCATTGTGGGCTATACCAATGCCGGGAAGTCCACGCTCCTAAATGCCCTCACTGCGGCCGGGATTCCCGCTAACAACCGGCTCTTCGATACCTTGGATACCACCAGCCGGCTTTTGACTGTCAGCGACACCATGCAGGTGGTGGTCAGTGACACGGTGGGGTTCATCCGCAAGCTCCCGCACCAGCTGGTGGACGCCTTTAAGGCCACCTTGGAGGAGCTGGAGTACGCGGATTTGCTCCTCCATGTGGTGGACATCTCCAGCCCAGACTGGCAGGTGCAGGAGCAGATTGTCATGGATCTGATCCGGGAGCTGGGGGCGGAAAAGACCCCCTGCCTGCGGCTCTACAACAAGGCGGACCTCTTCGGCGGGGATATCCTTCCCGTCGGCGAGGGGTGCCTCACCATCTCCGCCAAGACCGGGGAGGGGCTGGATGCGCTGCTCCACGAGATGGACCGGATCTTAGACAAGGGCACCCGGCGGTGCACGCTGCATCTGCCCTATCATAGAGGGGACATTCTGGATCTCCTCTATCAGGAGGCCAAGGTGCTGTCGGTGGAGTACAATGAGACCATTGACGTCTCCGCCCTCTGCGGCCCGAGGACGGTGGGCCGGGTGAAGGAGTATATTGAGGGTTACGAGCCCCCTAAGGAGGACTGGGAGCAATGACGCTGACCACAATTCGGCTGCTGCTGCGTCCCTTCACCGAGGCGGATGCCCCGGCGCTGTACCAGTGCAGCAGGGACCCCAAGGTGGGTATTGCCGCCGGCTGGCCGCCCCATAGGAGCGTGGCGGACAGCTTGGAGGTGATCCAAACGGTGTTCTCTGCCCCCCACACCTTTGCGGTGGTGGAGCGGGAGAGCGGGACGCTGATCGGCTCCGCCGGCTTTACAGGTCGGGGGAGCCCCGGCGAGGACGAGCTGGGGTATGCCCTCCACCCGGACTGGTGGGGTCAAGGGCTGATGACTGAGGCGGCGTTGGAGCTGCTGCGCTACGCCTTTGAGGATCGGGGGCTTCAGGCTGTGTGGGCCAGCCACTACGCGGAGAATCCCGCTTCCCGGCGGGTGATTGAGAAGTGTGGGTTCCAAAGGGTCTCCACAGAGATCCTTATGGACGAGACCGGGGAGCATGAGACGGCGTTCTACCGTTTAGACCGGGCCCGGTGGGAGGAGGCGAAGGGGTGAGTGAGTATTTGGTGCCCTTCGGCGAGGGGACGGCGGAGCTGGTGGAGAAGCGGTCCCGCTTCATTGGCCGGGTGTTTCCCGTGGACAGCGAGGAGGCGGCTCGGGCGAGGATCGAGGCGGTGAGGAAGCGGCACCACGACGCCCGGCATAACTGCTGGTGCTACATTCTCCGGGAGGGGAATGTGCTGCGCTACAGCGATGATGGGGAGCCCCAAGGCACCGCCGGCCAGCCCATGCTGAACGTGTTCCAGCGGGAGGAGGTCTTTGACGTCTGCTGCGTGGTGACACGGTACTTTGGCGGCATACTGCTGGGGGCTGGAGGGCTGGTGCGGGCCTACGGCGGCACGGCCAAGGAGGCGCTGAATGCCGCCGGCCTCAGCCGGATGCGCCTGTGGAGCACGGTGCTGGTGCCCTGCACCTACCCGCTGTTTGAGCGGATGAAGCTGACCATAGAGAACTGCGGCGGGATTGTGGAGGATTGTGACTACGGCGCGGATATCATGCTGACGGTCACCATCCCCGCCGGGGAGCGCTCGGTGCTGGAGGAGAAGGTGACGGAGCTGTCCGCCGGCGCTTTGACAGTGGAGCTGGCGGAGGAGAGCTTTCGCCCCGGTCCGCGGATGGAGGCCAGATAGGCCGTGGGTGAGGGATAAACGGTGAAACAGATCAGTTTGGACATGGTTCGGGCCGCCATGTTGGGCTTGGCGGTGGGAGACGCGCTGGGGGTGCCGGTGGAGTTTATGGATCGGGAGGCCCTATACCAAGACCCGGTGACCGGGATGCGGGCCTTCGGCACCCATGGCCAGAGGGCCGGCACTTGGTCCGATGACACCTCTATGGCGCTGTGCCTGCTGGAGAGCTTGACGGGCGGGGTGGACTATACCGACATGATGAGACGTTTCCTGCGCTGGGCGGAGGAGGGGTATATGACCGCCCATGGGGAGGTCTTTGATATGGGCATTGCCACCCGGCAGGCGCTGGTCCGCTTTGCCCAAGAAACACCGGCCCTCCAGTGCGGCGGCAGGGGGATCTATGACAACGGCAACGGCTCTCTGATGCGTATTCTGCCTGTGGCCCTCTACCTCCACGGCGTCTTTGGGCCGGACTTTCCCCGCTGTCCGGAGGCCTATGACCTGATCCACCGCGCCTCTGCTCTGACCCATGCCCACCCTATCAGCTGTATGGCCTGCGGCCTCTGCTGCGCCGCGGCCAATGCCCTGCTCTGCGGCGGGGAGGTCGGGAAGGGGCTTGAGATGGCCAAGGCGTTTTATCGGACGGTTCCGGAGCTGTCCCCCCATCTGAATACCTTTGCGCGGGTGGATGCGGCGCTTCTCCGGGGGCTGTCCCCGCAGGAGATCTGCAGCAGCGGCTATGTGGTCCACACCTTGGAGGCTGCGCTGTGGTGTCTGCTTCGGGCCGGGGACTTCCGTGCCTGCCTGCTGGAGGCGGTGAATCTGGGGGAGGACGCCGACACGGTGGGCGCTGTGGCCGGGGGACTGGCCGGCCTTCGGTGGGGCTTGGCCGGTATTCCGGAGGAGTGGCTGGCGGTGCTGGCAGGGCGGGAGGAGATCGAGGCCCTCTGCGGCGCCTTTGTAAATTTGTAAAATCGTTTTAAGCGGATAAAAAAGGACCCTTTTGGGTCCCTTTTTATCCGCTGTTTTCTTGGTTTTGCGCAGGGGCGTGCATGGGGGGAGATTTTTGGGCGAATTTGGCGATTTTTTACAGAAATCCCTTAAAATATCTGTATAGTATTATTGTGCAGTTTGTGCTATACTGCACAATAGGATTACTATTCCATCACATGAGGTCATTAGAATCGGGCATTGTGATAGATGCGATAGAGCGGAGAGGAGTGCCGTGCGATGTACTTTGAGGGGTTCGACTTGCTCGGTTTCTGGGAGGAGAGCGACTATGCGCAGGAGGCCTATACCGAGGCTTCGCCGACCGATGCGCTGATTGCGGAGATTGAGGCGGAGCTGGGCTACCGCCTGCCGGGGGCCTACATCGCCCTGATGCGGAGCCGAAACGGCGGGATTCCCCGCAACACCGCCTTCCCCACAAAATTTCCCACCACATGGGCGGCAGACCATGTGGCCATCAGCGGCATTATGGGTATTGGGCGGGAAAAGCAGTATTCCCTCTGCGGCAGCTTGGGCAGCCAGTTTATGATTGACGAGTGGGAGTACCCGGCTATCGGTGTGGCCGTCTGCGACTGTCCCAGCGCCGGGCACGACATGATCTTTTTGGACTATCGGGCCTGCGGCCCGGAGGGAGAGCCCAGGGTGGTCCATGTTGATCAGGAGAATGACTACGCGATTACCCCGCTGGCGGACAGCTTTGAGGCGTTCATTCGGGGCCTTGTCAGTGAGGACGACTTCGATTTGGACGATGACGATGAGGACAGCGGGGCGGACGAGGGGGCGAGCCCCTTGGACTTCTCTTGGGACGATCCCCACATCACGCTGGCGAATTTGGTGGACATCTGGAACGCCGGGGATCAGTATTCTAAGTGTATTCAGGCCATTGAGGCGGTGCCGGAGGGGGAGCGGAGCTATGCGCTGCGCCTGCTGCTGGCCAGGGCCTACAGCAACTTGGCGGTGCTGGGGGACGGCAACTGCCGGGAGGAGAATGACGAGGTGGAACAGGAGACCCTAAACCACGCCATTGATCTGCTCCAAGCTATGGCGGAGGAGGGGGAGAATGACGCGCAATGGCACAAGCGGATGGCTAACGCCCTCTATATGACCGAGGACCGGGTGGAGGAGGCCCTGCCCTACGCCCGGCGCTGGCTGGAGCTGGACCCGACAGACGGCCATCCGGAGAGGTTCATTGCCGACTGTGAGGCGTATCTGAACACTACTCCCTGCGCTGACTGCGGGCACTGCCCGCCGGAGATGTACGGCAAGGCGGAGATGGAGGCTGTGGAGGCTCACATTGAGCGGTATTTCGGCAAGTTTGACTGCGTGTTTCATGAGAAGGTGTCCCCGGATATCCATGTGGATATCTGTGTCATCCCTCCTGCGGCGGGGCGGGACTACTACACCCTTGTAACCATGGGCATGGGGGCTCGCCCCATGCATGTGCCGGAGGAGCTGGCGGCGCAGAAGCTAAAACGGGCGGAGCTGGTGATCGCTCTGCCGCCGGACTGGAAAATGGATGAGGCGTCCCTCCCTGATGAGCGGTGGTACTGGCCCTTCCGTCTGCTGAAGTCCACCGCCCGCCTCCCCGGTGAGCTGGATACTTGGCTGGGCTGGGGGCACACGGTGTCCTTGGAGGAGGGGGAGACCTACGCCAAGAACACCGATCTCTGCGGCTGTATGCTGATAGAGCCCCAAGGGACTGGGCAGGAAAAGGAGAGTACCTGCTGTGTCCTGCCCGACGGGGATAAGGTGAATTTCTATCAGGTGATTCCGCTCTATCAGGAGGAGATGGCTTTCAAAATGGCCCACGATGCCGAGGCGCTGCTGAAGGAGCTGGCGGCGTTCAGCTTCGTGGTGGATATTCACCGGCCACGTGCTGTAGCGGGGGAGGGAGGCGCCCCGGCGGAGGACAGCCTGCCTCCGCTGGCCGCCCGGCTGACGGCCTATTTGGGCTGTCCCTGCCGGTATTTTCCGCCTGTGGCTGACGACGATCCCATTATGGACGCCTATCGAGCCGCCCGGGAGCGGGGGGCGCGGGAGGGCTTTGTCCCTGTGCTGGTGAGTGCCGATGAGGTGCTGTGGGAGGCCCTAACGATCAGTGTTGACTGCGATGAGGATGACAGTGACACGGTGCTGCGGGAGGCGGCTGTGCGGTATCGGAAGAAAATCCTTTCTAATCCGGTGGAGGATGGCGGGCAGGTGCTGCAAAGGATGTCCGCCGGGGATGATCATGTACAAGAGGCGGCTCTGGCCGGCGGTGAGGGGAATGACCGGCTTCTGAGCATCTGGGACTACTCCGCCAGAAAGACCCGCCCGCTGCTGTTGGCGCAGATTCCGGTGGAGCACCCTTGGGAGGTCTTTGCCTATCTGCCCTTCGGCAACTGGAATGACTGCCCGGATACCCCGGAACTGATGGCTGTGGTCAAGCGCTGGTATGAGCGGTACGGCGCGGTGCCGGCCGCCCTCAGCGGCGATATGCTGGAGCTTTTGCTCCCCCAGCCGGTGAAGGCGGAGGAGGCCTTGGCGCTGGCAAGAGAGCACCTATCTTTCTGTCCTGACGTTTTGGGTGAGGGCACCTTGGGCGGTCTGGCGGACAGCCTGCGGCGGTCTATGGCGTGGTTTTTCTGGTGGGATTGAGCAGATTTGTCCCGCGGGAGCGCGGTATACAGCGATATCCCATAGTGGATGGCATATGAGATGAATAGGGGAGAATGTCTATGGAGTATAACGACCTGATTGCCCAGATCGACCAGTGGCACGCGGAGGAGGACCACCAGCGGATTGTGGACACCATCGAGGCGATGCCGGAGCGGGACTACACACTGACCAGTCTCTTGGCCCGTGCGTACAACAACTTGGCCAAGCCCGGCGATGTCGCCTACAGCGCCAACTTGGAGCGGGCTTTGGAGCTGCTGTGCTCCGTGGAGCAGGAGGGGCGGGAGGACGCCCTGTGGTACTACCGGGCGGGCTACGCCTTCTATTACTTGGATCGGGAGGAGATGGCCCTGCCCTACTTTGAGCGGGCGGCGGAGCTGGACCCGGAGGACCCGGACGCCCCCTACCTTGCCGCGGAGTGCCGGAAGTGGATCGCCAGGCGGCAGGAGGAGAACCATCCCAAGGGGGAGGATCAACAGCCGGCGGACAGCGCCAATGCCTTCCATGTGACGCTGAATCTGAACGCCCGTTTCCAGCCCCAGCACCGGCATGATTTGGAGGACGCCTTGGGGGAGGCCATGGACCGGCTCTGTTTGGGCGTGGTGGTCGGCGGCGGTACGCTGCTTTTCCCCTCCGGTGAGGTGCGAAACTGTGACATTGAGCTGTATTTGCGGCACAGCGATCCCCAGGCCATCCAGCGTCTGGCGGAGCTGGTGGACAGCATGGGCATCGCCAAAGGCTCCCGGCTGCTCTATAAGAATGCCGCCGGAGAGATGGAGGAGCGGCCGGTGGGCACCTTAGAGGGGATGGCTGTCTACTTAACCGGCACTCAGCTGCCTCCGGAGGTGTATGAGGAGTGTGATATCAACACCGCCATTGCGGAGCTGGGCGAGTGCTTGGAGGGCTTAGGCGAGCTCTACAGCTGGTGGGAGGGCCCGAAGGACACGGCGCTGTATTTCTATGGCCAGTCCTTTGAGGCCATGACCTCTGCGGCAAAGGACTTTTTAGAGACCTATCCCCTGTGCCAAAAGTGCCGGGTGGAACAGATTGCGTAGGGAACAGGAAAAATTTCCGCTGTGATAAAATGAGGAGGCGTCTATGGATCAGCGATTGCTGCGGCCGGGGTTTGATCGGCTGGATGAGGGGGAGAAGCGGGGACTGATGGAGGATGTGGCGGCCCGGACAGGCATGGCCTTTCAGCGGCTGGAGACCTTCTTCCACTGGGGCTGGGGTATTACCACCGGCGTATTTGAGAAGGACGGGGCCCAGTTCGTCTTTGTCCCCGGCGACACCGTTACCATCGGCTGGGAGCGGTTTGCGGAGGGCATGGATGAGGACACCAAGGCTGACATCGGGGAGAACCTGAAGGGCTACGGCTATGAGGGGTCTGTGGAGGACTATCTCCATGAGATGATGGCCCCGCCCCAAGAGGTGACGGTGGGGCCCATGCTGGTGGAGCGCGCCATGGGGGAGATCGGCTGGGAGCCGGTGGCGGCGGACGATCCCCGGTTTACCGCCCAGCCGGACTGGGTGGAGGAGTTTCAAAAGTGCACCCAGAGCGACCTCGCCAGAATGAATTTGGTGGGCAGTGTCCGCTTCGACCGGGTGGGGGAGGGGTGGCAGATCTACCTCTACCACGACGTGACCCACAGTCAGCTGCTGGACCTGCTCCGGGCCGGGGGGTACTCCCTGCCCACAGCGGCGGAGTGGGCCTACCTCTGCGGCGGGGGCCAGCGATGGGTGTACCCTTGGGGGGACAGCTTCGACTATACCATGAAGCTCTATTATTTCGGTAAAATGATCGGCGAGACGGAGGAGGCAGAGCCCTATACCATGGAGCTGCCCAATGGGTTTGGCCTTTACATCGCCTACGACCCCTATAAGCAGGAGGTGACGGAGGACGGGCTTCTCTGCGGCGGGGACGGGGGCTGCAGCCTCTGCGGCGGCAGTGATCCGGCCTTGGGATTCCTCCCCTGCTCCCCCCACTATCAGCCCGAGGAGATGGAGGACGAGGAGATAGATATCGACTTCCACTTCTGCCGCCGGATTGTACGGCTTACAGAGTGGGGAGATTGACAGGCCGCTGATTTTGATATGACGATAGGAAAGGACAACACCGCTATGAACGAGATTCAGATGCGCGCGGCCAGCGAGGCCATGACTGAATGGCTCTCCCACCCGCAGGAGCTGGGGCGGGCTCCGGCCAAGATCGAGTGTGCCGGGGAGTTTGATCTCTACGACATGCACTACTATATCTTCCGGTATAAAAAGACCTCCATGGGCGAGTGGCTGATCGGCGTCTGCGGCGGCTACGAGGGGGACGGGACGGAGCACTGCGGCCACGTGTTCAGTGAGATGGAGCCCTATGAGGAGGACACCGCCCTTGAGAAGGCCGTGGCTCTGGTGGAGACCGTCCGTCAGTTCTGGATGGAGCGGGCCAGTGAGGCCGAGGGGCAGAAGGAGAACACCGGCGTCTTTGCCGGCTTTGTGCTCCTCAGTGAGCCGGAGTGGAACCCAAGGGATCTTGTCACTGACCTGCGGATGACTTGGGGCATCAACGGGGAGGTCAATGAGAGCAGTGAGGGAACGGTGGTGTTCGTTCAGACGGACGATATGATGGCCGCGGTGAGCCTGATGCCCGGACCGATACCTGACGGTGAGGCGGAGCAGAACGCAGAGACCAACTATATGTGGCCTGAAGCTGTGGAGGCTGCCAAGGCCCATAAGGCCCACCTGCTGGTGGCGGTGTTGGGTACGGACGCGGATCTTGTAGCCGCCCGCGCAAAGCGCTATTTTTCCCTTAGTCGCAAAAACGCCTGAAAC
>CANPBB010000017.1 GCA_947572235.1 uncultured Clostridia bacterium
TGCTGTCAGGACCGGCTTCCGGCCCCGCTGGCTGGTTCGCAAGGCCGCACTGCCTGTTTTCCGCTTCTGTTATCCATTTACTCACCGAATACGCCTTCGCTATCCCCTCGGCATCATGGGTTGCTTCATAGTCTCCTACCAGTAGTTCCCGCGCTTCATTGTGTAGCATACTATCATCTCCTGCCTCTGTTATACCACTGCTGTCAACTTTTGGCTTTATTTTTGATTGTTGCTATAGCATCATTTTTTAATTGTATAGATATTGTAGCAGATTTGGAGCGGAGTGTCCACTGGTTTTGTTCTTTGCCCGATGGGGGACGGGGAGTGCCCTCCGGGGCGGCTGGGTCTGGAGACAAAAGCCCATAGGCCCAGCAGATTTCGGCAAGGCGCCGAAATCTGCCGCTGCGGCGGGTTGATTGAACACAGAGGAAAACCAAATGGTTTCCCTTCACACGCCCCTTTCCTTTCCTCACGCGAGAAAAGGAGACAAAAGCACGCTTAGGGGGCCGGGCCGGCGGACTTTAGCCCCCGCAGGGGTCACAGCCCTGATTCGTGCCCCCTAAGAACCATAGGACGTGGCCCCTTTGATAGACGGCGTATCGTCCGGCTTTGGCGTCCCGTCCGCTGCGGCGGCAGCTCTTGCAAAGATAAAGGTGTTCCAAGGGCATCCCCCCGTCTTTAGCCTTTTGCTAAAGCGCCGCTGCCGCTCTGCCAATCTCGTCCGGCTTGCCCCCGAGACTTGGAGGTCGAATCGCTGGCCCGGTGCGGCAAATGCCGCCGTTCTTGCCGGCAACGCACTTTTGGGGATGGGTATTCTATCCACACTCTATTGCACTATGCCAACCCCGTGCAGGGGCGCATATCGTGCGCCTGCCCGCCCGCCTCCACCGCGCCGGACGGAGCGGTTACGGCGCTTCGCGCCATGCTAAAGGAAGAGGGACCGCCGGACGGCGGCGGAGGGATTCCATGCAAGCACTCCCGTCAACCCCACCCGTAGGGCGCGACGCCCCGGCGTGCCGTCTACTGTCAACTGGAATACTCCGGTAAACCATCTCTATAGCTGCAAATTATCCGCCCGCCCTACGCGTCGGCATGGTGCGGCTGGCTTTGTCCTGTTGCCGCCGGCAGCGGGGCCGATGGGGCCGCTGCCGGCGGAGAGATAGAGTATCTGCCCGTCTGCGGCGACAGTTGAGAGGAAGCAGGTGTATTGATCCTACAGATCCTCGGACAGGTACAGCGAAGAGGGGCTTCGGTTGGCCAAAGGATAGGGGTGATCGTCCGGCTTTTGCCGATATGATGAATATAGGAGCGCATGGGTAATCCAGACAGCGGTTTCCCGATCCGGCACGATAGAGGCCAATTCTGCGGATATTTTGGGATATCCTCTGTTATTTGGTGATTGATTGCGGCATAAAGCCGCGGGGACGCAAGGGGAAGCGGCCTTGCGGCGGCTGTCAGAACATGATGAGACGCGGTCAACTATATGGGAGAAGGCGGATTTGATGCGGGAGAGTGCGGAGCGGCTGAAAGCCTTGGGGCAGAGGCCCTGCGGCGCAGATGTCACGGTGGAGATCTTGGGGTAGTATGGCCGGCTGCTGCCGGAGAGGGAGGCGCCCTTGCCCTTTGGGGAGGCGGGACTTTGTTTTGTTAGGTTTTGGGGGTAAATTGTACCGTTTTTTTGGCGGCGGCTGTTTTTGACAGCCGTTTTTTTGATGCTTTTTCCCCGGTTTTGCCGGTTTTTTTGAAAAAAATAGGGGGTGGGTTGCACGCCGCTGTGCAAGGACAGGGGGTGCGGCGGGTGTGTTTGGAGGGGATGAGACAAGTGAGACGATGTAAGAGCCGGGAGGAGATCATCCAGTACCTCGAGAAGCTGGTCTTCTATCGGCCCAACGATGGGATTCGGATTGCCTTTACCGATGAGCCGTCGGATTTGAAGCACTGCCACCTGGAGGGGATTTCGGAGTTTAAGCGGTACGCCAATGGGACAGTGGAGATGAAGTTTTTGGACCGGCTGAAGGCGCTGGAGCTGCTGGTGCGGCTCCAAGGGGAGCCGGAGGCGGAGGGCGGGGGGCTGGAGGCCTTCCTGAGCGCGGTGAGCGGAGGTGAGGAGGCGTGAGGTTCTCGCCCAAGCAGCGGCAGGTCCTGCTCTGGTGGCGGGAGAGGCCGGAGCTTGAGGGGATCATCTGCGACGGGGCTGTGCGCAGCGGCAAGACCCTCTGCATGGGCATCGGCTTCTTCTGCTGGGCCATGGGGAACTTTGACGGGCGGTGCTTTGTCCTGTGCGGCAAGACCATTGGGGCCCTCCGGCGGAATGTACTCTGGGAGGTGCTGCCGGTACTAAGGCGGATGGGGATGGGTGTCCAAGAGCGGCGGGGGGAGAATTTGCTGGTCCTCCGGAGCGGCGGACGGGAGAACCGGTTTTGTCTGGCGGGGGGCAAGGACGAGGGCAGCGCGGCGCTGATCCAAGGGGCCACCTTCGCCGGGGCGCTGCTGGATGAGGCGGCGCTGATGCCCCGGGGCTTTGTGGAGCAGGCGCTGGCCAGGTGCAGCGTGGAGGGGGCCAGACTGTGGTTCAGCTGCAACCCGGAGGGGCCGGGGCACTGGTTTTACCGGGAGTGGATTCTGAAGGCGGCGGAGCGGCGGATGCTCTACCTCCACTTTACCATGGAGGACAATCCGGGGCTGTCCCCGGCCATGCGGGAGCAGTATCAGCGGCGGTACGCCGGGGCCTTCTACCGGCGGTTTGTGCTGGGGGAGTGGACCGCGCCGGCGGGGCGGATCTATGACTTCTACCGGCGGGAGGACTACGCCAGGCCCAAGCCCCAAGGGGCGGCGGAGCGGTGGTGCGTCAGCGTGGACTACGGCACCGCCAACCCCTGTTCCATGGGGCTCTGGGGGAAGTTCGGGGCGGCCTGGTACCGGGTGGAAGAGGTGTACTACGCCTCCCGGGAGACCGGGGTGCAGCGGACGGACCAGGAGTATGTGGAGATGCTGAAGAGGCTGGCCGGCGGGCGCCGGATCGAGCAGGTGGTGGCGGATCCCTCCGCTGTCAGCTTCATCACCGCCCTCCGGCGGGAGGGGTTCCGCGTGGTGGGGGCGGTGAACGACGTCCTCTCGGGCATCCGCGTGACGGCGGGGCTCCTCAAGAGCGGGCGGCTGGTGATCTGCGAGAACTGCGAGGACTGCCTGCGGGAGCTGGAGGGCTACTGCTGGGAGAGCCCTGAGGGGGGCCGGGAGGCCCCGAGGAAGGAGAACGACCACGCCATGGACGACATGCGCTACTTCGCCGCCACTGTGGCGGGGCGGGAGGGGGCTTTGGGCGTGGGGGGCGTGGCGGTGGAACGAAGGGGGTAAGGGGCAGGAGCTGTTTGGAGCCTTCGCGCCGCCTCCGGCGGCGGGATTTGAACGTTTGGAGCGGCGGGTGACAAGTAAAGAGAATGGGGCGCCTATGTTTTGGGCGGGAGCGGGACGCGTTCACTCCGAACCCCTCACGCAGACATGATTCCTAACTCGAAATCAAGGAGGGTTTTATGAGGATTTGGCGGAAGAAAAAGCTGGCGGCGGGGGCGGCTTGTTCGCAGCTGCGGCGGCCGGGGGCGGAGTGGGGGACGCTTTCGGCGGTGAGCCTGGGGGCGCAGGGGCAGCTGTATCGGGCGGTGCGGGCCGCCGTGCCGGCGGTGGATGCCGCGGTGGGGAAGATTGTGCGGCTGGCCGGCGGGGTGAGGGTGGCCTGTGAGGAGCCGGCGGCGGAGGCGGCGATAGCGCGGTTTCTCAGGGAGGTGCCGGTGGGCCATGGACAGGTGGGGCTCAATGCCTTTTTGGACATGTACCTTGACTCCATGCTGACCTTTGGGCAGGCGGTGGGGGAGATGGTGCTGGATGGGGAGAGGCGCGATATTGCCGCGCTGCTCTGCGGCAGGGTGGAGGACATCGAGATACGGCAGGGGGCCTCGCCGCTGGAGTTTGCCGTCTGCGGGCCGGGGAGGGACGGGAAGATGGAGCCGCTGCCCCGGCAGGAGCTGCTGCTGTTTACCCCCTACAATCCCGAGGCGGATCAGCCCTATGGGGTGTCCATGCTGCGGGGGATGCCCTTTTTGGCGGAGCTGCTGGGGAAGATCTACACCGCCATGGGGGAGAACTGGGAGCGGATGGGGAATGTGCGCTTCGCGGTGGTGTACAAGCCCCAGAGCGGGGAGCTGGAGCCGGCGGCCTGCGCCCAGCGCAGCCGGCAGATTGCCGAGGAGTGGAGCCGGGCCATGGAGAGCGGCCGGGACGGCAGCGTCCGGGACTTTGTGGCCATCGGGGATGTGGAGATCAAGGTCATCGGGGCGGACAACCAGATTTTGGACAGCGAGGTGCCGGTGCGTCAGATTTTGGAGCAGCTGGTGGCCAAGACGGGAATCCCGCCCTTTATGCTGGGGCTCAGCTGGTCCTCCACCGAGCGGATGAGCACCCAGCAGGCGGACATTTTGACCTCGGAGCTGACGGCCATCCGGCGGGGGCTGACGCCGGTGGTGGAGCGGATCTGCCGGCTGTGGCTCCGGCTCCACGGGTGGTACGGCGGCTTTACGGTGGTCTGGGACGACATCAATTTGCAGGATCAGGTGGAGGAGGCCAAGGCGGCGTGGTACCGCCAGCAGGCCAGACAGATTGCCCAGAGCTGTGAGAGAGCGGAGAGAGGAGAGGGATGATCATGGAGATCAGAAAGAATTTGGCCAGCGGCGCGGCGGCGGTGGTCAGCGAGGGGGAGCTGGCGGAGATTAACCGCCTGTCCCAGAAGCCCTTGGGGGCGGGGGAGGTCTATACCTTTGCCCTGCGCCTGTGCGACAACGAGGTGGATCGGGATTTTGAGCGCTTTGATGAGGGGTGTTTGCGGGAGCTGGGGCCGCTGTTTGTGGGGCGGAGCGGCATCTTTGACCACCAGTGGTCCACCAAGGGGCAGAGCGCCCGGGTCTACCGCGCGGAGGTGGTCCGGGAGGAGGGGCAGGTTACGGCCGCGGGGGACACCTACTGCTGGCTGAAAGCCTATGCCTACATGCTCCGCACCGAGGGGAATGAGGAGCTGATCCGGGAGATCGAGGGGGGCATCAAGAAGGAGGTCAGTGTGGGGTGCAGCGTGGGGAAACGGGTCTGCTCCGTCTGCGGGAAGGAGCAGTGCGCCCACGTGCCCGGGCATATGTACGGCAGCCAGCTGTGCTTTTTGACGCTGCGGGAGGCCAGGGATGCCTATGAGTGGTCCTTTGTGGCGGTGCCCGCCCAGCGGTCGGCGGGGGTGGTGCGCAAGAGTATGCGGAAGGCCGCCACGCTGAAGGCGATGGTGGAACAGTCCGGGGAGGAGGGGCTTGTGGAGGAGCTGCGGCGGCTGGAGCAGGAGGCGGCGCTGGGGCGCGGCTATCTCCAGGGGCTTCGGCAGGAGGTGACGCGGCTGGCGGCGCTGGCGGATGAGGACTTGGACGGCAAAATCTTTGCCGCCATTGCGGAGCGTCTGGAGGAGGCGGAGCTGCTGGAGCTGCGCAAGGTCTACCGCAGGCGGACGGAGGGGCCTGATGGCGCGCAGCTGAGGGGAAGGCCCCGGGAGGAGAGCGGCAGCGCGTTTATGGTGTAGGCTGTTTCCCGCCGGGGGCCGGCGGGGCGGCGATAGATTTTGGATGGGAGGTTTCTTATGAAGGTTTCTTTTGAGGGGATCGGGCAGTGGTGCGCTACGTTTTTCGGGGGCGTCACCAAGGGGCATGTGGTGAAGGTGGACGGCGGCGGCTGTGTGGCGGAGTGCGCCGCCGGCGAGCCCTTCTGCGGGGCGGCGGCGTATGCCGGGGAGGACGCCTGTACGGTGCAGATGGGCGGCTTTGTCACCGTGGGCTACAGCGGCACGGCGCCGGCGCTGGGGTACACCGCCCTCGCCGCCGATGGGCTGGGCGGCGTGCAGAGCGCCGGCGAAGCGGAGGGCGGCGTGAGCCGCTGGGTGGTGGACCGGGATGAGGGCAATAAGACGGTGACCATTCTGCTTTGAGGAAAGGGGAGGTATGAGGATGGACTACAGATTCAACCAAGTGAAGCTGGAGAAGGGGATGTATCAGGAGAGCGGCCGGAGCTTTACCGAGGTGCTGGAGAGTATGGATCCCAGCGAGGGGTATCGGGGGACCGCGATGGAGGGGCTGGACGCCTTCCAGCGCCAGCTGAAGCGGTTTGATATCCATGTGAGGGGGCCGAAGAGCGACAGGGTGGAGAAATTCTTCCACTGCGCCCAGTCGGCGGTGCTCTTCCCCGAGTTCGTGTCCCGGGTGGTCCGGCAGGGGATGGAGGAGAACAGCATCCTGAAGGACATCACCGCCACGGAGACGGTGTTTGAGGGGATGGATTACCGCACCATCACCTCTGTGCCATCGGAGGACGACAAGAGCCTCTGCCGGGTGGAGGAGGGGGCGCAGCTGCCCCAGACCACCATCAAGACCCAGAGGAATCTGGTGCGCCTCCATAAGCGGGGGCGGATGCTGGTGGCCTCCTATGAGGCGGTGCGCTTCCAGCGGCTGGACCTGTTCGCGGTGACGCTGCGCCAGATCGGCGGGCATATCGCCCGGATGCACATGGAGGACGCCATCGAGGTGGTGCTCAAGGGGGACGGCAACAGCAACGCCGCCGACAGCTTTCAGGTGGGGAGCGGCCCCATCTCCGGGCAGGCGGGGGAGCTGAGCTATGGGGCCCTGCTGGAGTTCTGGGCCCAGTTCGACCCCTACTGCATGAACACCATGCTGGTACCGGGGGATGTGATGCTCCAGCTTCTGAAGCTGCCGGAGCTGCAGAATCCCCTGACGGGGCTGAATTTTCAGGGCACCGGCACGCTGACCACGCCCCTTGGGGCCAAGCTCCTGCGCACCGCCGCCATGCCGGCGGGGACGCTGGTGGGGCTGGACAGACGGTATGCCCTGGAGATGGTCACAGGGGGACAGGTGATGGTGGAGGCGGACAGGCTCATCGACCGCCAGCTGGAGCGGGCGTCTATCACCAGTATCTCCGGGTTCGCCAAGCTCTACCAAGGGGCGTCCAAGGTGCTGAAGGTGTAACAAAAGCGGAGGAGGGCGACGGATGACGGAGGAGATCTATCGGCTGGCGGCGGGGCTGGCCAGGCCATCGGAGGAGGAGGGGGAGCTGCTGCGCCTGCTGTGCCGGGAGGCGGAGCGTCGGCTGACGCGGCAGGCGGGGGAGAGGCGGGAGGAGTGCCGGGAGGCCCTCCTCTGCGCCGCCGCCTTCCTCGGAGCGGCGGGGCTGATAGACAGCCGCTGCGGCCAGGACATCGGCGGAGGTGTGGAGCGGTTCAGCGTGGGGGAGGTCTCCGTGACCACCGGCGGCGGGGGGGGCGGCGGCGCCGGGGAGCGGCTGCGGCGCCAGGCGGAGCGGATGATGGCCCCCTACTGCGGCGGCGAGGGATTCGCCTTTCTGGGGGTGCGGGGATGAGAGAGATGCTGGCCGGGATTCTCGGCACCTATGGGCAGCGGGTGAGCTGTCCGGAGAGCGGGGAGAGCTGGCGGGCTTTTGTGCAGCCGGTAAAAAGCAATGCCTCGCAGGAGGAGCGGCGGAGCACGGCGCTGGGGGATGTGGACCGGCGGCGGTGGCTCTATATCGGACCGGCGGACCGGGAGGTGGACCGGGAGGATCGGCTCCTTTGGGAGGGACAGGTCTATCGGGTGCGGGAGAGCGTGCTGGTGCCCTTCGGGGACGCGCCCCTCTACTGTCGGGCGGTGCTGGTGCGGGAGAGGGTGACGGTGGTATGACAAGCGGTGTGGAGCTGGTGCGGCAGGCGGTGGTAGAGCGGCTGCGCGCCCAAGGGGTGCAGGCGGAGGCCGCCTACAGCCGGGAGTGGGCCGGACGGTATCAGGGAGCGGTGGTGGCTGTGGGGGTGCGGGGGTTTGCCAGCACCTCGGCGGGGCTGGGAAGCTATTTGGGCGCGGTGTGGGATCGGGAGGCCGGGACGGATCGGGAGATCTATGGGCGGCAAGCGGAGCTCACGCTGGCGCTGGACGCCTACGCCCCCCGGGAGGCCGGCGCCGCCGGGTGCCTTGCGGCCTTGGAGGCGGCCCACGACGCCCTGACTGTCTCCCCCGCGGCGGGACTGCGGCCGGGACGGATGGACTGGGGCGAGGCCCGCTTCGACCCGGACAGCGGGATGTTTTTGCAGCGGGGCTCCCTCCAGTGCGGCGCGTTCTTTGTGGCGGCGGTGGAGGCGGAGACGGGACTGCTGCTGAGTTTTCGATTGAAAGGAGTGCCTTGGATTGAGCATGATAGTACATGAGCGGCCGGGGGTGTATTCCTCCTATGACGCCTCCTCGGTGGTGCAGCGCCACGGCGGGGGCAAGGTGGTGGGGCTGGCGGCCCTGTCCGGCAAGGGGGAGAGCGGGCAGGTGGTGACGCTCACCAGCCTGGAGGCGGGTCTGGCCGCCTTTGGCAGTGACGGGGAGACCAAGGGGATGGAGGCCATGCTCCGCCTCCTCTTCGCCAATGGGGCCGGCGTGGTGAAGGCGGTGCGCGCCGCCGACGCCGACCACTACGGCGACGCCTTCGACGCGCTGAGCATGGAGGAGGATGTGCAGGTGGTTACCTGTGACAGCGGCGAGCTGTCGGTACAGCAGCTGCTGCGGGCCAGTTTAGAGGAGGCCAGCGCCGCCCGCCGGGAGCGCATCGGCGTGGTGGGCAGCGCCGGCGAGACGGTGGCCCAGCTCATCGAGCGGGCCGGAGCGCTGAACAGCGAGCGCGTGGTGCTGGCGGGGGGCGATGTGCTCTCAGAGGACGGGAGCCGTCTGCCGGGGATGCTGGCGGCGGCGGCGCTCTCCGGGGTTATCGCAGCCAGCGGCGACCCGGCGGCGCCCATCAACGGGGCGGTGCTCCGGGGCCTGGGCGGCACGGCGGAGCGGTACGGCGACAGCGGCATCGACCTGCTGGTCCGGGGCGGCGTGACGCCCATAGAGGGCGTGGGCGGCGCGGTGTCGGCGGTGCGGGGGATCACCACCAGGACCAAGACCGGGGGGACGGCGGACAGCACCTGGCGGGAGCTGAGCACGATTTTGATTGTGGACGACGTGATCCCCGCGGTGCGTGCCGCCCTGCGCAGCCGCTTCGCCCGGAAGAAGAACACCGCCCAGACCAGAGGGGCCATCCGCTCGCAGGTGATTGTGGAGCTGGAGAGCAAGATGGTGGCGGAGATTATTGACGGCTACGGCGATGTGTCGGTGTCAGTGGACGCGGCGGACCCATCGGTGTGCGTTGTGGAGTTCAGCTTCGCTGTGGCCCACGGGCTGAATCAGATCTATCTGACAGCCCACATCACGGTGTGAGCCCCCACAGGGGCGGAGAACAGGGACAGAGGAGGGAAGGTATGGCAAAGGTGACGGGATTTCCCACCAGCAGCGACATCTATTTGGAGCTGGAGGGGAAAAAGGTGGCGGTGGTGCAGAGCTACAGCGTCAGGACCACCAAGACCAGTCAGGTGATTGAGGCCTTCGGGGAGGAGGAGCCGGTGGCCACCATCGGCGGGCAGTGCCAGTATGTGCTGGAGCTGACGCGGCTCTATGCCACCGATGACGCCATCAGTGACGGGATCGACTTTTATGCGATGAGGGATTTTTCGCTGGTGATCTGTAAGCCGGACCGGCGGGTGATCTACAGCGGGTGCAACTGGAGCGCCATCGCCGAGGAGGGGAAGCTGGGGGCTATGGTGGCGGAGAAGGTGTCCGTGCTGGCCAGAAAGCGGATAGAGGTGCGCGCATGAGGGAGAAGGAGATGGTCGAGATCGCCCTGCGCGTGCCCCGGGAGACGGTGCGCGCGCTGCTGGCGGCGGCGGCAGAGGCCCTGATAGGGGCGGAAGGCCGGGCGCCGATGGCGGTGGAGAATGGGGGGTTCCAGGAGGAGACGTTTGGCCGGCTGTCCCGGGCGGAGGAGATAGGGGCGAAGGCGCGGCCCGGGACGGCGGAGGAGCGGCCGTCCCGGGCAGAGGATGAGCGGGAGGCCGGCGCGGCGGAGGATGTCCCGCGAAAGCGGGGCTGGGGGCGGTCCCCTCGCCGGGGGACAAAGCGGCAGTCAGGGGAGGGGGCGGAGGGCCCCTTCCCCGTGGAGCCCGCGCCCCCGGTGGATATTCCCTTGAAGAGCCTTTCTCCCAAGGAGGTGCTTCCCAAGGAGGTGCTTTCGGAGCGGGGGCTCCGGGGGACGGCCCTTGGGGTGGAGGAGGCGCCGGCGCGTCGGGGGAGCGGAACGGCGGGGCGGCGTTTGTCGGCTCCGGAGCCGGCCTCCTATGCGGTGGAGCGGCCGATGCCGCTTGGGAAGGGGCCGGCGGAGAAGGGGCTGGCGGAGTGGCCGATGCCGGCGGAGAAGGGGCCGGCGGAGCGGCCGATGCCGGCGGAGAAGGGGCCGGCGGAGTTGGAGAGCGGGACGGCGGCGCCGGAGAAAGAGGCGGCGCGGGGGGCGGAGCTGTCGCCTAAGGCGCTGTCGGATCGCTGGGAACGGGACAGCCGGCGGTATGACGGCGGGTTTACGCTGTATTGAGAGGAGGGGGTTCCATGCGTTTGGAGCCGATGCGGTATAAGGGCTACACCTTTCCCCACAATCCGAGGACCTATACCATCGCCTTTGAGCGGCTGACGGCGGTGCACAAGATTCCCTTTGGGCGCTACTGCGTGCAGGATTTAGGGCTGGGGTGCCGGGTGCTCCGGGGGGAGGGGGAGTTTGCCGGGGAGGGGGCCTATGACGAGTTTAAGCGGCTGGCCTCCCTGTTCTATCAGGACGGGCCGGGGATTTTGGTCCATCCGGTGTGGCAGACCGCCAGCGCCTATTTCACGGAGCTGTCGCTGGCGGAGGAGCCGCTGCCGGACTATGTGCGCTACCGCTTTGCTTTTGTGGAGGACTTTCCCGGCATCCGGGAGGGGCTGAGGGAGGTCGTCCAAGGAGTTGGGGCGGCGGAGCAGCGGCGGACGGTGTACACCGTGGCCCAGGGGGACACTCTGTGGGGGGTGGCCGGGCGGTACGGCGCGACCATGGAGGCACTGCTGCGGGCCAATCCGGCCATCAAGAACCCCAACCTGATCCAAGTGGGGCAGCAGGTGGTGGTGCCGGTATGACAGTGCGGCTTTTGACGGTGGACGGCCGGCAGTTTGAGCTGCCGGTGACGCTCCGGTGGCGAATCCTGCGTACCGGCGGTGTGCCCTGCGACGAGATAGAGGCGGTGTGCCTCTACGATGGGAAGCTGGGGGCAATACTGCCCCTGTGCCACCGGTTTGCCGCCTATGAGGGGGAGGAGGCGGTGCTCCGGGGGGTGGTGGACGAGTACGCCGCGGAGGTCACAAAGGAGGGGGTGCTGCTCCGCCTCAGCGGGCGGGGGATGGCGGCGCTGCTCATAGACAACGAGGCGGAGGCGGAGAGCTATCAGCAGGCCACGCTGTCGGAGATCCTGCGGCGGCACGCGGGACCCTATGTGCCCTACGAAAAAACACAGGAGCTGACGGGGAGCGGGGCCTATCGAGTGAACAGCGGCAGCAGCCAGTGGCGGGCTGTCAGCGGCTTTACGGAGCTGGCGGGGGGCTTTGCGCCCCACATGACGGCCTTAGGGGTACTGCGGGCCTCCCCCCTGAAGGGGAGCGGGCGGCGGCTGCTGGTGGAGGAGGCCTCGGTGGCGGGCTGTACGGTGCGGGAGCGGCGGTATGGCGTGCTGTCGGAGGTGCTGGTGAAGGACAAGAGCGGGGGACGGGCGGAGACGGTGCGCCATGAGGATTTTCTCCGCCGGGGCGGCTGCCGGCGGCAGGTGCTGTACATGCCCCGAAAAAGCTCCGGGGAGGCCATGCGCTACACCGGCGCGTATCAGATTTCAAAGTCCAAGGCGCTGGCGCGGCAGGTGGAGATTACCCTGCCGGGGGCCTTTCAGGCCCAGCCGGGGGATGTGGCGGACCTGCACTACCCGCCGCTGGGGCTTATGGGAGGATATGATGTGGTGGAGGCGGAGAGCCGGGGGGGCCCGGCGGGGACGCTGACCACAATCGTGATGGAGGCGATAGACTGAGATGTGGATGGGAGAGCGGATGGCCGGGGCGGTGCAGCTGGCCCGGGAGGAGAGCGCCGAGGCGGAGGTGGGGGTGGCCACCATCGGCGGCGGCGAGGCGGCGGTGCTGACCCGGGGAGAGGACCGGTTTCTGCCGGTGTACGGGCCGGGGGGCGTGGCCTGGACGCCCAAGGCGGGGGACACGGTGCTGGTGATCAAGGGCGGCAGCGGCCGGGAGGAGCGCTGCATTGCCGGCGCTCTGGCCCGCCAAGAGACGGACGGGCTGGAGCCGGGGGAGCTGCGTCTCTACAGCGGCGGGGCGTCCCTTACCCTGCGCAACGACGGGACGGTGGAGATCTATGGGCAGCTTATGATCAATGGCTTCCCCTACGTGCCCTGTATGTGTTGAGTTGGAAGGAGGAGACGGCGTGGAGCTTTGGCTTCGGGACGGGGACTATGTGCCCGACGGCAGAGGGGGCCTTGTGCGTTTAGAGGGGGCGGAGGCGCTTTTGCAGCGGGTGCTCTTCCGCCTGTGCGCCCGACGGGGAAGCTTCCCGATGCTGCCGGAGCTGGGCAGTGAGCTCTACCGGCTGGGCAGTGAGCCCCGGTGCGGCCGGCTGTCGGCGGCCCGGCAGTATGTGGCCGAGGCCCTGCGGGGGGAGGCGGTCCGCGTGGAGGACGTGACCCTCTCCGACGGCGGCGGCGGCCGGGTGGCGGTGGAGGTGCGGCTGAGCGGCGAGGGGGAGCGGCTGTCCCTGCGCGTGACGGTATGAGGAGGTATGATGCGGGATATTGAGGCGATTTATCAGGAGATGATGCAGGTGTTTTCCCAGCGCGCCGGCTATCTCCCTGCCGACGCCTGCGACCTGTCGGTGCGGCTGTACGCCTTGGCCGCGCAGGTGCAGGCGCTGTACGCGCAGGCGGACTGGGTGATGGCTCAAAGCTTTCCCCAGACGGCGTCGGGGGTGTATTTGGACTGCCACGGGGAGGTGCGGGGGATCGTCCGAGGCGCCGCCACGGCGGCCAGGGGGGCGGTGCGCTTCTTTGTCTCCGCCCCGGTGGGGCAGGATTTGGCCATCCCGGCGGGGACGGTGTGCATGACGGCGGGGGGCCTCCGCTTTGCCACGGAGGCGGCGGCGGTACTGCCGGCAGGGAAAAGCTATGTGGATGTGGCCGCGCAGGCCATGGAGACGGGGACGGCGGGGAATATCGGTCCGGGGGTGATCACGGTGATGGCAGTGCCCCCGGCGGGGATCACCCGGTGCGCTAACCCGGAGCCTTTCGCCGGCGGGGCGGAGGAGGAGAGCGACGCGTCGCTGCGGGAGAGGATTCTAAACAGCTATCGCCGCCTCCCCAACGGGGCCAACGCCGCCTTCTATGAGCAGGAGGCTATGGGATTTCCGGCGGTGGCGGCGGCTGCGGCGGTGGGCCGGGCCCGGGGGATCGGGACGGTGGATGTGTATGTGGCCACTGTGGCCGGGGCCCCGGAGGCACCGCTGCTGGAGGAGATCCAGGCCTATTTGCAGGAGAAGCGGGAGATCGCGGTGGACTTGCAGGTGAAGGCCCCCAAGCTGCGGCCGGTGGCCCTCCAGACGGCGCTGAAGCCGGCGGCGGGGTACACCCACGAGGAGGCTGCTGCGGCGGCGGACGCGGCGCTGCGGGGATACTTCACCGGCCGGCTGTTGGGGAAGGGCGTACTGCGGGCGGAGCTGGGGAATCTGCTCTACCAGCTGCCCAGCGTGGCCAACTATCAGATTATCACCCCGGCGGCGGATGTGCCGGCGGCGGTGGGGGAGCTGCCTACCCTTCAGTCGCTGACCATTGGGGAGGTTTAGCGTATGGGGTACGGCGGGTATTTGAAGGAGCTGCTGGGGCCATTGGGGGTCTATGACCTGTCGGAGGGGTCCCTCAGCGGCGGCGAGCTGGAGGCGGCGGGGGCGGCTCTGGACGGCTGCGGCGCCGCTGTGGAGCGGGCGGAGCGGGAGGTGATCCTGTCCACGGCGGAGGCGGAGGGGCTGAGGCTGCGGGAGGATCTCTTCGCCCACCGGCCGGCGGACTATGGGGTGAAGCGGCGGCGGGAGGCCATCGCCGCGCTGCTCCAGGTCAGCGGGGACAGCTTCACGCTGGCGGGGATCAATCGGGCAATCCGGGGCTGCGGTATCTGGGCGCTGGCGCAGGAGACGGGGGAGTATGGGCATATTCGGGTGATTTTTCCCGATGTGTCCGGGATTCCCGAGGGGTTTGAGCAGATTCGGGATGTGATTTTGGATCTGATTCCCTGCCATTTGGAGACGGAGTTCTATTTCCGGTATATTACTTGGGCGGAGTGTGAGGCGCAGGGGTTTACTTGGGAGATGGTGCATCGGGCGGAGCATACTTGGTATAGCTTTGAACTATCAGTCTGAAAAGGCCCCGCCTTTTCAGACTGATAGGGACGATTTTTCACGGGGGACGGCGCGCCGTCCCCCGCGAAAAAGGTTCGGGCCGAGCGCGGCCCGCAGGGTGTTTTTCCCACGTACACGCCGCGGGAAAAACGATTTTAGATTTTTTGCGCCAGAGGCGCAAACTCTGACGAGGGCTTTTGGACGGTTGGAGTGTTGCTTTGGGTGGCCTGTTTTTTGGGCGGCGGGTTTGGCGGAGATAGGGGCGGACTGCGGCCGCCCTTGCAGAAATCGGGCCGATGAGGACATCGGCCCCTACGGACGCGGAAATTTTGTAGGGGCTGGTGTCCTCACCGGCCCCTTTCTCGAAAACAACGGTCTCTCTGGCAAAAAATATCGGACCTTTGCATTTCATGAGGCAGACATGTTTTTGGGGGAGGCCTCTTGACATTCTCGATTATCGAGGTTATACTGGGGGATGAGGATGCTCGAATATCGAGAATAGGGGGCGGGGCGATGCCGAGGCTGAAGTTTCGGACGCTGACGGAGCAGATGTTTTATATTTTGCTCTGTCTCAGAGAGGAGTGTTATGGGATGGATATTTTGGACAGGGTGCCCGCTATGACAGAGGGGCGGGTGACGGTGGGGTCGGGGACCCTTTACAATCTGCTGGAGGAGTTCCGTCAGGCGGGGATGATCCGGGAGACCAAGGTGGAGGGGCGTCGGCGCAGCTATATCCTGACCAAGAGCGGGGAGGAGACGCTGGAGAAGGAGTACCGGCGGATCTGTGCCCAAGCGGAGGACTATCGGCGGATGATGGGGGAGGAGGAGCAGAGATGAGGGAGAGAATGGGGCGGTTTGAGCTCTACTCGTTTTTTGACCAGAAGGGGATCGAGAGACGCCTGAGCCGGATGGCGGAGCGGGGGTGGCTGCTGGAGAAGTTCGGGAGTTGGAGCTGGGTCTACCGGCGGATTGAGCCCAAGAAGCTGACCTTCTGCGTGACCTACTGTCCGGGGGCGTCGCTGTTTGATCCGGAGCCCAGCGAGGGGCAGAGCACCTTCTATGACTTCTGTGAGCACACTGGGTGGGAGATCGCGGCGTCCTCGGCACAGATGCAGGTTTTTTACAACCAGCGGGAGAATCCGGTGCCCATCGAGACGGACCCGGTGGTGATGGTGGACACCATCCACCGGTCCAAGGGGAGCGTGCTGTTTGCCAACATTGCTCTGCTGGCGGTGTCGCTTTTCCAAGGGTGGATGCTCTGGGGAGATGTGAAGAACCACGTGGCGGAGACGCTGGCCGACAGCGCCAGCCTGTTCAGCGGCCTCATGTGGGTGCTGGTGATCGCGCTGTGCGCGGGCAGCATAGCCGGGTACTACCTGTGGCACCATCGGGCGGCGCAGGCGGCGGAGCGGGGGGAATTCCTGCCTATGCGCAGCGACCACTGGATACAGGTCGGGGTGATCTTCGGCGTGCTGGCGGTGGCGGCGGCTTATCTGATCAGCCAAGTGCGGACCCGGTCCCCGGCGGCGGGGGCGCTGTTTTTGGCCCTCGCCCTGACGGTGCCGCTGGTCACTGCGGTGGTGGTCCGGGTCAGGGACCGTCTCAAGAAGAGGAAGGTATCCAAGGGCGTCAACTTAGGGGTCACAATAGGGCTCTGCGTGGTGCTGGTGCTGGTCTGGCAAGGCGCGATGATGGCGGGAGTGGGCTATGCCGTCAGACATGGGTGGCTGTCGGAGGGCCGGGAGGAGAGCTATGAGTACAATGGGCACACCTTTACGGCCTACAGCGACACGCTGCCGCTGACGGTGGAGGAGCTGCTGGGGGTGGAATATGAGGGGTACAGCTATCGGCTGCGGTCGGAGGAGTCCTTCCTCACCGGCTGGATGGAGGCGGTGCAGAAACCCCGGCTGGACGCGGCGGATTCTCAGGAGATGCCCTATTTGAGCTACAGCGTGGCGACGGTGAAGGTGCCGGCGCTGTACGATCTTTGCCGGGACGCCATGCTGCGGGAGCGGGACGAGGTTAACTACGACGCGGGCGTGCCGGAGGGGTATCGGGAGCAGTATCAGGCCATCGACCCGGCACCGTGGCAGGCGAAGGAGGCCTACCGGCTGATGCGGGAGGACGATGGGCCGCAGGGGCGGTATCTGCTGTGCTATGAGGGGCGGATTGTGGAGATCTACTTTGATTGGGAGGTTTCGGAGGGGGAGATGAGGACGGTGGCGGAACAGTTGGGAGGTAGAAGTCAGGAGTGAATGTGTCCGGCTTACGCCGGACGAGTTGAAATTCATTTTTGATTCTTTCCTTCTATTCGCCGAAGGCAAATGCCACAACGTCTCACGCCTGCCTCTTAGTTCATCCCTCCCCCTTGGCCCTGAAACAGCTCCTCCACCCTCTGGGCGGTCAGGGGGTGGGAGGAGAGCTCCGGGTCGGCTTGGAGGAGGCGCTCGGCGGCGGATTGGGCCTCCTGTAGGAGGGCTATGTCACAGCTCAGGTCCGCGATTTTCATGGCGGGGAGGCCGTGCTGGCGCTGGCCGAAGAAGTCGCCGGGGCCCCGGAGTTTTAAGTTCTCCTCGGCGATGCGGAAGCCGTCGCGGAGGCGGGTCATGGCTTTGAGGCGGGCTTGAGTCTCATCGCTGCGGTTGTCGGAGATCAGGATGCAGTAGGATTTGTGCTGGCCCCGGCCTACACGGCCGCGGAGCTGGTGGAGCTGGCTGAGGCCGAAGCGCTCCGCGTTCTCCACCACCATCACCACGGCGTTGGGCACATCTACGCCCACCTCTACGACAGTGGTGGAGACCAGGATATCCGTCTCGCCGGCGGCGAAGGCGGACATGACGGCGTCCTTCTCCTTGGGCTTCATCCTGCCGTGGACAAAGGCGATGCGCAGGTCCGGGAAGACCTGCTCTTGGAGCATGGCGGCGTACTCCTTGACGGCCTTGCGGTCGTCGGGGAGCGCGTCGTTTTCCTCTACCATGGGGCAGATAATGTAGGCCTGCCGGCCGGCGGCGATGTGCTTGCGGAGGAAGGCGTAGATCCGCTGGCGGTAGCTGCCGGGGACAGCGAAGGTGTCCACCGCCTGCCGGCCGGGGGGGAGCTGGTCGATGATGGAGGCGTCCAAGTCGCCGTAGATGATCAGGGACAGGGTCCGGGGGATGGGGGTGGCGGACATCACCAGGAGGTGGGGGTCCGTGCCCTTGGCCGAGAGGGCCGAGCGCTGGGCCACGCCGAAGCGGTGCTGCTCATCGGTGACCACCAGGCCTAAGTTTTGGTAGGCCACGTCGGGGCTGATCAGGGCGTGGGTGCCGATGGCGATGTCCACGGCGCCGTTGGCCAGCTGGGTCAGGAGGGTCCGGCGCTGGGCGGCTTTCATGGAGCCGGTGAGGAGGGCGCAGCGGAGGCCCAGACCCTCCAAGAGAGGGGCGAGGCCCCGGCAGTGCTGCTCGGCTAAGATCTCCGTGGGGGCCATCAGGGCGGACTGGAGGCCGTTTTTGGCGGCGCAGACCATGGCGGCGGCGGCCACCATGGTTTTGCCGGAGCCTACGTCCCCTTGGACCAAGCGGTTCATGGGGCGTCCGGAGGAGAGGTCGGCGAGGATTTCGCCAATGACACGGCGCTGGGCGTCGGTGAGGGCGAAGGGCAGGGCGGCGGTGAAGTCCGTCAGGTCCGTCACCGGGCAGGGGGCGGCGGAGACGGCGCTTCGGCGGGTGCGGAGCTTTTTCAGGCCGATGGCGAAGAGGAACAGCTCCTCGAATACCAAGCGGCGGCGGGCGATGGCGAGGGTATTCTGGTCGGTGGGGAAGTGGATTTGGTCGTAGGCGTAGGAGATGTGGCAGAGCTTGTGCTCCTTTCGCACTGGCTCGGGGAGGGGGTCGGGGAGCAGGTCCCGGCAGGCGGCGAGGCCTTGGGCCATGGAGCGGATCAGGATGGACTGGCTGACGCCGGCGGTGAGGGGGTAGATGGGGACGATGCGGCCGGTGAGGAGGTGCTGGCCCTCCCGCTCCACCACCGGGTTGGTCATTTGCTTACGCAGGAGGGCGCCCTCGATTTTGCCGCAGAAGGTGTAGGTCTCCCCGGCCTTCAGCTGGTCCTTCATGTAGGGCTGGTTGAAGAAGGTGATGTCCAGCGTGCCGGTGGCGTCCACCGCCCGGAGCTTTACCAGCTCCAAGCCCCGGCGCACCCGGCTGAGGGTGGGGGCGGCGGCCACCATGGCCTCCACGCAGGCGGTCTCCCCGCTCTGGAGTTGGGCGATGGGTGTGACGGCGGTGCGGTCCTCGTAGGAGCGGGGGAAGTAGGCGATCAGGTCCCGCAAGGTGGCGATGTGGAGCTTGGCGAGGGATTTGGCGCGCTGTTCACCGATGCCCTTGATGGCGCGGATGTCGGTGGTGAGGGTTGGCATGGGGGGCACCTTCCTTCCTTTAATTAGGAGCGGCGGATTTGAATTTGGGTTTATTATAGCATGGTTTTTGAAATGAAAACTGCCTCCGTTTTGTTGGAGGCGGTTTCTTTATAGGGATTCGTTGATGTATTCCGTGAAGCGGTAGGTGAGGCCCCCTTCTGTTTTGGGGATGCCGGGGGATAAAAGACGCCAGTTGGGGAGGGTGTCCAAGTTGGGAAAGGCGGTGTCGAAGGGGAGGGAGGCGTCTATTTTGGTGATGTGGCAGCGCTTGCAGCAGGGGAGGAGGGCGGCGTAGATTTCGCCGCCGCCGATAACCCAGATGTCCTCCTGACCCTCTGTCAGGCGGAGGGCTTCGGCGATGGAGTGGACGACCTCTATGCCCTCCCGGGTGAAGTTTGGCTGGCGGGTGATAACGATGTTGCGGCGCTGGGGGAGGGGGCGGCCGCCGGGGAGGGAGTCTAAGTTTTTGCGGCCCATGATTACCGTGCCGCCGCTGGTGAGCTCACGGAAGCGGCGCATGTCCTCGCGGATGTGAAAGAGAAGGTCGTTATCCCTGCCGATGCCCCAGTCGGCGCTGACGGCGGCGATGGCGTTCATCATATCGCCACCTCGATTTTCTCGGAGAGGGGGTGGGGGTCGTAGCCCTCCAGCTGGAAGTCCTCCGGGGTGAAGGCGTAGAAGTCGGTCTTGTCCGGGTTGATCAGCAGTTTGGGGGCGGGGCGGGGCTCTAAGGTCAGGAGTTTCTCCACAATGGGGATGTGGCGGTCATAGATGTGGCAGTCGGCGATGACGTGGAGGAGCTCCCCGGCCTCCAAGCCGGCAGAGCGGGCCATCATGTGCAGCAGTACCGCGTACTGGCACACGTTCCAGTTGCTGGCGGTGAGCATGTCCTGGCTGCGCTGGTTCAAAACGGCGTTGAGGGTATGGCCGGCGACGTTGAAGGTCATGGACCAGGCGCAGGGGTAGAGGCCCATCTGGTGGAGGTCGGCGTGGTTGAAGAGGCTTGTGACCATCCGGCGGCTGGCCGGGTTTTCCTTTAGGTCCTTCAGGACACGGTCCACTTGGTCGAAGTCGCCGTCGCTGTAGTGGTGCTTGATGCCAAGCTGGTAGCCGTAGGCCTTGCCGATGGTGCCGTTTTCGTCGGCCCAGGCGTCCCAGACGTGGCTGGAGAGGCGGGAGATTTGGTTGGACTTCTTCTGCCAGATCCAGAGCAGTTCATCCACGCAGGATTTGAAGTAGGTGCGGCGGAGGGTCATGATGGGGAACTCCTGCCGCAGGTCGTACCGGTTTACCACGCCGAAGGTTTTTACCGTGTGGGCGGGGACGCCGTCGGCCCAGCGGGGGCGGACGGGCAGGTCTGTGTCCCATGTGCCGCTGTCCAAGATGGTGCGGCAGGTTTGGATAAAGATGTCGTCTGCGTAGCTCATTTTTTTCTCCTTTGGTTTGTGACGCGGGCAGTACAGCGGTTTTTGGGGGGGATGATGGGCCTACTCCAGAAGAATATCCAGCTCCCGCAGTGCCGCGCAGACCCTTTGGTAGGCCCCCTCGTCAGGGCAGGACAGCGTATGCAGATGGATTCCCTCTGTGAGCAGCGACAGCGGCGGCGCCGCCGCCTCGGAGCAGCGGGCCACAAACTGGCCCACATCGTAGCGGCTGGACAGGCGCAGTGTCCCGGTGAGCTGGCCGTATACCGGGTGCTCCACAATCACGTCCATTACGGTACAGCCGTTGTCCACTATGGCGGTCAGCTCCGCCTCCATCTCCTTGGCGGCGTGGCGGCAGGCCACCGTGCGCAGCAGCCCCCGCTCCTCCTGGCGCAGGAGATAGCCCCGGGGGGTGGCGGATATATCCAGCCCAGCCGCCCGCAGCAGGGCCACGTCCCCCACGATCACCTGCCGGCTGACGCCCAAGTCCTTGGCCAAGGCCGCGGCGCTGACCGGCGCCGCGGCCCGCGACAGCGTCTGACGGATCTTTGCCCTCCGCGCTTCGGCGTCCATGAAAACCCCTCCCCCTCTTTGATATCCCCATTGTACCATGCCGGCCGCCTCCGCGCAAGGGGCTTGCGCAGGGCGGCTTTGACAGAAAAATGTACGAATTCCCAAAATCTATCCCTTGCAAAGCCCTGTGGGATGGGCTATACTATACCTCGGTTACGCGAGCGCGCCCCGCCGCCTGTCCGGCGGAGGGCGGCGCGAGCGGCGATTCTTGATCTGCGGAGGGGAGTCCCATGGATCAGTTTTTTGAGCAGATGACCGAGGATATTATCGGCCATCCGCTGTTTCAGCAGCTGCGCCTGTGCACCCACCACGGCGGGGAGAACTCCCTGTATGTCCACTCGGTGGACACCGCGCGGTGCGCCTGCCGCCTTGCCCTGTATTTCCACCTGACAGAGGAGCGGGTCCGGGCGGTGACCCGGGCGGCGCTGCTCCATGATTTCTTCGGCTACGACTGGCACAGCGACGACTACAAGCGGACCCTGCGGCGCTACCGGGGGTGGCACAGGGTGAGGCAGATGCACGCCTTTGCCCATGGCAAGCGCGCTGCCCGCCGGGCGGACCGCTTTTTTCCCTTGGACGAGCGCCAGCGCTCCGCCATCATCAGCCACATGTTTCCTCTGGCTCCGGTGCCGCGGAATTCTGAGGCTTGGATTTTAACCTTGGCCGACAAGGTGGTGGCCTCCCGGGAGGTGTCCGCCACGGTGGGGCTCTACATGCGCCGCTGGTACCGCAAGGTGTTCCCCGCCGTCCACCACAGGGAGGGGCGGCGCTCTTGGAGCGCCTGATATAGCGGGCAGGGCGCTGTGCGTCCTCAGACAGACAAAAGTACGTATTTCCCACCCGGCAGAGCTCCTGGAGCTCCGGCGAGTGGGAAATGTTTTTGCGGAAGGTTCAAAACAGGCCGCGGCGGAGCTCCAGAATCCGCATGTCCGGGTCCTCCGCCGGCTCATAGCCCATGGCGATGGTGCCGGCCAAGCCGGTCCTTGGGAGCTCCGTCAGCTTTTGGAACAGCTTTTGAAAGTGCTGCTTTGCCGCGGCGGCCTTTATGGCAGGTGTTGCGGCATATGGGCGCCGCCGCGGCAAGGGGGCGGCGGGACATGGGCGGAGCAAGGGGCGCGGGGGTGAGAACTCCCGCGCCCTTGGTTATTTTTCAAGTCCGCTCCAGAGGGCCAGCCACCGGCCGTTCTGGTACCGCATCTCGATGGTGAGGTAGTCGTAGGAGTCCTCGATGTCCACGCGGCACTGGACGGAGACGATGGCGGAGGCAGGGGACTGGACGTCGTCCACGGTGTAGTTGAAGGCCGATATGCTGACATAGGGGGAGGCGTCCTCGCCGTAGCCCTCCATGTCCGCGCCCTCGGCGATATACGCCGCGCCGTCGGAGAGGCTGCCGGTGAGGACGGCCCGGGTGACGGCCTGGGCGGCGGTGTCCAGCTCCGTCAGCCAGGGGGGGACGCCCTGACGCACCGAGCGGAAGGTGCGGATCATATCCGCAAACCGGGCCCCGTGGCCCTCCACCGCCTCCATGAAGCAGGTGAAGGAGAGGACGTAGGCGCCGCCCTCCCCGTCGTCAAAGAGGAAAGCCTCGAAATATTCCGCGTCCCAGCCGGTGCTCTCCCAGCCATAGAGCCGGAGGGCGCCGGTGAGGGGGTCGCTCTCCCAGTCGGAGAGCGTGGGGTACTTCCCTTGGAGGGTTTCTGTCAGGGCGGCTTTGGCCTCCTCCGGGGGCTGGTCCAGGTGGGTGATCCACAGCTCGCAGGGGGGCAGCTCCGCGCCGGGAATCTGCACCGGGTCCTTTGGGCGGACCACGCAGGCGCCGCTCTGCTCCGAGAGGGCGTAGAGTTCCTCGTTGATATAGATGGTGAAGCCGGGGGCGGCTGACTCCGTGTCTCCCGTGTACTGGAGGAAGTGAAACACCGCGTCGGGGCTCTGGGGGTCAAAGGAGATGTCGGGGTCTGCCGGGAGGGTCACGTCCTCGGGTGGCGTGTTCTCCGGGGGGGTGATCACAGTCGGGGGATCGTTGGGGCCGCTGGGGGAGGGGGGGACGACATCCCCGCCGTCGGCGAGCCGGGGGAGCAGGGCGGTGAGGATCAGCGCCAAGCAGGCCGCGGCGGTCAGGGCCGTGCCCCACCGTCTTAGGCGGCGGCGCTTTCCGGCCTCCTCGCTGCGGCGGAGCAGGTCCTCGTCGGCGGCGCCGATGGCCAAAAACAGCCGTTCATGCTTTTTCATAACAGAATACCCTCCTTTTCAAGGTGCGCTTTCAGCTTCTGCCGGGTGCGGTAGAGGATGGTTTTTACCGTGTTCTCCTTCAGGCCATAGCGCTTGGCAATGTCCTGAAGGGACTCGGCGTACCAGTAGCGGCGGAGGAACACATTGCCGTGGCGCTCCGGCAGGGCCTGGAGGAAGCGGTTGATGGACCGCTCCAGCTCCGCGTCCTCCACCGCGCCATAGGTGTCCTCTCCGCCGGCGGTGCACTCCTCCAGCTCCTCCAGAATCAGGGGCAGCGCGCCGCCGCCCCGCTTCTCCGTCTGGAGGGCGCGCCGGCGGTTGAAGGCCAGCCGCCGGGTGATCTTGCCCACAAAGGCGCTCAGCCGGAGAGGGCGGTGGGGCGGTATGGCGTTCCACACCCCCAGATAGGTGTCGTTGACGCACTCCTCCGCGTCCTCCGCGCTGGAGAGGATGTTGTAGGCGATGGTGTAGCAGTAGTTGGCGTATTTGCCGCTGAGGGCGGCTACAGCGTCGCCGCTGCGCTGAAAAAATAGGTCGATGATCCTGCTGTCCTCCATAGGATGCACTCCCTTTCGTCGATTGCTCCGCCGGATGGCCGGCGGGGAAGGGCCCTTCACCTATATAGTCACCGGGGAGGGCGGCGAGGTTTCGCTGTTCGCGGGAGATGTTTTTGCATTCGGATAAAAAAGCGCCGCACACTCTATTCTACCGAGGTGCGGCGCTGGATTATACATATGGAGTTTGGTGAAAATTTGCCGAGGAGTTGCTTATGTAGCATAGCCGATCCTGCTGACAACCAAGCACAGGTCAATAAAGACTGATCAGCAGGGCCACGTAGAAAATAAGATTACTTCCCTCTTTGACCTCTTTACATTACATTAGATAATTATGAGAAAACAGACTAAATCAAAATAGAACCCATAATAAAAATACTTTTCAGCAGGCCCCCTCTGAACCATAGCAAGACTATAGAGTCTATCCCTGCGGGAAAAGCCCCTCTTGTTCCTTTATTTGTTCAAGCATCTTGCTAAATACCGAGTCTATTTCTTTATCATGAATATATTGAACAAAATTGTCCCATGTACCAAATTTCTTTGAAAATATACTTGGTGAAATTAAAGTTTTACCTTTAAATGTTAACTGTTCAAGAACTGTTTGGTTAACTTCATAGTCGTTGCTCTCTTTTACAATTGAAAGCAGAAGTTTTATTAACGAATAAATTAGAATTACATCTGTTTTTGTATATACCCGTGGTAGACCCGCTTCCGTTCTTGTTTTTCCGATACTATCGAAAAACGCATTCATATCGCCCCATAACCTTCTATAATAGGAAGCCTTATATTGGCAATCTCTATCGATTTCTTTTATTGAAGGTGGATGACCAAGCTTTTTTTGCAAAGCAAAATACGCATCTGTTAATTGTTCCTTGGTTGCGCCTCTTTTAATATATGGACGATCACCGCATTCTTCTTGTAATTCTGTAAAAGGATATTGCTGAAATGGGTTTAACGGAAACGAACTATGCTCTTTTATATCTTTTAAGGTCGGAATTTTTTTAATGATGGACTTTACTCGCAGATACTCTTTCTGCAATTCTTCGTCAGATGGCTTTGTCGAGTACTTTGTATCACCAATTTTAGTAAGAAAATTTCCATAATTCGTATACTCTTTTCTAATTCTATATTGCAAATTTTTGCTTAACTCACACAATTTAGGTGTTCTACAAAGATCTTTTCTGATTTTATCGTATTCCTCCACTAAATCATAATCAAAATCCTTGACTATCACTTCCTCTTGAAACAGTAGAGAATAATTAGCAGGTGGGAAATCATGTATTTCAAAAAAATCAGATGAAGTGAGCAAAATACAATTAGTAGCTTTGGCCAATTGGATTGCGGATGGTGTAAATCCACTGCTCGAAATTACAACACATCGATTAGCCTTATATAGATGTCGCGCCGCAACTACCTCTTGCACACCTTTATTTCCATGCTTCTTTGCATGGTCCTTGCATTGAAAAACATATGTCAGCCCATTATATGTCCCAATGATATCTGCCCCGTTATCAGTATTCTTTGTACGGCGCAAATTTGAAAATCCAACTTCTATTAGTTTATTGTAGCATTTTCTTTCAAAGTCCAGCCCTTTTTGATTGTTTGTCATTGCTACATCCCCTCATACAATGTGTGCTTATTTCATAGAGATAGCATGTCCAGAACCGCGAGAATATTTCCAGACAGCATCAACAGCGCAATCCATAAAGTTTTTCTTTTCATATTAGCATTATCCCCTCAAAACTCTGTCGTTTGACGCAGACAGCAGGGCCGCTCCCGCCCTACAGTGTGCCGAAGATGCGGTCGCCGGCGTCGCCTAATCCGGGGACGATGTAGCCCCGCTGGTTCAGGCGGTCGTCCAAGGCGGCGCAGTAGATGGGGACCTCCGGGTGCTCCCGCTCCACCTTGGCTGCCCCCTCCGGGGCGGCCACCAGCACCATCAGCTTGATGTTTTGGCAGCCGTACTCCTTCATAAAGGCGATGGCCGCGCAGGCGCTGCCGCCGGTGGCCAGCATGGGGTCCACCACCAGCACATCCCGCTGGGCGATGTCCGGGGGCATCTTGCAGAAGTACTTCACCGGCTGTAAGGTCTCCTCGTCCCGGTAGAGGCCGATGTGGCCCACCTTGGCCGAGGGTACCATCCGCAGCACCCCCTCCACCAGTCCCAGCCCCGCCCGGAGGATAGGCACCACCGCCAGCTTCTTCCCCGACAGCGTGGGGGCGTCCATGGCGCACAGGGGCGTCTCGATTTTCCGGGTGGTGAGGGGCAGGTCCCGGGTGGCCTCGTAGGTGAGAAACATCCCGATCTCCTCCACCAAGGTCCGAAAGTCCTTGGTGGGGGTGTTTTTATCCCGCAGGATGGTCAGCTTGTGGGCCACCAGCGGGTGGCCGACAATGTGCAGGCTCATAGTTCTCCTCCTCTGTTTCTGTTCCCGCTATCTCTGTTCCCGCGCCAGCCGCTCCCGCTCCGCCTGGGACAGCCGCAGGTAGGCCGGGGTCAGCTCCTGCGCGGTGCAGAGCTCCCCCGCCTGTACCTTGGGCCAGACGGCCAGGGCCACCCCTACGGCGCTCTGGAGGCGCAGGTGCCGGGGGGCCAGCTCACAGGCGATGCCTTGGGAGAGCAGGTAGTCCCGGCACAGCTCCGCCCCATCGCCCACCACCAGCTGGGGGAAGCGGGGGGGGACCCGCTTCTCCCCCTTCAGCTCCTCCGCCAAGTCCTCCAAGGAGATGGCTCGGTCCGGGGTGTTTCGCTCCCAGATGCCGCCTCGGGTGCGGAAGAGGGCGTTGTAGATCTGATGGCGCCGGGCGTCCATAGCGCAGATCACCACGGCGTCCATATGGGACAGGGGGGCGGTCATAGCCTCCAGCGTGGACACCGCCGCGCAGGGCTTCTCCAAGGCCCAGGCGAGGCCCTTGGCCGCCGCCACGCCGATGCGGAGGCCCGTGAAGGAGCCGGGGCCGGCGGCTACGGCGATGACGTCCATATCTTGGGGCGTCAGCTCGGCGTTTTGCAGCATGGATTCCACCATGGGCATCAGCGTCCGGCTGTGGGTGAGGCCGGTGGCCTGGTCCGCCCGGCAGAGCAGCTCCCCGTCCCGGAGCACGGCGCAGGAGGCCGACCGGGCGGAGCTCTCGATGGCTAAGATGTTCATAGGTCCCTCCCCTCCACGGTGACGGTGCGCCAATCTTCCTTGTCCGGGCGGCGCTCTATGGTGACAACGACAGTCCCCGGCGGCAGGGCGTCCTCCACCCGCTCGCTCCACTCCACGGCGCAGACGCCGGGGCGGGAGAGGTAGTCCTCCCAGCCGATGTCGAAGAGCTCCGCCGCGTCGGAGAGGCGGTACATGTCAAAGTGGAAGAGGGGGAGGGGGCCGTCGTACTCATTGACGATGGTGAAGGTGGGGCTGGAGACCCGGGCGGTACAGCCCAGGCCCGCGGCCAGTCCCCGCGTGAAGGCGGTCTTCCCCGCACCTAAGCCGCCGCGGCAGGCCACCACGTCGCCGCTGCGGAGGACCGCCGCCAGCCGCCGGCCCAGCTCCTCGGTGTCGGCGGCGCTGTGTGAGAGGTATTGCATGTTCGTTTTCCTCGAATGTGTTTATAGTTGTGTATGCAAAGACAGTATAGCACAAACGACGGAGGAGGGAAAGGGGGAAATTTTCGTCGTCCCTTTTCAGGAAAGTGATGCTGGGATATCACTTCGGCGGTTTCCGCAGAAGTACATTGCTATTCAAGAGACTATGCGCTATAATCAATTCGACAAATCGGAGGTTAAGGAGAAAGAATATGAAACATTTTTCTATGCCAGAGCAGGTTTCTCCGACATTAGAAATAGATGAATTGATGAGACTGAAACATAGTTTGGAAAAGAATGTATCAGGGGAAGCGGCAGAAAGCATCATAAAAGAAATTCCGCTGTCTGTACATTCGACGCCGGAGATCCGGGCCGAGTGGGTAGAAAAGCTGTCTGCTGTTCTTGAAGATAGATTTGATGAGAAAACGGTAAAAAGCATTCGCCAAGGGTGCTATTGTAATGAAAATGGCAGGTTAGAGGATACGGCAGAAAGCTTGAAACAGCTCTATCTCTCTTTAGATAAGGATTTACATAGATTTGTCGCTGCTTTGAATGAAAATGGTGCCGGTTGGTTTATGAAAGGGGATCAATTGTATACCAAAATGTTTTCTTGTGAATGTCCTATGTTAGAGAAAGCAAAGCATTCAGATTCATTAACATGGTGTCACTGCACGGCTGGATATAACAAAAAATTATTTGAGATTGTCTTTGAAAAACCTGTCCATGTGGAAATTTTGCAGAGCATACGGCAGGGATTTGATTTTTGCCTTTTGAGAATTACAGTTCAATAAACTCCAGTTGATCGGACCGTCATCCATCAACAGGTGACTGCTCACTCTTGGCAAAAGACCCGGACGACAGGGCCGTCCGGGTCTTTTATCGCGGGGGCTACCGCAGCTCCGTCCCGCAGTCGGTGCAGAACTTGGCGCCGGGGGCGGCCTGCTTGCCGCAGACGGGGCACACGGCCCCGGCGGACTGGCCGCAGGCGGGGCAGAATTTGGCCTCCGCCGGCAGAGGGGCCTTACAGTGGGGGCAGAGGTCCTTTCCGCCGCCTAAGGTCCGGGCCACGCAGTCAAATACCTCGCCGGGGAGGAGGCCCTGCATCACCGCGCCGATGGCCGATGTCACCAGCAGCGGCGCGAAGAGCAGACGGCCCACCAGGACCCCGCCCAGCTTGTCCGCCCACTTTCCCTCCCCCACGTCCACTGTGAGGGAGGTGTTGTAGCGTGTGAGCCGGATCTGGATCGCCTGATCTAAACCCACGAACTTCTTCCAGTCCTCCCGGACGCGGGCTTGGATGAAATAGCTGTCCTCCCCCACGGAGAGGCCCTCGGCCTCCAGGGACTTCTCCTCCCGCAGAAACCGCTCCAGCGCGCAGGCCACGCCGGTGAGCGTCTGCTCCGCCGGCAGCTGGTAAATTCTCGCCTCTGACATAAAAACTGCCTCCTTTTTCGCTGTTGATGGGATGTGGTTTGAGATAGAGCCAATACAGATGGGAATATTTTTTGAGATGATTACAGGCCGTCAAGTACCTCGGTGAAGTCGGGGCAGAGGTTGGGGCGCTGGATGTCCCAGACCAAGGATACCTTGCCCTCCATAAACCGCTCCTCCAGCTTCTCCATACCGTAGCGCAGCTTGTACTCGATCTCCTCTTTGTAGGCGGGGAGGACCATGTAGAAGTTGACGACGGTGCCGTCCTTGGCCTTGAGCGGGGGGACCTTGTCCATGGCGGTGAGGACCACGCCGCCCATCTTGGTGCCCTCGCCGATGGGGGCGTAGCCGGGGCCGTTGGGCATGGTGTGGCCCCAGCCCAGCCAGGTCTTGTACTCGTGGGGGAACCGGGCTAAAAACTTGATCAGGTGGATGGGCCAGTAGTACTCCGGGGGGATGTCTGTGCCCACATCACCCGGCTTGCCTAACTGCCAGTCCCCGGGGAGGAAGAGGTAGAGCTCCGAGCGGCGGTACAGCTCCGGATTCTCAATTTCCTCCGGCAGCGTCATAGGCAGATCGCTCATGCCGGTGGTGTAGAGCACGTAGAAGGGAAGCTCCTCGTCGGGGCAGATGATGTGCACGTCGATGTGGACCAAGTCCGAGAGCAGCTCATGGAACACAAAGCTCTTGTGGTCCGGGAAGAGCTGGGCGAACTGGGCTTCGATCTCCTCGGCGTAGCGGCCCATCTCGGCGGGCATCTGGAACTCCCGGTTCTCCTGCTCCTCGTAGCGGTAGATGGGGGAGCCGCCGGGGGTGACTTCCTTCTTATTCTTGCGGAATTTTTCAAAAATACCCATGAAGATACCTCACTTCCTCTTCAGTACGGCCCTCTTGGCCCTTTCAGGTGCAGTATAGCACAAACAGCCTGCGGACGCAACTGTTCTTATTGGCCGCAGGAGGTGTGGAGGATTGACTTTCTTCGCCGCCTCCCTTACAATAGAGGGCAACGTCTTTTCAACGAGTATGATTCCCTCAGGAGGTACCCCGCCATGCAGCGAGATCTGACGGCCGGCAGTGTCACCGGCACCATGCTGCGCTTTGCCGCCCCTATGATCGCCGGCAACCTGCTCCAGCAGCTCTACAACATCGCCGATACCCTCATTGTCGGCCAGTTTCTCGGCTCCAACGCCTTGGGGGCGGTGGGCTCCGCGTTTACGCTGATGACCTTTCTCACCTCCATCCTCTTAGGGCTGTGCATGGGCAGCGGCACCGTCTTTGCCATCCGCTTCGGCCAGCGGGACATGGAGGGGCTGCGGGAGGGGATCGCCGCCGCCTTTGCCCTGATCGCCGGGATCACGGTGGTGCTGAATGTCGCCGTCTTTGTCCTCATTGACCCCATTCTCCGCTTCCTTCGGGTCCACCCCTTGGTCTATGGCCTTATGCGGGACTATCTCTATGTGATCTTCTTCGGCATCGCCTTCACCTTCCTCTATAACTTCTTCGCCTGTCTGCTCCGCTCCTTGGGGAACTCCGCCGTGCCGCTGGCCTTTTTGGCCTTCTCGGCCCTTTTGAATATCGGGCTGGATCTGTGGTTCGTGCTGGGGCTCCAGTGGGGCGTGAAGGGGGCCGCCGCCGCTACGGTGATCGCCCAAGGGGCCTCCGCCGCCGCCATTACCGTCTATACCCTCCTCCGTTTTCCCCACCTGCGCCCCCGGCGGGGGGCGGGGCTGCGCCTGTCCGCCATGGGGGAGATTGGGCGGCATTCGGTGCTCACCTGTGTACAGCAGTCGGTGATGAACTTCGGCATCCTGCTGGTCCAAGGGGTGGTCAACAGCTTCGGGCCGGCGGTGATGGCCGCCTTCGCCGCCGCGGTGAAGATCGACGCCTTCGCCTACATGCCGGTGCAGGACTTCGGCAACGCCTTTTCCACCTTTGTGGCCCAGAACTACGGCGCGGGACAGCACCGGCGCATCCGCACCGGCATCCGGCAGGCGGCGGTGCTGTCCATGGCATTCTCCGCGTTGGTGTCGGCGGTTGTGTTTGCCTTTGCCCGGCCGCTGATGGGCATCTTTGTGCAGGCAAATGAGACAGAAATTCTGGATATCGGTGTGGGTTATCTGCGCATCGAGGGGGCATTTTATTGCGGTATTGCCCTGCTGTTTCTGCTCTATGGCCTCTACCGGGCGCTGGAGCGGCCGGGGATGTCCGTGGTGTTGACGGTGATCTCCCTGGGAACCCGTGTAGCACTGGCTTACGCCCTCTCTCCCATCCCCGCGGTGGGGGTGCTGGGGGTCTGGTGGGCGGTGCCCATCGGGTGGTTCCTGGCGGATCTGGTGGGGGTAGGATATTTTCTTCTCCGCCGCACCGCCCTCCTGTCGGGCGCCCAAGTGGAATAAATCTGTGCAGGTCAAATTTTTCCCACAAATTTCAACAGATTCCTCTTGACTTGTCCAAGGGAAAGGCATATACTGTAGCCGTATTCTAAGATGTAGTAGTCGCTGCGGTAAGCCGGTCTGACTCCTGTACCGACCGTCCACAGCAGCATTTTATGGCCCAGCTCGAGGGGGTTGTAAAAGGACCGGAACGGGCCGATTTCCTCTCACGGTAAAGCACCTCCGGTACGAAATGTTTCTCTTCATAGAATAACATTTTTTTAGGAGGTGCTGTTGATATGCATAACGGTACTGTCAAGTGGTTCAACGAGACGAAGGGATTTGGCTTCATTGCCAATGACGATGGGAGCGGCGACGTGTTCGTGCACTTCTCCGCCATTCAGGGCACCGGTTTCCGCACCTTGGCCGAGGGGCAGAAGGTCAGCTATGACACCGAGCCCGATCCCAAGGATCCCAACAAGCTCCGCGCGGTGAACGTCTGCGCACTGTAAATTGTGATTGCGAAAAAGGGGGACCAGTCGAGAGGCTGGTCCCTCTTAGTTTGTCAAAAAACCAAAAGGTTTTTTGACAAACTAAGGCAAATTTCAGCCGCAGGCCGAAATTTGTTGCCTGCGGGCGGGGTGATTGAACGCGAAAGGAACCCCTCTTTGGTTCCTTTCGCGCTATCCTCCTTACTGCCAACCCACTCTGCCGCCTTTTTTGATAGTCTGGGGAGCGGTCGGGAGACTGGGTTCTCTTTTGTTGTTGGCGGTATCGGAAATGGATAGGGTGGATTTGCCCGTGAAGAAAGCGCCCCGGGAGGTTTTCCTCCCGGGGCGCTTCGAAGTGCGCTTACTCTTCCCGCAGCTCGTCTGCCGATGGGTGGTCCTCCACCGGGCCCTCCGCTGTGGGCATGGGTGCCGGGTCGCCGGCGGTGTGGGGCGGCTGCGCCGGAGGTGCGTCGTTCTCGGCGGCCTTGGGCTGGGCGGAGTTGAGGCCGTAGTACTCCACCTGCTCCGGGTCCCTGCCCTCCAAGATCGCCATCATCTCCTGACCGGTGATGGTCTCCTTCTTCAGAAGATACGACGCCACCGCGTCCAGCATCTCCCGGTTGTCCATCAGCAGCTGCTTCGCCTCCTGGTGGCACTCCCGGATGATCTGGGCCACCGCACGGTCGGCGGCGGCGTAGGTCTCTTGGGCGCAGTTCATGGCGTAGGTGCCGTCTAAATACTGGCCGTTCACCGTGCCCAAGGCCATCATGTCAAATTCCTCGACCATACCAAACCGGGTCACCAGGTTTCTTGCCAGCTCGGTGGCGCGCTCGATGTCATTGGCGGCGCCGGAGGTCTGGGTATTGCAGACCACCTCCTCGGCGCTGCGGCCGGCCAAGAGGGTGCGGATCTCCGAGAGGATATCCTCCTTGCTCATGAGGAATTTCTCTTCCTCGGGGAGGTTCAGGGTATAGCCCAAGGTGCCCTGGGTGTGGGGCACGATGGTGATCTTTGTCACCGGCTGGGTGTTCTTCTGCTTGGCGGCCACCAAGGCGTGTCCCACCTCGTGGTAGGCGATGATCCGCTTCTCCTTCTCGGTGATCACGGTGCCCTTCTTCTCCGCGCCGGCAATGACCACCTCAAAGGAGATCAGAAGGTCCTCCTGGTTCACCGCCAAGCGGTTGTGGCGCACGGCCCGGAGGGCGGCCTCGTTGACCATGTTGGCTAAATCCGCACCGACGCAGCCGGCAGTGGCCTGGGCGATCTTGTCTAAGTTCACGTCCTCGGAGAGCTTGATCTTCCGGGTGTGTACCTCCAGCGTCTTGAGCCGGCCGGCCAGGTTGGGGCGGTCCACGGTGATCCGCCTATCAAACCGGCCCGGGCGGAGGAGGGCCTTGTCCAGCACCTCCGGACGGTTGGTGGCGGCTAAAACGATGATGCCCTTGCTGGGGTCGAAGCCGTCCATCTCCGCAAGGAGCTGGTTCAGCGTCTGCTCCCGCTCGTCATTGCCGC